>JAXHUC010000139.1:0-16875 GCA_034189805.1 Cyanobacteriota bacterium
CGAGTCGGTCGGAATGACCTGGGAGTCTTTTGTCGCCAATCGGCTGCCCCTGCTCAAATTACCCGAAGAGATTCTCGAAGCCCTGCGTTGCGGAAAAATTGCCTATACGAAAGCCAAAGCGATCGCTCGGGTAAAAGAGGAAGGAGAACGCCAGCAAATCTTAGAAGAAGCCATCGCCCAAAACTTATCTCTTTCTCAAATCAAAGAGCGCATCGGCAGGCAACGCGCTCGAACTGCACCCGAACCCGCCACACCTAAAAAGCAATGGCAAACCTTAAGCGGGCGGATCGATCGGGCCCGACTTTGGGAAGACACCAAAACATGGCGGAAGGTGGAAACGTTAATGAGAAAACTAGAAGCTCTCCTGCCAGCAGAAGACAAAACTCCCTCAACCGAAGACAACTAGCGCAGTGGACAGTGTGGGTAAGAAATGGGAAAGCATGGGTTAGCTTGTAAATTAAGTGAGTCTAGACGGGGAGTTTATTGACGAGCAGCAGCAACGCCAGCAGTATTTTCATAAAACTGACCACCGCTAATTCTGCCGTTCTCCATTCTGAACGCGGCGAGAAAATCGCTGTCTGCAATTTTGCCTGTGGTGCGATGACGAAAGGTAAAATGCCCTTCGACGAAGACGCGATCGCCTGCTGCCTCATCTTTTACGCGCAGCTTGTGGAGCAAGGCAAACGGCTAGTCTTTACTGCCCATTGCTTGCTCGACATCTTGTTGAAGGACCATTTGTAGGTTAGGCGAAAGCATTGATGCTATCTATCAACCAGCCTCCAACTCAATTCCCGAGCGCCTCAGCTGCTCGCGGACCTGAGCGACCACGTAATCCCGGCTGTACAGTAGTTGAAATGGTTCCATGTGCCGACCCATCTTCAGCGGGCCCAAGTCCATGGGCTCGAAGCCGATGTCCGACAATAACTCCGCAACCACGGCTTTGGCCGACGTGTCATCTCCACATATTGGCAAGCAAATGCGACCATCCGGTGCTCCTTTCTTCTGGGGGTCGGCTGGCTGACCCTTGTGTCGCAGCGAAAGATATTGGATCGTACTCAGGGCCTTGACCACTTTGGCTCCGGGCAGCAAGCTGACGATCACCTCCGACGCAGTTTTATCGCCCAAGGCATCAAGCTTCGGGAAATCGGCGGTATATGGATTCGTGGCGTCAATCACTACCTTCCCCTCGAAAGAACCGGCCGACCCGATGGCCTCCTCACGTTTGGGCCACGGCATTGCAAGCAAGACCAGTTCCGCGAACGCAACCGCATCAGCAATGGTCGCTGCTTCGCAGTCGCCGCCCACCTCCGCAACCCTGTCGGCCATCGTCTCCGGTTGCTTTCCGTTGCTGAGTCGGACTTGGTGCTTGGCCTTAACAAATTGGATTGCCGCGTTCTTGCCAATATTACCCGCCCCGATGATACCGATCTTCATATCCGTCTCCGTGTAAGTAGTGTTGGTTAGGACGCTGCTAAAATGATACACCCCCCGAACAGTTACATTACAGAAATTATTAAGCCTGAGTAGTTACCGCCACTGAAAATCCTTGCCGAAGCAACCTAGCTAATGGCACGGCGAAATTCCTTCACCGCCTCAACCTTAGATGCCATCAGCAGACACCCAGAAAGTAATTCGATGGATAAATCCGGTAGCACCTCAGACCGTTCGATCCGTTCGTAACCGGATTCGCGCAAATGATATAGCTCGAATACCCCATCTTCCCAAAACCAGACTTCCGGAACCCCCAGCGCTTGGTAACGATCGAGTTTACTCGGTCCCCCACTGGTCAATACCACTTCGATCGATAAATCCGGCGTTGCCCCCACAGACCGACCGATTAAGTAAGATTCATCAGCTTGTGCCGAAGCTTCTCCTTCTTTCTCCTGAGTGAAACTTCCTAATGGGTTGAATTCGATCTCTTTCTCGACAAAATACGTACCCAGTAGCAAACCGATCGTCCGGCTAATAGATTCATGGTCTTGGGAAACGGACAAAATTTCGACCTCACCTCGATAGTAAAACAAACGAATGCCAGGGGAGGAGGCAAAGCTCTGTTGAAGCAACTCGAACTGCTGCCAGGTCATCCCCGAATGAACGAGTCGTTGGTCTTGAGGTCGCGCGAGGATTTGTGTCATTTCAGCAAACAGCGATCGGCGATCGGTTATCAGTTAGAGGCAGGGGAAGAATCCGTCCGCACAAGCGCGTGGCAACTGCTATATTTTATCGCGATTGCTCGATTCCCGAAGACTGTTGTTGCCGCTGCCGTTCCTCCAAATGCTCCAATTTGGGAGAGAGATCTTCAAAAAATCGTCGATCTTCTTCACTCAGGCGGCAGCCTTGGGTCGCTTTCCATCTTCCCTCCTCCAGCTTCGCCACCATGCGAGGCGTGTCTTCTCCCGCTGCCTGGAGGGTCAACTCCCCAGTCTGGGGATTCCACTTCGCGGCGTACTCATCCCCAGAATGCTCGTGCCGACCCACAAGGTCTAAGGTGCGAGCCACTACGTCGGCGACGAATTGCGTCCGCTGTTGCTGAACTTGTCGATCGATTGAGGGTTCGATGCGATCGCTCATGGGTAATTTCTCCGGTAAAAACGAACGAACGGATGGTGGTTGAACTTCGGACTTCTCCGGTTTTGTGGAGCTTTGGATTTCCGATGTGCCTTCGCCAGAGGAGATCGCCCGATCTATTCCTCGTTCGAGTCCGGGCTTAGCCATCGTATAATTTGCCCCAGAATCTTCGAGCTGGTAACCCCGAAGTGCCAGGTAATTTTGCACCTCTCGGTCGGTGCCTTTGGCATTCCCCACCACAAAAGAACTCCCAGCTTCGATCGCCCGCTCGAGTAACGGTTGGTAAAACGTCTCAAAAGTGGCTTGGATTTGCGCCGGGGTTACACCGCGCCAAGGTCCCGAACCCGAAACCATCACGACATCTTCCGATGTATACTTCCCCGTATTGGCTCTGCTGCCCCAAGCTTTCTCGTAGTTGCGAGTGCTAGAGGGAACGCTATCGGGAGCAGCGCAACGACCGATAAACTGAGTGGCGACTTGGGCCATTGCCACATCTTTGACGGCATGGCGGGCAACTTGCGCGTTGAGGGGTTTGAGGGCAGCGAGGGGATTTTCTTTCTCCTCTATCTCAGGTTGGGAAGAGCGATCGCGATCGACAGCTTTAGTTTCTGAAATAGAAGGGCAAGCGCTTTGGGGAGTACTCACCTGAAATTCTGGCAGTGATGATTTGGGAACCTGTTGAATTGGAGAATTTTCCGAGATGGCTAACTTCTCGATTGGAGATTCGAGCCTTCTCGAACGGGCGCTCGCTTCAGTTTCACTAACACAAAGGCGATCGCTCTGGGTAATCTTCTCTACTTCCAGCGGTGGCAGTTCGGGAACCTGTTGAATTGGAGAATTTTCCGAGATGGCTAACTTCTCGATTGGAGATTCGAGCCTTCTCGAACGGGCGCTCGCTTCAGTTTCACTAACACAAGGGCGATCGCTCTGAGCGGTCGCCTCAGCTTCCGGTGGTGGCGGCTTGGGAACCTGTTGGATTTGAGAATTTTTCGAGGTTTCTAACTTCTCGATTGGAGATTCAAGGCTTCTCGAACGGGAAATCGCTTCAGTTTCACTAACACAAAGGCGATCGCTCTGAGCGGTCGCCTCAGCTTCCGGCGGTGGCGGTTCGGGAGCCAGTTGAATTTGAGAGTCCCCCACAACGGCTAACTCCTTCCTCGAAGATTTCAACGCCGATACCGCAGAGACTTCGGGAGTTCGAGCCATCTCGATCGCCTGCTGCAAATCTTCTAAACCCGCTCCAAAAGCCATCAAAATAGCTGCATCGCTTCGAGGTGGAGCCGTCACCGATGTGTGTCCGACAATCCAAGTCCAATCGTCACCGTCGAGGGAGTCGGCCAATTCCCACCAACGAGCGGCACGGGAGGCGACCGCAACAGATGCATTGGCATCTTCAACAGTCTCTACCAACGCCTTCACCTTCAGCGGCACGCCGATCGATTCGGTCACTTCCGTCTTGTGCCCGGATAATGGCACTTTGGGAACCGATTCTAAAGCTCGATAGTACTCGCCGATGGTTTCCAAATCTGAGAAGTTGGCATCGAGGGGCGCTCCCAATTTGTTCTCGATCGCCTTGCGCACTACTGGGGGTACGTCCGAAGCCTCAACTCGAAAAACTCGATAACCCCGCTCGGTTTCCATCTCAACTTCTGGATGGTTGGGTGAGGGAGACTCGAAAGGAATTTGCTTGACCCTCAACCAATTCGCCGTTTTCTCGGTCGCCTCCCGCGCGACCGCAAACCCCAAGGTGTCTTTCCCCCCTCGCACCTGTTGGAAATATAATGTCGGCTGCTGCTTGAGTTGGGCCAACAATCGATCGGCTTTCTGTGGCGGCGAGGTGGGACGTTCGGGAGGGGCTAAGTCTCGAACGCGCTGCCAGGTTTGAGGGTATTCGACGGAATTGGGGTCAATGCGAACGGTCGCCGTGGTGGAGTTTCCCCGGACGGTCGCCGAGAAAGTGACTCCATCTCGAAATATCCCCGCTTGGGTCAGCGCTTGTTTGGCAGTTTTCTGGTTGGCGGTAAACGTCCCTAAAACCTTGTCTCCCACTTTGGCGCGCATCACCGACCGAGCGGGCACTTCGTCGTAAGTGATGTTGAAGGTTTCCCCATGAAACTGACGGTTTTTGTAAGGGTTGTAGGCGTGCTTGTTCGCTCGTAACGTCTTTCCCTCCGGAGTCGTGGCAAGAGTATAAGTTCCAGACCCCCGACCGTAAGTCTCTAACTTTACCTGAAGCTGTCTGCCCTTGGGTAGGTTCGCCCCTTGAAACCCGGCGATGGAGTCCTCGTCAAGTTCCCCGATGATTTTATCTTCGAGTTTGAGGACGGATTTAGGTGGGGGTTGGTGACTCTCGAGAGTAACGCTCAACCGTTGTCCCACCAGGGGAGTCCGATGGAAGTCTCCCTCTCGCACTTTGCCAATGGCGATCGGTTGGGGGATTTGAGGTGTGTCGAGAGAAAGCGTCGCCGTGGCAGGAGGGTCGGCAGTCACGATTGCTCGGGCTTTGCTACCGATGGGGAGCTGGGCGTTGTGTTGGTTGAGGAGTCCAAATTCTTTGTACTGCCGGTCTGACGGGTCTTCAACGAGGATGACCGGTTTGCCGTAGCGCTGCGAATCCGGGTCGGAATTAACGCCAATTTCGAGCTTAAGGGAGCCACCGTCCTGCCAAGCCTCGTCGGGGAGCTGATTCTCATCGTGTTGGATACCTGTGACCACGCACGTTTTCAATTGCAGCGTTCCCAGTTGCCCGATAATTTCTTCCCCGAAAGCAGCAAAGACGAAGTTGCTAGTTTTGTAGGGTTGTGCCCCACTCCGTTGACTTTCGACGGTGGTGGCTAAGTGCCACGCTGCCGCTGCGTACTCGGGACGTTCGGCTTCTGGGAGGGATTGGTAAAACTCAACAGCAAATTCTCGCGCCCGATCGAACATTAACTTAACTTGTTTTTCTGCAACCGGAGCGCTCAGTTGGGTTTGGGCGTTGCGAGTTTCCAGATTGGCGTGGAGTCCCTCCCGTTCCCGAGCGATTTCGCAAACGGTTCCGAGAGGTTCGTACCGACCGGCATCGGTTTTCGCTAAAGCCAGAAGTCGATGGGGGAATTTCAAGTACTTCTGATTCTCCACCAATTTGATGTCGAGGTTTCGACCGGCAAGAGTGTCGATGGCATCGAACCGAGTTAAGTTCGTCACCTCGAATTGCGTTCCCCGAGCGGTCGTCACTTTGAGCACCGGTCCTTTCTCGGTTTTGAGTTTGGTATTGTATGCGGCGGCAAGATTGAAGCGTCGGTCGAACTCGTGTTTGGCGGCGACGGTCGCTTGCTTTTGCACCGGGGTGTAGTCGTCGGGAAATAAATCGCGGAACTGCTGCATGGGGCGAGGTTCGAGGGCAGCCGCTTGGAAATATCGATTGGCTTGACGCACCATCAACTCCACCGGAGAGTATCCGGGGGTGGCGAGGGTGCGATCGGGCGCGCTGTAGACCCCGGCTTGCTTCTTGTCGCGGATGTAGTTGGGGATGCGGTAGAGCAAGCGATCGTTCTGGCGAATCTTCTCTAAGTCGGGAGGATTGTTGGATTTGAAGATATCGACCGCCTTTTGATTTTCCTGGGCCGCTTCCCCCACCAAGTCGTGGTAAATGCTGCGGTTGAGAGTCAAGGCGCGATCGACGGCTTCTGGGTTGAGGTTGCTTCGAGCCATGTCGGCAATCTGGCTGGCCCGCTCTCGGTAGGATTCGGGTATCGGTTCGTTCTCGGCATCCGATTGCAGGAGCTTGTGGTAGTGCGCTCCCACCTGTCGCACGTATTCGATGCGATCGCTTTGGGTTCCATATTCTCGCAACAGGTCGATTTCCGACTCCAACGCTTCGATGGCGGTTGCGTGGTTATTAATGACACCGACGGAAATCCCATCGCTCGTGAAGATGGCAATTTCTTCAAAGGGCATCGCTTCGGGAAAGGAAACTTTTTCGGCTTTCTCCACCGGCGCGTAGGCATTCTCCGGTCGGTTGCGAAATTTGGCTTCGGCACTCAACTGAGGAAAATCTAACGCCCGCGCCACGCCGATACAGTCGCCGTCGTAATCTCGTCCCTGGCGTTCGGATTCCGTTTCCAGTGGAACCCTTTCGTCGGTTTCAATTCCCTGGGCTTTGAGGGCATCGAGGCGAGCTTGAATCCGGCTGCGGTGTTCATCGTTGACGACGATGACCCCCGTCAGAGGCTTGCCGTTGGGGGCCAAGGCATCGTCTACGTATTTGTTGAGAGAAACGCACATCCCGTTGGAATTGAGCAGGGGAGAGCGAAAGTTGAGAACTTCTTCCCCCTCGGGCAAACTGGGAACGCAAATTTCCCCGTGTTTGAGGTCTTTGGAGGGAATAATTAAGCCTCGATCGAACTCGATGGTTTTACCGATGGCTATCTCTTTCCATCGATTTTGGACGAAGCGGTTGAGTTCCCCTTGCACTTTCGGACTTTCGAGCAGTTGCCCCCGTCCGCTTTCGAGGTCGGCTTTGATGATGCGGTAGACGATCGGGTCGGGTTGTTCTTCTGGAGTTTCCGAGCGAAAAGCTTGACGCTTCTCGTGCTGCTCGCAGTAATATTCGGCGAGCTTGCGCGGGTCTTTTTGTCGATCGTGGAGTATCTGGGCTTGAGCTTCCAACGAGCGCAAATAATCTTTGATGCCTGTAGGAAAAGAGGCGTGAACTTGGGAAATCGCCACGGTTCCTTCTTTGGAGCAGTCTTTTTCTCCCAGCCAAACGGTGGTGGTGTGAAGTCCCGGTTCGATGGGGTGGTTTTTCTTATCTCCCCCTTTGAAGCTGGAGGTGGGAACAATCAGATCGATCGGGATATTCGGATGTCGGCTGGGGAGTTCGGTTAAATCTTTGGGGGCGAGGGTTCCTTTGGCAAATCGCATTTCCTCGGGCAGCGCCATCCGGTGCTGAATGACGTGTTCGGTGGTGTCGCTTAACTCTCGTGCTAGAGCGGGAGAACATTTCCCGTGGCAATCTCCCACTTGCCGCCACGCCACGTCGTCGGGAAGGATACCGCCATTAGCTCCCGTTTCGTCGTCTACAACCAGGACGTTGAGTTCTCGGGCGATCGCATTGTGGCACGCACCCAGGAAGATACTGCCGTAAGCCCCTCGGTCTTTTTTGTCCGGACACAGAGCCTCAATGGTTTCGAGGGCTTCGGGCGGGCCGAACAGCATTCGCGATTTACTCGAGAGTAACAAAACCTGTCCGGAAGGGTGGCGGTGCAGGTCGGCAGGGGTGCTTTTCTCGTCGATGTGTCCGAAACTAAATTCGAGGTTGGGGAGGTAGACTTCGAGAAGGGTGTTGTCTAAAGTTTCGACCAGGAGGCTGTCGGGATTATCCCGATTGCCATCGGTGTGTATCCACTCTCCCAATCGAGTATCGAAGTGCTTGAACGTGAGGGTCACCAGGATTCCTCTCGAGCGGTTTCGATCCGATCGTGCTTGCCAAAGTGAGGGTTTGCCTATCGGTCAGTTGGCTATTTTTTCCATGCCAAAGTCGTATCGCGCTCCGACCCCATGCCGACATTGCTAAAATAACGTGAAGTATTCAGCGCGCTCGCTATTGACGGCTGGCGGCTGACGGCTGACACTTGACGAGCAATCGGAGCAATTGTGAAAAGCATTCCCTTATCATGGGTGACAAGTTAAGGTTGTATTCGCTTTGTCAACCTTCCCATCATCAACCGAAAACCAGGACTTGGGGGGTTTGGGGGGAAACCTCCCGATGGGGGACGCGCACGCCTCTCCCGTACCCATGGCAGACAAGAGTCAAATCGTTGAAATTCTTAGTTTGAGTGGGGTTTGACTATTCAAATCCGTCAACTTGACACCCGACAAAATTGCTTAACTTGTCACTAATGTTCCCTTATAAGCTCCCTTATCTCCCCCCTCTCCCTTGTCTCACATTCCCCATTCCCCATTCCCTGTTCCCCGTTCCCCGTTCCCTCGCTCTCATAGGTAAATTTAATTGTGTCTGACTACTTAGCAGTGCTTTTCTAAAGGTGTTTCAAATGGCAGAAGCTTGGGATTTTTGGAGTGATCTCGATAAAGAGCGTTTCCAAAAAGATGGAACTCTCAAACCCGAAGTAGCTCGGGAGATGATCGCAAAAGGAATGGACTTCACCGATACGATCGCCATGGAGTTAAAAAAATATGAAGAAATCCGGTGGTTCGATCGACGAGACCGAGAATGGCTCGAAAAATATGGTGAAACTTGGTCGGATTGGAAGTTAAGACACGACCTAGCCCATGCCAAATTCGAGCGCCAACAACGAGAAAAACTTGGGATATCTTCCCAACAAGCCGCCTTGGAAAATGGAGAAGAACTTTCGACCCTTCCAATAGCGATCGACCCCGATGAATATTACAGCGTCGATCGATAAAAAATTATTCGGTAACGATCGCTAAATAGGGCTTACTGAATAACTATGGAATCAGGCACAGCAAGAAATTCTGGCTTTTTTCTATCCCACAAAACCACGACGATCGCACTTTTTGGCTCAAATTCGAGATCCTTTGGTGAGAAAATTGCTGGGTCAATTGAGAAATACAACCGAGCAACCGACGCGCTCTTCAAGCTGTATAGCCCCAAGAAGGGCGCAAGCCGATTTATTCAGCAAGCCCTAAATATGAAAACTTCAAGCCCGGCATCTCCAACAACCTATCGCCCTCAAGCAGAAGATACGAGCGTAGAAACCGATCGATTCGAGTTCGAGCTGTTGCGAAAACGCACTGCTGCCGAACGGGCGTTAATGTCAGCTGCAATCGCTCGTAATGTCAAACAACTTTGCCTTTGCGGCCTGCGGCGGCGCTACCCCAATTTAGAGGATATCTCCTCAGCGGTCGCCCGAGCGTTTCTCGGGGATGAGTGTCCCCCAAATCTCCATTTTTTCGGCAGCGATATGACTTGGATACAAGACTCGTTAGACCTAGCAGCAATGCTGCACCCGATGTTTGAAGAGTTAACCATCCCCTACTACATCACCGGCGGCGTTGCCTCGAGCCTGCATGGCGACCCGCGTTCGACTCGGGATTTAGATATCGTTGTGTGGTTGCCCGTCGAAACTCTCGATTTACTGGTGCGAGAATTGGAAGAGAGAAATTTTTACGTTCCGGGGGTGGAAGACGTTCGCAGCGGACGGATGAGAACTCTAGGAATTACCCATCAAGAGTCGATATCCAGAGCGGATTTCATTTTAGCAGACCAGACGGAATTCGAGAGAGTCAAATTTACGAGAAGGCAGCACATCGACATTCCAGGCAAAGGAAAGTTTTGGTTTGCATCGGCCGAAGATGTCGTTCTTAACAAACTGCGATGGGGACTGCGCAGCCAATCTGAGAAACAGTGGCGCGATGTTTTGGGAATTTTAAAACTTCAAGGAGAAACTTTAGATTTTGACTACCTGCAACATTGGGCAACTGCGCTCGATCTTGCATCCGAGCTGAATCGGGCTTTCTCCGAAGTCCGATTGCCTTGAATCCGAACGCGATTCGGGCCCCGAGTGCAGCATTAAATATCGTTCTTATCCAATTTGCACTCGCTAATTCCAAAATCGATTTACCAATCCCCCTGAAGGGTGAAAGCCGCCCAGTAGTATGGCGCTGAGTAACTGCCACTTTGCCACATCGCAAGCTGTGCCTGTTGCAGTGCTGCTGACGGATCGAGTCCCCCTTCGAGCATCTGGCGGTAGTAGTCGCTCATGAGTACAGACGTGGCCCGATCGTTCACGCTCCACAAACTGACCGCAACCCGACGCGCTCCAGCATACATGAAGCCGCGTGTCAACCCCACAACTCCTTCTCCTTGCACTTCTTTGCCCGTTCCCGTTTGGCAAGCACTGAGAACGACGAGATCGGCATTGAGTTCTAGGTTGTAGATATCTTGCAGTTTCAGCAGGCTGGTTTCGGCTCTCTGTCCGTCTGCGTTGAAGAACGAGAGCGCCAGGTTGGAGAGGAGGGGATTGTCTTGAATGCAGCCGTGGGTAGCGAGATGGACGATCTGGTATTGACCCAGATTGCTATTGGTGGCGGTGTTGTAGTTAGCATCGAATCCCATCGCGCTGAACTCCTGCGCGTCGGGGACGAGGGCGAGAATTTGTTCGGCTTCGGTGGCGGTATTGGGAAGGCGATCGAAATCGCCACAGCTATTGCGAATCAGGCTGTCCACTTGAGATAAGTCTCCTGAAACAGTCGCGGTAGCATTTTCTCCCAAACGCGGGTCGCTGGGTTTGAAAACGGGATCGGCAATAACCGCTACGGTTCTGGGGGCTTGTTGGCGGTTCTGCCATTGTTCCCGTTGGACTGCCAAACTGGTCGCCGATGGTAGCGTGATGATTTCGTGGTTGGCGAGGAGGGGAAGGGTTGTTTGGCTGTTTTGCCCTCTCCCTAAATCCCTCTCCCCACTGTGGGCGAGGGACTTTGAAGAGTTCGTCTGGCTCCCCTTCTCCCACAATTGGGAGAAGGGGCTGGGGGAAGAGGGCGTTTGGGACTTCAAAGCCGTAGATGCCGAAGAGACGGGAACGGGTAACGCAGCGAACGGCAGCAGTTGCAGTTTGCCATTGCCGACAATGACGAGGCGTTGACCCTGGAGTTCGCCAGCGATTTGACCCAGCAGCATTTGGCTGAGGTTTTGACCCTGGCTGAGGTCGGTGAAATTGGGGGAGAGGAGGAGTTGGCGGTATTCCTCAACGGCGGCTTCGATTTCAGCTTTGGGGGGCAGTTCGTAGGTTTTGAGGGTGGTTTTGCCCACCAGGAAGAGATAGCTGCGGTCTTCGCCGAGGGCGTATTGCAGGAGGAGGGTGTCGTCGTCGAGGATTTGGGTTTGGATGCCGTCGAGGGTGAGGGGGTCGGGATATTGGAGGTTGGCGTAGGCGGGGTTGGCGCTGCGAATCCGGGCTTCGAGGCTTTGGAGTCGCTCTAGGATGTCGTCGCGTTCGGCGATGGCGGCTGCGAGTTCGGCGTTGCTGGCGCTACTGTCGATCAGTTCAAGGCGCTTTTGTTCGGCGGCGTTGAGGGCTTGGGTGAGGCGTTGTTCTTCGGCTTTGAGGGTGGGGTCGAGGTCGGCTTTGAGGTCGAGGCCCGCTTCGGTGAGTTGTTCGAGGAGGCTGCGGGCGCGGGCGCGTTCGCTGATGTGGAGGGCGAGGGCATCGTAGCCTTGGGAGGGGTTTTGTGGGTGCAGTTGCATCAGCAGGTCGATGTAGAACTCGTAGTAGCTTTGGACGGTGGCGAAGTAGGATTGCCGGAGTTCTTGGGTGCCGATTTGGGTGCGGAGGTCTTCAACAATCTCGATAGCTGTCTCAATGCCTGTTTTGGCAGCCGTAAGGTTATTTTGCTGGCGATTGAGGATGGCTTGGTTGTAAAGGATGTTCGCTTCTTCGGTCTTATAACCCAGTTGGCGGGATAAGGCTAAGGCTTGGGTGTAGTTTTCGAGGGCGGTGGAATTGTCACCTAAAGCAGCGTGTATTTTCCCCATTTGGTTGAGGATGGTGGTTTCCTTTATTTTGTCTTTTAGGTGTCGGGAGATGATGAGGGCTTGGTTGTAGGCGTTGAGAGCAGTCGCCCAGTCTTCTGAAGCGATGTAGGTGCTACCGATACCACTGAGAGCCGTCGCTTCGGCAGTTAAATCGCCTGCGGGTCGGGAGATAATCAGGGCTTTTGTGTAGGAGTCCAGGGCATTTCCCCATTCTTTTGTAGCAGATTGAATCGTACCGATGTTGTTGAAGGTGTTGGCTGCACCTCCTTTGTCGTTTAATTGATACAGCAAGGGTAATGCTCGATCGTAGTAATCTAGAGCGGTTTTCAGGTCGGCTAATTCGCTGTAGAGTTGACCGAGGCTGTTGAGGATGGCGGCTTCTTCAGCTTTAGCCCCGACTTGTTGCGATAAGGGTAAGGCTTGGTTGTAGACATCTAAGGCAGTTTGGAATTGTCCCAAGTCGGCATTGATATTACCGATGAGGCGTAGGACGTGGGCGGCTTTGGCAGAGTTGTTATCTGCACGATACAGGTTGAGTGCTTCTTCTAATTTTTGGAGTGCCTGCTGCCTCGATTCAATGGTTTCTTGCTGGTTGAGTTGGATGGCGGCTTGGAGTGCGGCTTCGGCTTGGGGAGCGTTCTGATCGGACACAGTTGCCTGAGAGGTTTGTAGGGCAGCCATTTGCTCGGCTTGGATAGCAATGGCAGTGGATACGTCCCATAAGCGGACAGTGTTATCCCAACCCAAAGTCAGTATTTGTTGACTATCAGGGCTAAATGTGGCACTACTAACCCCACCCTCATGTCCTCGCAACACAGCCAGGAGATTGCCTTGGCGATCCCATAAGCGTGCGGTGCCGTCACTACTAGCAGTCAAGATTTTCTGACTATCTGGGCTAAATACAACACTTGTGATCCAAGACTCATGTCCTCGCAGAATAGTCAAGTGACCCTGGTTATCCCATAGCTGAGCAGTATTGTTATTGTCAGCAAGAACCAGTAGCTTACTGTCGGGACTAAATGCAGCACTACCAGTCAAATAATAACCTATGGGCCAGTCAGCAAGGAGATTACCTTGGTTATCCCATAACCGGGCGGTGTTATCCCAACCCAAAGTCAGTATTTGTTGACTGTCAGGACTAAATATAGCCGTAGAAATACCTTCTCTATTCCCTCGTAAAACAGTAGAGAGGTTTCCTTGTCGATCCCACAGCCGAGGAGCATCAAAATTAGAAGTTAAGATTTGCCGATCATCAGGGCTAAATGCTGCAATGCCAAAACCTAAACTAAGTGCATTCTTTTCATGGCCATACAAGGTAGCTAAGAGATTACCTTGGTTATCCCATAGTTGGGGAATCTGCTCCATGCCAGTGGTCAAAATACGCTGACCAGTAGGGCTAAACATTGCATCAATCCAGCCCGTATGCCTCTGTAAAATAGCTAAAGTATTACCTTGAGCATCCCATAACCGAGCAGTACCATCGTTACCAGCAGTCAGAATTTTTTGACCATCTGGGCTAAATATGGCACTCATAACAGCGCCTGTATGTCCCTCCAATATATGCAAGAGGTAGCCATTGTTATCCCATAATCTGGCTGTCTTATCGTCTTTACCAGCAGTCAGAATTTTTTGACCATCTGGGCTAAATATGGCGCTGGTAATCTCATCCTCATGTCCCTGCAACACAGCAAGAAGATGACCCTGGCGATCCCATAACTGGGCAGTGTTATCCCAACTGGTAGTGAGAATTTGTTGACCATTAGGGCTAAATATGCCTCCGTAGACTCGATTTACATACTCCTGAAGGATGACGAGTTGGGCGTTCCTTTTAGATACCTCCTCCTGAAAATTTTGCAGAGCAGCGCTTTGATTTGCTTGGATAGAAATCGCATCTGACATGTCCCATAAACGGGCAGTGCCGTCATCACTAGCAGTTAGGATTTGTCTACCATCTGCACTAAGTACAGCACTGTTTACCTCGCCATCATGTCCCTGCAATACAGCTAGGAGATTACCTTGGCGATCCCATAGTCGGGCGGTATTGTCATTACTAGCAGTCAAAATTTGCTGACTATCCGAGCTAAATAGGGCACCGTTGACCCACTCCTCATGAACTCGGAACATTTTCAGGAGATTACCTTGGCGATTCCATAACCGGACAGTTCGATCGATACCGGCAGTGAGGATGTGCTGACTATCCGGGCTAAATTCTGCACTAAGAAGCCAACCATCATGCCCTGACAACACCGCTAAGAGATTACCGTTGTTATCCCATAATCGAGCAGTTCCATCCTGACTGGCAGTGAGGACTTGCTGACCATCAGGGCTAAACACTCCACTGACAATATCTTTAGAGAAAAGGAGATCTGGTTCTTCATGTCCCCGAAAAATAGCCAGAAGATTACCTCGTCGATCCCATAACCGGGCGGTTGCATCTCCACTGGTAGTCAAGATATGCCGACCATTGGGACTGAATACAGCAGTTGTCACTTTACGCTCATGTCCTCGCAATACCAATTGAGAATTACCGTTGTTATCCCATAACCGAGCAGTTCCATCCTGACTGGCAGTTAGAATCTGACTGCTATCCGGACTGAATTCGGCACTGTTAATCCGACCATCATGCCCCCGTAACACAGCCAGAAGATTACCTTGGCGATCCCATAACCGAGCAGTGTTATGCAAACTGACAGTCAAAACTTGCTGACCATCAGGGCTAAATACAGCAGTTTTGACATCATCCTCGTGTCCTACAACATTACCTTCATGCCCTCCTAAGACAGCCAGTAGCTTACCTTGCCTGTCCCATAACCGCGCAGTTTTATCTCGACTAGCAGTGAGAATTCGGGTTCCATCGGGGCTAAACACTGCGCTGTTGACATCACTCTCATGTCCCAAAAACACAGCTACTTGTCCGCCAAATGCCTGTATGGGTTTCTTAGTTTCTGATATGGCAGAGTTTTCTGCTGTTGGCAAATGAGATAATTTGGAAGTCCTGGATTGGGCGTTGATGGGGGTACTGATAGCAGTCACAAATACCACGCTCATCAAAAGTGCCAAATAGCGATCGCCCTTTCGGAATTTCTTTGGAATCATCATGGCTGTCTAAGCATTGCGATCGATTTAACCCCACCTCCGAGTATGCTGTAACATCAGCGGGCTGCTATCCCCCTGATTTTCCCTGGTGTTTTCCCAATTTTGCCGATAGTTTAGCGTATCTTCATAAATCCTTCTGGCAACTCTGGATTATGGGCGTTGCACCGAGCTTTTGCCCTCACCTCCTCTGTATCGCAATGCGACGGGTTTGGGGTTTCCCGTCCGACTCATCGCGACCGATCGAATCCCCCTGAATCCCTCAGTTCTGCCGCACTCGCAACACCGTTCCCACTTCCACCGACCCCGTACTCTTCCCCGTTACAATTAACCCTTCCCTCACCTCAACTTCCACCCCACCGTTACCCTCTGAAGTGACAAATTCCGTCCCCGCCACGACTTCCCCCGGATCGATTCCCACCAGAAGCAACTTAGCGAGATCGCCTTCTTGCTCGATAACCAAAGCATGACCTGACGTTCTGGGATTTTCCACAAAATAAAAGGGCTGCTGTCCGTAATCGCTGTCTACTTCAACTTCGAGTTTGGGTTCCTGCCGATAGCTTTGGGGAATTTGACTTTGAATTTGGGCGATCGCGCTTTCTGGAGTACTCTCTTGCTGCCATAAATGCTGTGTCAGACGATAGGAAAACGCTCCGGCGACAAAGCCGTTCAACTGCTCGTCAATAGCAAGTTGGTTCGGTTGGGTTGAAGCCAATACTACACCTTTCGCAACACCTCGTCGATACCGACTGACAAACTCCTCTCTCGACCAGTCCAGGTGGGTTAACCACCGCTCTTGATAAGCTTTTTCTTGGGGGGAAATTTCGATTTTTTCGCCCCCCTCGCGCGCCCTCACCCGAATATCTCGCGTACTCGCTCCGGAATAACAGCTATCTAAAACCACCGTCAGATTTTCCGTTGGAATTGCAGACATCAATAAAAACAGTGTATGTCCCATAATATCCGCAACCTCTCCCCCTCGACTTTCTGCATCGTCGGGTAGCGTTCCATCAACCGGAACCAACGTTCCAGCTAATCCTTCCCCATTGGGATTAACATGAATCGGGTCGGGGTCGCGCACGAGGGAACCATGTCCGGAAAAGTGCAGGACGGCGACATCTCCGGATTTTGCTTGTTTAATCAGGTGCTCTTCTACTGCGTCGAGAATGCCTTGTCGGGTCGCATCTTCGTCGAGGAGCATCACCACATCCTGAGAATTGAAGCCAAATCGGTGAATCAGAAGTTGTTTTTGTAAAATGGCATCGTTGACACAGCCGTAGAGGGGCACATCAGCATAGTCGTTGATGCCGATAATCAGCGCGAGTTTGCGCCGTGTGGGTTGGGCGAGAACCTTTTGGTGGCGCAGGAGTTGGGTTTGATGAAGACCTACTGTGGCTAAGGTTGCACCTGCGGCTTGGAGGAAGTGACGGCGGGATAGTTCGGGCATAAGTTGGAACTGAATTGGAGGATACTTGTTATTGAGTTTAGCAATCGCGCGATCTGCCCTTTCTACCCGTTCTGAAATCTTACAAATCTTCGACTTCCGAGACCATTTTAATCGCCAGCGATCGAAGCCCTTCAACTGGTAGTTCCAGGGCTTTGACAATGTGGCAAAGGCTGAGTAGTCATCCCTGCCACACTGCATTAGACTCTCGTGGCGGCGATCTTCTAACTTTCCAAGTCGTGTGCTATCCCAAATCGGGTTTGTTAGAGCCGCT
>JAXHUC010000014.1:0-68862 GCA_034189805.1 Cyanobacteriota bacterium
CTCTTGTGCGCGGGGGGTTCGGGGGAGTAGAGGGGCCCCCGGCGGGGGGTTTGGGGGGAGACCCCCCAATTCCGGGTTTTCTGTTGATTATGGACAGGTTGACAAAGTGAATACAGCCTTAACCTTTCACCAATGGGGAACGGGGAATGGAAAATACTTGGTTTGTCGATCTCGCACCAGTACGTCAAGGATGTAATCCTCTGGGGAAGGGAAACGGCAAATCCGATCGGCGATCGTTCCTGCCGCCTCCGAGTCCTTCCTATTGGGGAGGATAGATTTAGTCGATCGAAATGGTCTGAGGTCCGTTGCTGCGACCGTTATGGGGAGTGCCTGCATCTGAAGACGGGACGGACGGCGACGAACCTCCCTGTTCGTCGAGCCAGCTTTTCACCGGATCTTCAGACAGGTTGAGGTGGAACGTACCGGAAAAAAATCCCCCCAAAAAGGCAATGGGTTCTCGGGTCAATTCTTGCAAGATCGGCTGTAATTCGTCGAAGAACATGGTGAGTGAGGATACCTAGAATGGATAACATTTTCAACCGATCCTAGCGCGTTTTCACTCCCAGCGCTCGAGGGTACGTTGCTGGGATTTCCGAACCTGAGACCGACTGAGGGACAAGGAACGAACAACAATCTTGACTTTCCAAAGACAAATCGAGTATTCAATTTACAATCGCAAATAAAAACGCAGATAAAAAAAATTCAATATGACAAGTCCTCAAGTCCTCTGTTTGGGTGAAGTTTTGTTTGACTGCCTAGCCGATCGAGCCGGAGAACCCCTCGAACGAGTGAAATCCTGGACTCCCTATCCCGGCGGCGCTCCGGCGAATGTTGCCTGCGGACTGGTGAAGTTGGGAACCCCAGCCGGCTTTGTCGGTTGCATCGGCAGCGATCGAGCCGGAGATGAGTTGACGGAAATGTTAGAACAAATTGGGGTCGATCGCACGGGGATACAGCGCCACCCCACAGCACCCACGCGACAGGTCTACGTTTTGCGCTCTCAAACGGGCGATCGCATTTTTGCCGGGTTTGGCGATATTCCCACCGATAAATTTGCCGATACTCGCTTGCAAGCAGAGGAGCTATCCGAAACGCTGTTTGCCGGGGCGAAGTATTTGGTTCTGGGGACTTTGGAGATGGCGTACCCCGAGACGCGCAGGGCGATCGAACGCGCTTTGGAATTTGCCAATCGCCACTATACCAAAATCTTTGTGGATGTGAATTGGCGAGAGGTCTTTTGGGACGATCGCGCCGAAGGAGAACGCGCCATCTGGAAGATGATGGGTCAGGTGGATTTTGTCAAACTCTCCGAGGAGGAAGCGGAGTGGTTGTTCAAAACGACCAATGCTTCGGAGATTTCCCTTCGCCTCAATGATGTGGAAGGGGTGATCGTCACCTTGGGAGAGCGAGGTTGTTCCTACTGTTTGAACGATTTTTCCGGTCAAATCGATGCCTTTCCGGTGACTGTCGAAGATACGACGGGTGCGGGGGACGGCTTTGTGGCTGGATTACTCCATCAACTGTGCCAGAACGGCTCGAAGGGGTTAACCGATGCATCGACAGTCGATCGGATGGTAACTTATGCCTGTGCCGTGGGAGCGCTGACGGCAACTAAACCCGGTGCGATCGCCGCTCAACCGACTGCGGAGGAAGTGGAAGCGTTTCTGCGTTAACCTAAATATCATAATAGAGCCATCAAATCGACCTGTACCCGCCTTCTCTTTCAAGTTGATGGCGGGTCGTGTTGGTGCTGTGTCCGAACCTTTTCTATTCAAACTCAGGGCGATCGAACGGAGAGTGAGTGGTGAGTAGTGAGTATTGAGAACTCCTTGGCATTTTCGATCGACTGCACTCAACGGTCTCAACTCTTTATCTATCGCATCTCGAGCGCCGATCGATTTTCGAGTTCCGTCTCTCTTTTAATCTTTTTTATGTAAGCATTTAGCTGTCAGCTTGTTGCGAGTCCTAAAAGCTAAAACTTCAACGGAATCAGAGCGAAGACGATAAAATTCAGATTGAGTTCATTAGTCGATCGAACCCGAGGCGACAAATGCTTACCTATTTTCGTTAAAAGCTGAATGCTTACTCTTTTGTTGGATAAAGTGCTGTTGCTTTTCTCTTTTTTGGTTTATGCTTACCCGCAAAGATATTGCTTTTTATCTAGAAGATATTGAAACGACTGTAGGTCGAACAATTTCTTTGACAATTCTGGGTTTAATTCTGATATCTTCTATTGCTTTTATTGCTGAAACTTACGATTTACCAGCATCAGTTTTAATTCAACTGAAAAGACTAGATTTAGCGATTGTTATTCTATTTTCGATCGAATATATATTGCGGCTAATTTCCTCTGAAAAACCCATTCGATTTTTGTTTAGTTTTAACGCAATTATCGATCTACTTGTTATTTTACCATTTGTCCTTGGCTTGGGCAATACTTTATTTCTCCGGATATTTCGCTGGTTTCGGATTTTACGTTTGATTCGATTTTTAGAATTAGAATTTTCTATTTTTAAAGTCACATCTGAAGATGGACTGATTTTAGCAAAAATTTTATTTACCTTATTTACCATTGTTTTTATCTCCTCGGGACTGATTTACCAAGTCGAACACCCAAAGAATCCAGAACTATTCCGCAATTTTCTCGATGCCTTTTATTTCTCTGTCGTCACCATGACGACGGTGGGTTTTGGAGATGTTACACCGCTCTCGGAAATGGGTCGGTGTTTGACGTTGCTGATGATTGTTGCCGGAGTTTCGATCGTCCCGTGGCAACTACGAGAATTGATTCAGCAATTGGTAAAAACGGCAAACTACATTCAAATTACTTGTTCGAGTTGCGGGTGGTCGAGTCACGATACCGACGCGCTCTATTGCAAGCGATGCGGGACGAAACTCGATCGCGAATCGAGTATCGCTGCGCAGAATGAAAAATTAGAAATTAAAAATTAAAAATGATTAGCACGCATAGCTTTCACGGGTTGATAGCTGGTTAGTTATTTCTGCCGCGCTGCACTAGGCAGTTATAGCAGTCGCTACATTAGTTACGACAGATTCATCAGTTATGACAGATTTCATCTCATATGAATCTTCTTCAGGCATTCTTCTTCCCCAGCTTCCCCAGCTTCCCCAGCTCGCCTTCACCAGTGTTCTCAGATTCTCCTCAAGACTCTCCCCGGCTGCGTCGTTCGTACCAGCGTGCAAACAGCTTGCTAATGGCTCCCATCGATAAACCTAAGACGATCGATGGGATGATATTGAATGTCAAGACGATCGCGTAGATTTGCGTATCTGTCATACTCCCCATCAAAGATATGAAAAAGGGGAAGAAAAAGCCAAACATCCCAGCCAGAGTGCCCACCGCAGGGGTCAAAAAGCTCAACACTCGTCGATAGCGTCGGACATTTTTGAGGGGAAAGAAGAACAAACGGGTCAACAATCCGACGAGAAGTGCGTTCGCAGCACCTACCCACAAACCCACTCCAGCCCCACTTCCCGCCCCCACAGCGATCGCAATGAGTACAATACCGACACTCTGCGTCGAAGTTTCAACAATCCCCATAAACAGACCGTTGATGGCCCCGTAAATGCCACCATAAACTGCTCCAGCACCTGTCCCCATCGCTAAACTACGCCAGCCGACGTGCCACAGCAGTCCCAAAGTCGTGACGGGTTTTTTGGCGATCGAAGCGGGTTTTTCCAAGGCATCGAGAGCGATTCGGGCAGAGCTAAAACGTTTATCGAGACTCGGTTCGATCGCCTTTTCGATCCACTGCGTTAAATCTGGACTCAGACGGGTGAAGCGACGAAAATCGAGCTTCATCCGATCTTGGGGTAAATCTGCCGGGGAAAGTCCCGTCGCCAGCGCGATCGCCGTGGCCCCCAATCCATAAATATCCGAAGCCGGAACCGCTCGACCCCCAAACTGTTCGGGGGGCATGTAGCCGTAGGTTCCTACCACAGTAATCGTTTGACCTTGTTTGCTCGCCAAAGTCTGGACGGAACCGAAATCCACCAAATATAACCCTCCGAGTCGATGGGGAGAACTGTTCTCGTCGGCATCGGCTAAGAGAATATTGCTTGGTTTGATATCTCGGTGAATCGCTGGAGGTTGTCGTCGGTGCAAGTAGCAGAGGATATGAAGTAAGGCGGTGAGAATTTGGCGAATTTCCCCTTCACTGAAGCTGCGTCCGGCCTTGAGGTGTTCTTCGAGAGATTTGGCTTCGATATAACTCTGCACCAGCGCAAACCCTTTTCCCTGGGGTAAATCGAGTTCAAATGAATCGAGATAGCTGGGAATTGCTGGGTGGGAGAGGGTTTGTAAGGTTTGAGTTTCTCGCTCGAAGAGTTTGAGATCGTTCCAGTCTACATCCGCACCGAAAAGCAGAAGTTTGATGGCAACTTGCTGTCGATGTTGCATATCGAGGGCAAGCAGCGTGATGCGTCCGGCTTGTTTGCCCAACTCTGACAAAATTTGATAGCGATCGTGCAAAATTTGCCCCGACCAATTATTGAGCGATCGTACTGTCATAGGGACTCCTAATCGATTGGCATCTATTTACAGATCGGGCACAAGAAACAACAACGAAGCGATGGGACTCGGTTTCGGAAACGATCGTCGATCGCCTTCCTCAATCTGAGCGACAGAATCACGATTCTCAACTTTTTTTCCATCTTTGAAAAGCATCAAGTTTCTATGTGAAGTAAAATCTAGTGCAGCGCGGCAGAAATAACTACCTAGAAATCGATCTGTAAAAGCTATGTATATTAGACTAAGTAAAGATTGAAAAAATCGGTAATTTTTTTCAGAATTAGTGTTAACTATAAAAGATAAATTTACAAGAAATTTTCTCTATACTATAGACTGAGTGTGAAGGAGACTGACAATCGATTTGCAGTTTTCCGAATTTATGGCAGAAGATTTATTTACAATAAAACAAACAAAAAATAATAAATACTGAGAGAGCAATAATTACACGCTACGGCAATACTGTTTTTGTCAAGCTTCCGTTTTTTGAAGCATTAAATAAATTTAATTAACGTTCAATACTTTATCCGAATTAAATACTCTCTTTTCTCGGTTGTATCTGAGTAGTTTTTTAATGTTATCGATCTTAATTAGAATATACAAAATTTTGAGTAAGAACATCATCACATTGAAAACGTTCTGGTAAAAGTATCTGAGGGCGATCGGTATCTAGATTCTCCATACTATTGGAGAGAGAAAGAGTTTTTATCTCGGATAATAGATGATTGAAGACGCAATATTTTTATCTTTGTTCCTGAAACGCTAGTTGGATTTCGAGCGGTGAGTTTTGTCAGCGTCACCAGGTACGGTCAAACAGTCAATCTCCTCAAAACTCAAGAGAGAGAGCCAGTTTTATCTTCAAACTCAACGTTCGTAAAGCTTAGAGCGCCCGTATCCACTCAATTTGCAAAAAATAAGATATATTTGAGATATCTTGATGAATAAAATTATATCTACAAGGGTCATCTCAGTCAGACTCTCCTCCGGTCAAATTGTTTTCCGGATGGTAATATTTAGGCTAGGGTAGCATCATCAGTCTCGATCTACAAAAGCAAACCTCGAGCAGAGTTCTCGCTCGAATAGAAGTATTCGTTCTATTTTTTTAGGGTGAATCGGTTTGTTGGCGATCTACAACAAACAGGCGTACTAAAGTTTTATATGTTCTTGAAGAGCGACGATCGCTCAATTTTGCGCCTGGGAAATAATTGCGATCGAACTCATCAAAAATTTAGATCGAAAATTCTCCGGATTTTATCCATTACTCCAGAAAAATGGATATAGCTTTCACCGATCGATGGGTGAGAGCGCGATGCAACCGCACGGAGATATCGATCGAACTCGCTTAGAGAGGGTCGCGCCATGCACGTTGCACGACGAACTCATCTGCGCGCCGAACTGATTGCCGGAGATGCTGCCACCATCAGCAACCCGGAATCCGCTAGTCGGGGAGGTGCTCGAACGATGACTACAGACCGAGAAAGGGCATCGCAACACCGATGAAGGTGTTTACCAATTCGTTTCCCGAATAGCAGAGATGGTCGATCCGGGGAATACACCTTGGCTCTTGGCGATCGAACTATGTTGGGATTATCAATTTTTCAACGATCGGAGCAAATTTCAGGCTCCTTTCCAGTGTTAATTCAGCGTTAAATTCGCGGGGTGGGGTATGCCTCCAAAAGTGAACCTAAAACCACATTTAACTGTTAGCGAGCTAAAAGCACGCTACCGACATGTCAAAGACACCACAGAGGCCAGAAGATGGCATCTGTTGTATCTAATCGCCCAAGACTGGACGATTAAAGAAGCCGCTCAAGTGGTCGATCTCAATTACGATTACGCCAAACAAATCGTCCGGCGCTACAATCGCGAAGGCCCAGATTCGGCGATCAATCGCAGCAAACTGCGACGAACCTCTTCCCGATCGCTCCTGAGTCCCGAACAACAAGCAGAACTCGCACTCGCGCTGCAAAAACCCGCACCAGATGGAGGGCGTTGGTCGGGCCCGAAAGTGGCAGAGTGGATTGCGAAAAGGACCGGTCGCAAACGAGTTTGGCCCCAACGGGGTTGGGACTACCTCTGCCGTTTGAAAGGGACTCCCAAACTCAAATCATCTCGAAAATAATCGGCGATCGCTCGGTAGCAGCAACTCGATCCGCTCGGATCGCAGGTTGCTGTTACCGCACTCAAGTGTCTGTTTTCAACTTCTACAGAAATCTCTCAAGGGGTGAAAAGCATTCCGTCAGTCCCGCAGCTTTCCCGACTCTGCGTTGCCGTTCTAACCGTTGACGACGGATAACACCCGAACTCGATCGCCGATGGAAATCGATTTTTCCCCGACGGGAACGATCGCCAAACTATTGGTTCGAGCCAGGTTAATTAAATTGCCCGAACTGTGAGAACCTCCAGCCAGCTCGAATTCGTAGCCGCTAGCGGTGGGGGAAAGCTGTCCCCAGAGGTAGGTTTCCCGAATTCCTCCCGCTTGCAGGGGCGATCGCGTCGTGGCTTCGACAAATGCAGGTTGCCAACCCCGCGACAAACCCCCGATCTTTTGCAACGCGGGTTGAACGAAACGCCAGCAACTGACCAAAGCAGAAACGGGATTGCCCGGTAAGCCGAAATAGAGCACCGATTTCCCTTCGCGATCGAATGTTGCCACCGTCAGGGGTTTGCCGGGTTTGATGGCGACCGATCGAATGTGAATTTCGCTGCCCAACTCCGCTAAAATTTCTTCAACGTAATCGTAATCCCCCACGGAAACGCCCCCCGTCGAGAGAACGGCATCCGATCGAGCGATCGCCTCAGCCATTGCATCGGCAAGGGCGGCTTTGTTATCGGCGACAATGCCCGATCGCAACGGTTCGACTCCTAACTGCATCAGAAATGCAGCCAGGGCGTATTGATTCGAGTCTACAATCTGTCCGGGTTTCAAGGGGCGATCGGGTTCGACCAACTCGCTACCTGTAGATAAAATGGCAACGCGAGGACGGCGATAGACTCGAACTTGGGTACATTGCGCCGCCGCCAACACCGCAATCTCTGGCGCTTGCAGCCGCACCCCCGACTCGATCAATACCGCTCCCCCTTGGTAAAATGCCCCGCGATGGCGGACGAACGATCCGGCTGCATTGGGAGGAACCAAAATCGCCACCCGATCGCCCTCGAGTCGCGTATTTTCCTGCATCACGACTGTATCCGTCCCTTCGGGCATCATCGATCCGGTGAGAATGCGAGCGGCTTGTCCGGGTCGAACGGGAATTTGGGGCGGTTTTCCTGCGGGAATCTCTTCGACGATACTCAACGCGGCAGGGCGATCGTTGCTGCATTCTCGCACGTCTTCGTACCGGACGGCGTACCCATCCATCGCCGAATTATCCCAGTGGGGAAAATCCAACGAACTGGTTGCCGGGGTTGCCAAAATCCGCCCCGTGGCATCGAGCAAACTCACCGTTTCGATATCTTCGGGGCGATCGAAGGGTCGAGCGAGATTAAAAATAATAGCTTCTGCGTCTTGAACCGGTAGCATGATGAATGGGAAATAGGGAACGGGGAGATGGAGCTGGGGAGAGACGACGCGGGGACGCGGGGACGCGGGGACGCGGAGAGGGGAGAAACGGGGGAAATGGAGTAAGGAGATGACGCGGTGACGCGGTGACGCGGTGACGCGGAGATGGGGAGAAGTGGGGAAACGGGAATATTTGACGTTCATCATTCATCATTTTCCGCGCTTCCGAATTCCGCGCTTCCGAACTCCGAAGCCCCCAAAGCTCCCATCCTCACGAACTCGGCAGCAAACTCTCGATTCCCGAGAGCAATTCCGTGGGAGTCACGGGTTTGCCCAGATAGGCATTGGCTCCCAAACTCATTGCTTTTTGGCGGTGGCGATCGCCCGTACGGGAGGTGAGCATCACTACGGGAATGGTATACCACGCAGAGTGGGTGCGAATGCGCCCCAGGAGGTCGAAACCATTGAGGACGGGCATCTCCACGTCGGAAATGACCAAATCTACCAGACCCTGACGCTGTTCGAGTTTGGTGAGGGCTTCTTGTCCGTTCCGACAGGGAATCACGGAGAACCCGGCATGGGTGAGAATGCGTTCGAGAGAGCGTCGCGCGCCGGTTGCGTCTTCGGCAACCAAAATCATCCGCGAACCTTGGACGCTCATTGGCATTGGAGTCGTGATGACGGGGCGACCTTTGATCGGTTTGAGGAATCGCGGGAGAATCACCGGAACGGCTTCTCCCGTCCCCAAAATCGTACAGCCAGCGATGTAGGGAGGAATGGGAATCGTATCGTCGAAGGATTTGAGAATTAATTGGCGCTCGTCTACGATCGCTTCGACGGTAACGGCGAGGGGGGCAGAAGCGCCTTTGAGAACCAGTACGACTTTGGAGGTGCTCGACATGGCGGGCAGGCGCTCGTAAGGCAGCATCGACATCAAGGGTAACAGCGAGAGCACCTGCCCCCGCCAAGAGATCGAAGAGTCATCGGTTTCCTCCAAAGAGGATCTGCCATCGATGGGCCATTGATGGGGACCGATACTGCTGACATCATCGTAAGGAATCACATCGAGCACCGTATCGGCGGGAATGGCGAGGATGCGACCGGAAGCCTGACACAGCAGCAAAGATAGCAAACTCATGCTCAGGGGCAGCCGAATTGTAAAGGTGGTTCCCCGACCCGGCAAAGTCTCGACATCGATCGTCCCTCGAAGCTGCTGTACTTGGGTGCGGACGATATCCATCCCCACCCCTCGCCCGGAGATATCGCTCACGGTGGTGGCGGTGGAGAAACCCGGTTGGAAAATAAAATCGAGAATCCGCTCTCGGGGCAACTGATTCATCGGGATGCTGGGGGGACACAATCCCCGATCGGTGGCGATCTGATAGATTTGTTCGATATCGATCCCCCGTCCGTCATCGGCGAAGGTAATCACCACTTCGCTCCCTTCGGTCTTTGCCCCTAGGAAAATTTGCGCGGTTTCGGATTTATCTAAGATCGCCCGTTCTGCCGGTTTTTCGATCCCGTGGTCGAGAGCATTATTGAGAACGTGGGTCAGGGGCGTTTGCAGTTGTTCGAGGAGGACTTTATCGACGAGGACGTTTTCTCCCGAGACTTTCAACTCGGCTTTTTTCCCGCAGCGCTGGGCATTGCGACGCAGTTGGGGTAAAAAACGCTGGGCAAAGGTTTTAAACGGAACCAAGCGCGAAATCGTCACATCGGAGTAGAGGCGGGACAAGTCCATCCTCACCTGTCCTAAGTCTTGACCCAATTCTCGGCTCACCAGGTCGATATCCACCCGCGTTTCTTGGACTTGGGTAATCAGTTCCTCGAAAGTCTGCAAGCTGCTGTGCAGTGCCGTGTAGCGATCCATCTCCAGGGCATCGAACTCCGTCCCGTCGCTGCCGTTCGCCGCCACTGAAGACCCGCCGACGGTGGACATCTGGTCGTAAAAAGACTGCACTCGGTCTCGAACGGGTTTGACCTGTTCGACCAAGCGCCGCAGGTTTCCCGAGGCTTGTTTGAGTTGTTGTTGCTGGATGGTCAAGCGTTCGTGGGAGGTAATTAATTCCCCGATGGCGCTGCCCATGGCATCGAGGCGTTCGAGGGGGATGCGCAGTTGGATCGGGGCGTGGCGATCGTCTGGGGTGGCGATCGCCTCTGGGGTTTCGGTATCCAACTCGGGGGTGGGAGTTTCGGCATCGGGATCGGGCAGTTCTTGAAGAAAGCGATCGCGCGCTTGCCGCAGTTCGCTGACCGATTGGCGGGCGAGGTCGTCGAAAGCTAAATTGGCGGGGGGGCGCTCGACCAAATCGGCAATTTTTTCGACGGTAGACACCAACCACGGCAGGCTGTAGGCTTCTCCCAACAGCAGACCTTCATCGATTAACCCCACCAATCCCTCGCGAATCCTCTGGGTATCGACGTGCTGTTCGAGGAGGTCTTCGATCGCCCTCAGACAGTTTTCCAAATCCGATTCGAGGGCGGTTTCGATCAGTTTGACCCGCGACTCCGATAGAGCCTTCGGAGGAGGCGGCGGATCGTGAGGGTGGCGCGCCGCATCGATCGAAGCGTTGAATTCGTCGAGGGCTTTGAGCAAATTCGGATCGGCCTCGACGATCTCTTGGGAATCTTGGGCGGCACCGAGCATGTACGCGAGTTCTTCGAGACCTTGTTGCAGCAGACCCACGGCCAGTTCTCGTTCTTCGATTCGCTCCTTGTTCCAAGCTTCGAGCAAATCTTCGAGTTTGTGGGCTAGTTTGCTCAAGGCGGGCATCTGAGCGACACCAGCTCCCCCTTTAACGGAGTGAGCGGCTCTCATCAGGGCTTGGTAGTCGGGGGCTTGGCGTTCGGCCAATTGCGCCAATCCTTGCTGCAAGACGCTCAAATAACCGGGAGCATCTTCTTCTAAAAAGCACTGGCGGGCTTCTTGGGTAATCGATTCGAGAACGGCAGGGTCGAGAGCAAAACTCATGGGTGTCTTCAAAATTCGCGCGTTGAACATTCCATTTATCGTTCCAGCCGGAATTGCGAAACCGAGTCCTGCAAGGTCGTCGCCACCGTCGCCAACTCTTGGAGGGAACTGGCCACTTCTTCGGCTTCGGTAGACGTACTTTGAGTAGTCGCCGAGACTTGTTCGACCATATGATTGACTTGTTCGGAAGCCTGAGCCTGAGTGGTGGTATTTTGAGCGATCGACTGTAAGTACCGATCGATGGTTTGGGTGATTTCGGCGAGTCGTTTGAGGGTCTTTTTGGTTTGGTTGACCAAGTCCGTCCCTTCGGCAACTTCGGCTTTCCCGGTTTCCATCGCCTGCTGCACTTCGACGGTTTCTTGTTGGATCGCGTCTACGATTTGTTCGATGCTGCGGGTCGCTTCGGTAGCGCGTCCGGCCAGGCGGCGCACTTCTTCGGCCACGACCCGAAAACCCTGTCCGTTTTCCCCGGCGCGGGAGGCTTCGATACTGGCATTGTAGGCCAGAAGATTGGTTCGCTCGGCAATATTGGAAATCAAGGTCAAGATTTGGAGAATTTGTTGGAAGGATTCCGTCAGGCGGTTGACCTTGGTGGCGGTTTCGTCCACGGCGTAGCGAATTTTGTCGATGCTCGTCACGGTCATATCCATAACTTCCTCCCCTTCCTGGGCCGCTTTCGCCCCCTGTTGGGCGATTTCGGCAGCTTGTTGGGTGGATTCGTCTACCGATCGAATCGCATCGCCAATTTGGGCGACCGTTTGCAGAGTATACTCGGTTTCCGTGGCTTGGGTTTTTGCCGTCTCGGAGACCTGCTGCATGGAGGGGGCGCTGCGGGCGGCGAGATCGTTCACTT
This sequence comes from Cyanobacteriota bacterium, assembly GCA_034189805.1. Classification (GTDB taxonomy): domain Bacteria; phylum Cyanobacteriota; class Cyanobacteriia; order Cyanobacteriales; family Geitlerinemataceae; genus Zarconia. The sequence continues at coordinate 11,855 of JAXHUC010000014.1, forward strand.
GGTTGGCGGCGGTTTGGACTTGAAGCACCAGGTCGCGCAGGCGGCGAATGGTGGTGTTGAAAGCGTCGGCGATCGAGCCGACAGACCCTTCGGTCACCGGCGCGTTCACGGTTAAGTCTCCCCGCTGCGCCCCTTCAATTTCGAGCAGCAGGTTGACCACCCCCCGCTGTAACTTTTCTTTTTCCTGTCGTTGCTGTTGGGCTTCTTGTCGCCGGAGTTGTTCTTGCTGTTTGACGGCGGCGATGTTGGCTTCGATGCCGACGGCCATTTGGTTGAGTTCGCGCGCGAGGATGCCGATTTCGTCGGAGCGATCGCTCGCGGCGACCCGCGCCCCCGTTTGACCGCGCCCCACTTTTTGGGCGAATCGCGCTAAGTCCGTCAGAGAACCGGCAAAGGCTCGGGCGATGGGAACTGCTGCTAAAATTACCCCCACCAGAACGATACCGCCGACGAGCAAACCCAGGCGCTGCTGTTCGGCGACGAGGGTTTCTAAATCGTTGAGAGAGCGACCGACCGACAGCATCCCGACGGGCTTTGCGGCTTCGGGGTTCAAGACTTTTTGATGGCTGTAAATCGGGCGGTAGTAGGTGAGGTAGTTTTCGCCACCGATGCTTTCTTCTTTAAACAGCCCTTTGCCGTCGTCGGCGATCTCTTCCCCCCCGCGTCCGAGCAGGCGATCGAACCATCCGGGCGAGTCATCCCCATCGGTTTCGGGATTGGGATTTTGGTAAGGTCGATCGAGAACTTCTGCGGACACCGCCCGTGGGGCGAGGGTTCCCAGGGCGCGGGTTCCGTCGTTGGCCGGAACGTTGGTATTCACCCGCCAGTCGTAGGCAAACATCGAAATCGAGCTGGCACCGACGAGGTTGGCGAAGGTATCGAGGAGGGCGAAGTGACGATTGTGCAACACGCCGACGATTGCCGTGCCGACAATGCGATCGTTGAGGACGATCGGGTAGACGACCACTGTCGCCAATCCGGCATTGCCATCGTCCACATCGTACGTTCCCAGGGGAGCGGGGGCTTGTTCGGCATTGCCCGCAGAAACGAGGACGGGAATTTGGGCCTGTGCTTCGAGTCCCAAACGGCTCAAAATATCTTCGGAAACCAATTCGATACCCCGAAGGGGTTGCCCGGTTTCGAGAGCCGCTCGGACGATGGGCAAATCCGCTAAGTTCGTCTGGGTGGGAGAATCGATCGGGATAAATTCCGTCGGTTCGATCTCGCGGTTGCTATTGGCTTGGCGGTAGCGATCGGGATTGAGGGCCGAATCGTGAATTTTAATCCCTTTGGCGAGGGTGCGTCCGTTGCGATCGGTGAAAATGCGAAAGCTTTTGGTCACGTCGGCGCGGCGGTCGTCTCCGGCGGTCATCGCGCGCGTCACCAAGGCAGACAAGTAATTTTGTTGCTGGGCGATCTGGGCGGAGTCGCTGAGGTTAATCCGGCTGGCCTGAACCAACCGCGCCAGGTTTTCGGCTTCGGTCAAGCTATCGTCTTCCGTCCACACCACGTAGTCATCTTCCCAGGATGAAGTGGTCGATTGCAGTTGCGATCGAAACTCCTGTTCGACTCGAGCTTGGGTACGCCAAATCAAGCCTTGAGTCACCAGCGCTACGGGCAAAATCGCCCCGCTCACGAGCAACACCGTCAATTTGTTGGTAAAACTGAAGTCGTTCCACTGTTGCTTGAGCCACACAGGAATCCGGGCGGGGAATCCCAGGGGGACTTGGTTTTGACTGTCGTCGTCTTTGAGGGGCGGGGGCTGTTCCCACACCCCCGATTCGGTTGGCGGTGGGGCGATCGGTTCGTCGCCTCGGGCCATCGTCGCCAGGGCTTTGCGGGCGCTGACACCATAAAGTCCGGCTTCATCGGCAGCAGCAATTTCCTCATACACCGCGCGGGCTTCTTCGAGAGCGCCGGCCTGTTCGAGGCTGTTGGCTTGCAGGAGTTTTTTGAGTAGTTCGTCGGAAACCGTATCGGCACCCCGATCGGAATTCTCGTCGGCGATCTTCGAGGCGGAGTTCCCGGCTGGGGGACTCCAGAGGCTGTCGCGGGAGTCTGGCATGATGGGGAGTTGGGGGTAGATGAGGCAATCGATCGATCGGACCCGTTTCCAGCCTCAGACTAGAAACGGGCGATCGGGCGATCGCGTTACTGGATGTGGGCGAATACCGTATCGAGCAATTCTTTGGGGGCGTAGGGTTTGACCACGTAAGCTTTGGCTCCCTGTCGCAGGGCCCAAAAGCGATCGAATTCTTCACTTTTCGAGCTACAAAATACGATCGGAATATCTTTCATTTTGTCGTGTTCTTGAATCATTCGACATAACTCTAAACCACTTTTTCCGGGCATGACAATATCGAGTACAATTAAATTAGGTCGGGTATTTTTTTGCAACCAATCCCAAGCTTCATCAACATTACTGGCCACAGAAACAACAAACCCAGCTTGACCTAAAAGCGCTTTTATCATGGCTTGTTCGGTATGGCCGTCTTCAACAACAAATACGCTTTTCATCCAGTTAAACCTTAGTTGTTAGACCTTGTTATTTGAGACTTTAGTTATTTAAAGAAATTATATAGCGTTTCTTCATCAAACCGAGATCGTTCAAGTCTCGAGGGAACTCCGGACTTGGAACTGGGCGACGGAAGATTGTAAGGTTGCCGCGTCGATGGCTAATTCTTGCAGTTCGGTCACCACCTGCTGAGCTTCGGTCGCCGTTTTCGCGGCAATTTCGGCGGCGGTGGCGACGGTTTGGTTCACCTGCTCGGAGGCGTTGGCTCGATCGACGCTACTGAGGGCCACTTCTTGTAGGTAGCCATCGATTTGCTGGCTCAATCGAGTCAAATCCTGCAACGTGTGCTTGGTACGCGCGATTTCGGAAGATCCGTTGACCACCTCTGCCGTCCCCAATTCTAGAACGTTGAGCACCTCCGCCGTTTCTTCTTGAATGCTGTCGATCAGCTGGGCGATATCGGCCGTGGACTCGCTCACCTGCACGGCTAGCGCCCGCACCTCGTCGGCGACCTGGCGAAAACCCGCCCCCTGTTCTCCCGCGCGAGCCGCTTCGATACTGGCATTGAACGCTAGCAGGTTTGCTTTTTCGGAAATGCCGGCAATCAGCACCAAAATCTGGGATACCTCTTGGGAAGACTCGGCCAAGCGTTTGGCTTTTTTGGCGGTGTTGGCGACAGCACTGCGGATCTTATCCATGCTCACCACCGTCCGATCCATCGCCGTATCCCCGGCGCGGGCGGCATCGGTCGCCCTCTTCGCAACGGTCGCCGCATCTTGGGTGGTTTGTACCACTCGTCGGATCGAATCGGAAATCCCCACCACCGATTCGAGGGTATTTTGCAAGTTTGCCGATTGGGTGAAGGTCGTCTGAGAAAATTCGCGTACGGAGGCTTCGCTGGTTTGAGCGCGGTCGGTGACACCAGCGGAGATCGCCTTGACCTGGGTCACCAACTGTTTGAGAGAGCCGATCGTGGCGTTAAACGCATCGGCGATCGCCCCGACTTCCCCGGCCACGGTGGGGACTTGTACCGTCAAATCTCCCGCTCGCGCCCCCTCGATGTGTAGTAGCAAATCCATTACCTGTTGTTGGAGTCGCTCTTTTTCTTGGGTTTGCTGTTGGGTTTCGTGGGTTCGCTCCCGTTCGACAAGCTGCATTTGCCGTTCGTTGTGGGCGATCTGCTCGGCGATTTGCTCGAGTTTTTGGGCGAGTACTCCCAGATCGTCGGTGGTGGCGCTCACTTTGAGTTGGGCTTGGGTGTTACCGAGGCTGACGGCTCGGGCAAATCGCACCATCGCTCGTAAATTCGACTCCAAAGACCGCAGGAGAACCCCCAACAGCAGTAACAAGACCAATGCCGTCCCCATGGCGGCGACCAAACCGATCGAGCGAGCGCGATCGGTTGGCGACCCCTCGCGAGGGATGAAACTACTTTCACCGGGGATCTCGTCGGGACGATCGAACCAGACCACGGCGCGATCGAAGACCACCAACGGCACGATCGCACTCACGACTAACATCATCCTCAGCTTCCATCCCACGCTGAGATTCTGCCACCGCTCTCGCACCCAGTTCCAGGCCGGCGTGCCGCCAGGACTCGTTTGCGGTTTTCCCGTGGGGGGAAAAGTGGCAATCGGTCCCGGACGGGCGATCGAGTTGGCTCCCGAAGCATTCGAGGAAAGCTCCGAGAAAGATTCTGACGAGTCTGAGTAGTTGACTGGGGGGAGATTTTCCAGGGCTTTCTGGGCACTGGCCCCCCACACGCTCGATACGTCGATGGCGATGATTTCCTCGTACAAAATTCTCGCCCCCTCCAAATCTCCGGCCTGCTCGAGGCTATTGGCTTGAAGCAGCTTTTCGAGGAGAGGATCGTCGGCCGGATCGACGGCTGGGTCTCGAGGGTCCGGAGAATTCATCGGAACGGAAGAGGGGCGATCGGGTGCTGAATGATTCAAATTAGGCTGGCGATCCATGGTCGTTTTCTGGCTCGAATCGGTCGGCGGACAGTGAAGGGCGACCCGATAACGAGCAAAAACCTTGCCCGTCGGGTGGCAGCGTTGGGTTGCTAGATGGGGTAGGCCTCAGTGTAGAGAGTCTGAAGCAGGGCCGTGGGGTTGAGGATGGCAATTCCTGAGTTGTTGTAGTAAGCGATATGGGCAAACAAAGGTCGCAATCTGGATTTGAGGCGTTTGGTAATCGGCTTGATTTTGGGCGGGGTAAATACCCCTTCAAGCTCGTCTACGATACACGCCACGGACTTGCGCCCCGTTCGGTTGTTCCATCGGTTGTCTCCTTGCCCTTGATTGAGGGCGATCGCGATCGGTTTGCGATTGGGCGGTCCCGCAAGCGGTCCTAATTCCAAAAAATGACTCAAATCTAAGACCCAAGTCAGAACTCCCCGTTGGTTGATGACTCCCAACAATCCTGTCGGAACCCCCGGAATCGGGCAAATTAAATGTCGCTCGATTTGCAGCACCGCTTCAATGTGGTTCAAGGGCAGGGCAACCCGTACCGAACCCGAAACTCGAACTCTAAAATAATCCTGGGCCATGATTTTTTTGCGCTCGGCGCTCGCTCATCGGTTGTCGTGCGAGGGTTAGTATCGATGGACGCTCTTCAAGTGGCGTAGGTGGATCGAACTTGGAAGACCGACACGACCCGATCGAAAACATTTCGGGCAATTTCGCCGCGTCCGCGCTCTAAGCTCCCGATGCCACGCCTTGGAGAACTTTATGGATGTATCCTACCAAGTTATCTGGGTTAAAGGGCTTGGTTAAATAATAATTAACCCCCAAGGTTTTGGCTCGGATGCGATCGAGAATTCCATCGCGACCGGTAAGCATGATAATGGGGATATCTCGAAGCTGCCGGGATTGGCGCAACATGCTGCACAGTTCGTAGCCGTCGATGTCGGGCATGTTTACGTCCATCAAAATCGCAGCGGGTTTTTGCCGCACCAACGAGGTCAACGCTTGAGCGGGTTCGGTAATGCCCAAGACATCGAACCCGTGAATTTCGAGAATACCCTTGACTTGTTTTTGAATGGTTTTGCTATCGTCGATACAGGCGATGGTTTGCCGGGGTTCGGCTGGCAGAGTCCGATTGAGTGAGGAACGGTCTGCGACCTTGGTGCGCGACGACGGACTCGTCATTTCGAGATCGAGAACCACCACCAAACCCGCCGTCACCAGAGGCTGTACCCACGCCACTAAGTTTTGAGCGGAAACTTTTAATAAATAGGAGATCTGATACACTGAAAGCTGCTTTCCCAACAAGTGCATCAACCTCACCGCAAAGCGTTCCCCTTCCTTTTTGCCTTTGAATTGGTAGGGATACTGCTGCCACAGCTCTCGAAATGCCGGCTGTTTCTCTGGTTCGAGATAAAGGCGGGAAAAAGGCGAGGGTAGGGTCTTGCGCCACTGCTGCCATTGGAGGGCCATTTGCCACAGAGGCGAGGGAATTTGAGTCAGAGGGGTTTCGATGAGAATCGGTTCGATTTTGCTGGCTTTATTAAACTCCACGCAGGCTTTGGGAAGCGCCAAGGTTTGGACGATCGCCTCTAGGCTGAGTCGCATCAAGAGTTGGCGCAGGCGGGCCATGGGCAATCCCGAACGATGCCACCACTGGCAGACGATCGTATATTCGCTTTCGAGATCGGGAAACTCGAGTTCGCACAGTTCGGGTTGGATGCTGCGCACGAGACATCGCAAACGCTCGGTTTTTCGTCCGGCACTGGTAGCGTAGGTGAGTTGACCTCTGCGGACGTATAGGTTCCAACTTACCGAATTGTCTAAAGGATCGTGAAACGTCATACACCCGGAAATTCCCTTAGCAACGATGTGTTTGATCGCTTTACGCGGGTAGGTAACAACTCCTGGCCTGGTGTCGGTGGTTGAGGTTGGGGAAAGATTGCCCGTCATAGTTGCTAATCCGAGTTATGGTAGTAGAAGCTACCTGCAACATTAGCTCGTGATTTACGCGCTTGTAGTTGTCAGGGCACTCAGGGGAAGTGCGAGAAGATCGATCGCACAGAAGCACAAAGTAGGAACGATAGAAAAACTCCAATCGCCTGCGTTTGCTTAGTGAGCCACCCACAGGTAAGGGAGTGCTGCTAAAATTCGATTCCTTCGGGTTGAAGGCGCACGAAAAGACGAAAATTTTAGGGTCAGGTCAATCTAAATACTGCGACAGTTTGTAACTACTAGCTTGAGTCAGTTTATCGCAGTTGGGAAGATACAGGCAATGTACGATAGATACACCACTTAATGCCGATCGCCCGACATCTTGTCAAGAGCCTCAACATCTTGGGTGTTTCTCGAGTGAGCTATTTTAGAATTAGAGCGATTCCGAGCCGGGTGCGGATGAGATAGTGCCGATCGTCTACCGGCGGCACTCAATTTGCTCGAATACTAACCGAAGAAACCAGAACCGATTTTGGGGATCGAAGAAATCCCGACTGGATTGGATAGTTGTTAGATCGAACGCATTAGATATCGCGTACTTGAATGATGATAAATCGATTCCCGTCTTCTGGCGTATCGCCACTGTCTGGAGGCGTAACTTCTGCTGGGGCAAAGTTCCCACTGGCTGGCAAACCTCGTAAAGCGCGACAAACGCGGTATCGACTCGGATGGATTTTAGGCATCACCGCATCGGTGGTGGCACTGGCAACCGGGCGATGGCACGCCGAACGCACCCCCATTTACGAAGGTTCGTTTCAACTGCTGCTCGATCGAGCGCCCGCTTTCGAGAACCCCCTATCGGTAATGCCAGATGTTCCCACTGCCAATGGCGATCGCGCTACGGAAATTGCTTTACTCGATCGCCCCGCCCAACTCGAGGCAGCTCTGACCCAACTCGAATCTCGAGAACTCGCGCCCCAAAATTGGCCCGAGGGGTTGAGTCTCGATCGCGTTGGGGAAACCCAAATTGTGGAAGTGCGCTACCGCCACCCCAACCCGGACGTGGTGCTAGCGATGTTGAACGCCCTGGGTCGAACTTACCTCCAAGCAGATCTCCAGTCTCGTCAAACCCAGTGGGAGCAGTTATTTACCTACATCGATACCCAAATCGAGCAGCTACAAGGGCAAAAAGAGCAGCAGCAAGCTCAACTCCAAGCGTTTCAAAACCGCTATGCCATCGATCCCCAAATCCAAATCCCTCAAGTCCTAGAGCGACTCAACCAACTGACTGACGAGAGCAGCCAGACGCAGCGACAACTCGCCCAACAGCAAACCCTCTACGCCCGCTTGCAACAACAACTCGGCGTGAGTCCGGAACTGGCCGTTCCCCTGAGTGCGTTGGCTCAATCCCCCCGATACCAAGCCCTCAAAACCCAACTTCAAGAAGTCGAAAGCAAAATTTCTCGGGAACTGACGCGATTTCAGGAAGGAAGTCCGCCAATTCAAGTGTTACGGGACGAGCACAAACATCTCCGAACTCAGCTACAAGCCGAAGCCCAGAACATTTTGGGGGACAAATTTGCCGCCTCTGCCCGACCTGCCGATGCTGGAGAACCCAACCCCGTCCGCTTGGAACTCACCGGACAACTGATCGAGGCGGCAAACAACATTCAAGTTCTTAAAGTCCAACTCGCGGATCTTTCGACAGAGGCCGCCGAAATTGAGGGGCGATCGCAGCAGTTTCCGGCGATGATGCAAGAATACGCCAACTTGCAACAAGCTCTCCAACAAACGACCCAGCAGTTGGAAGAACTGACGAACCAACGGAGAACCCTCGAATTTCAAGCCCGCACCCAATCCCCGTCAGAGTGGGAAATCGTTGCCGAACCCGACATCCCCCGCGACGAACTCGATCGACCCGTTCCCTTACCGGAGAACGGGATTCCCTTACCTCTGGCTTTAGCTGGTTTGCTGGGGTTGGGTTTGGGCGTGGGGGTGGCCTTGGGGTTAGAGCGCCTCGATACCCGATTGCACGATCCTCAAGAGGTTGCCGAATTAACTCGTTTGCCCCTGCTGGCGTTGGTGCCGAAAACGAATTTTCGTCGTTCGAGTCGGGGGTCTTACGCCTTTCAGGCTGCATTGCGCGCCCTCTGGACTCGTTTGCAAATCCTCGGCGATCGCCCGGTGAATTCAGTGACGATTTTGGCTCCCGACTCTGGGGTGGGAACTTCGACGATCTCCCGTCATTTTGCTCTGGCGGTGGCGGCTGCGGGCAAGCGGGTGTTGCTGGTAGACGGGAACTTGCGCCGACGAGCGTCTTCGGGGGCAGACTCCGATCGTCCGGGACTGAGCGATGCGATCGTGGGAGATTTCAACTTTAACGAGTCCATCGACCGATCGCCCTGGAACGATAACGTTTTTCTGCTCGATGCCGGAAATTCTCACGCCGATCCGGGTCTCTTGCTTGCCTCGGTCAAAATTAAGACAGTCGCCGCTCAACTCCTTGAAAGTTTCGATTTCGTCATTTACGATGTTCCGACCCTGCGGCAATATCCCGACGCGCAACTGCTGGCGGCGCTGACGGACGGGGCGATCGTCGCGCTGCGGTTGGGGCGAACTCGACGAGAACCGACGATGCAAGCGCTCGCTCAGTTACAGGCTGGAGGAATTCCGATTTTGGGGACGATCGCCAATGGGGTGGATGAAATGGCGGCGATCGCCTACAGTTGCATCCAGCAGAACGATCGCCAGACCGACAACGCGGAGATTGGGGAAACTCAGACGATCGAATCGCAGCAGCGCTAGAATTGAGGTCGAATCGATCGCCACTCTAAACGAATCGATGCTAATTTTCTTAGATATTGACGGGGTTCTGGTTCGAGATCGTCCCTTCGACAATCCCGAATCCTCCGAAGACTTGATGAAATTCGATCGGGCGTGTCTCCACGAATTTGAGACGGTTCTGCGCCGCCATCCGGATGCTCGGGTCGTTATTGCCTCTTCTTGGCGAGAGGTTTTTCCATTTGCGGCGATTCCTCCCCTGTTCTCGCCAGATATCGCTCCCCGGATTGCGGGAAGTACCCCGTTTCTCGATCCTAAAGTCGTCCATCAGTTCGAGTATTTGCGCGATCGAGAGGTTCTCGAATATCTGCGACAAAATCATGCAGATCGATCGCCCTGGGTGGCTGTCGATGATATTCGAGAACACTACCCTCCCGATGCGCCGATTGTGGTCACCGTTGCCGAGGTTGGATTCGATCGCCGCGCCGCTAAAGTGCTTTCGGAATATTTAGAGCTTGCCGAACAAGTCTAAACAGCGTGGTAGACGATCGAATTCATTCCGACTCATTCATGGCTTTCTCGGTATCTCGAATCAGTTTTTGCCACACATCATTCGGCTGCCAAATCTTTTCCATGGGATAACGCGCTTGAGACTCTGATAAATCGAGTCCGTATTTTTGCCAGAGATAGACAAAGCAAGAAACTCTCATATTTTTAGCACAATGCACCCAAACACGATCGTTTTCTAAGGATTGCATCATCCCAAAAAATAGCTTTACCTCCGTTAGTTTCGGTGCTTCCCACACCACAGGGAGGTGAAAGTATGACAGACCCGCTCCCGCGACGATCGCTCCTTCATCGGCGATCGCGTCGTCCGAGGTCGGCAGTGCCAAATTGATAACAGCATCGTACCCAGCATCGGCAATCTCTTGAAATTGCGATCGGTTCGGTTGTCCCGAGGTGGCGAGTTGTGGGGAGACTTGATAGTAATTGAGAATATTGTCAAACATATTTTAATGGGATATTTTAATAGTTAATAAAGAGCATTTAAATCCTATTTTAACATTTTTATTTCTCTATTCCATCTATCATTTTATAATTGTTTTTAGCCTTTTATAACATCAACTCAGCCAACATTAATTTTTTGATTTCTCCGCAGCCGCTAAAGCAATTGCTAGGGGTAAGATTCGGTGTTCTTGAATCTGAACGCGAGCGTGCAGGGTTTCGGGGGTATCATCGGGTAAAATTGGCACGGCTGCTTGCATTAATATCGGACCGCTATCGACTTCCAAGCACACGAAATGGACGGTACATCCGGTGATTTTTACCTGAGCTTTAAGAGCTTGTTCGATGGCGCGAATACCGGGAAAACTAGGCAAGAGACTGGGGTGAACGTTGAGAATGCGATCGGGAAAAGCATCGAGTAAGGCTTCTGTAACCCGGCGCATCCAACCGGCCATAATCACCCATTCGCTCCCATATTGCTGCAAGGTTTGCGCCACTTGGAAATCGAATGCAGCTCGGCTTTGGAAGTCTCGATGGTTGATGAGAACTGCGGGAATTCCCCAACGTTGAGCGCGGGCCGCTACCACAGCATCAGGATTATTGTAAATAACAACAGGAACTTCGGCTTTTAATTTACCGTTGGCGATCGCTTGAATCAAGGCTTCAAAATTTGTTCCGTTTCCCGAGGCGAGAACCCCTAATTTGAGTAACGGATACTCGAAATTCAAGCCGTCGGACATGTCAGGAGAAATAAAGCTAGGAGTAGAAGGTTGAGTGGACATCGAGAATTTGCTAAGAGAATTTGCCAAAAGGCTCTGGTGGAAGAAGCTTGTTTCATCAGCATTGAGCCATCAGCCATCGGTGATGAGAGAGTGGCTTGAAGCGTTTGAAATCAAGAGGTCAGCATTCGTTGCATCTAAATTTCTCCCTCTGAGATGGAAACGGGTCGTCTTTGAGTGTGAATTAGTGAAGATCGTTCGCCCGACTGCTGGGTTGAAGCTGGCGGTCAACTGGTGAATGCTCACCTTGTCGTTCGCTAATTTTCAGTTTTTTGGCGACAAAAAGCAAGACCCCATAGAGTATAAAGGTTTCCCCGAGAAGTTCGGCAAATTCCTCAAAGGCAATTTTGGCACTGTTCGCGAGCAACACGAGAGATTCCGGATTGGAGAACATCCCCAGCAGTGGCTTGAGAACGAACTGATTTAAAATATCGGCTCCAAATCCCCCCAAGATAAAAATGAAGAGTCCTAAAATTCCCCAAGAGAATTCCAATCGATATCCTTTCCACAAGCCGATAAAATCTCGATAAAAGAAGATGGGAATACTGACGACCAGTCCAAAATAAATGCCAAACCAATCGCGCTCTTCTAAGGGTAGAAAATGATGAAGTTTGAGATGAATTTTGAAAATTTCATCCAAACAGCCATAAATTAGGAGAACGGCAATCGTCAAGAGAAATTTGCGAGAGGGCGGCGCACTCTTTCGCGGCAAATAAAAAAACATTCCTAACGAAATTAAGCCGATTGCCAGTAAATGCAATGCTTGCAGCCAAGAGGAAACTGTCATTTGACCGTTCATGTCAAACGGCGCGTAAGGAATGCCCGATCGAAATATACTCCCAAGATAGATAAAAACAATAATAAGCTCGAAGACAATTAAAGTTTTGAACAGAAGAGAACTCGTATTACGAATTGAGCTTGTGGTAATATTCATTCAAGCAATTTTCCTCAAAGTTGTTAAAAATACTGTTAACAACTACTCAGAAATATCGATCGATTCCGTAAATCAATTTAAAAAGCTAATGTAAATAAAAATTTGAGCAATACTTAACATATTTTGAATCGATCGATAGTGTTGCCGATCGCATTACTCAACTTCACCCATTCTGTAACCCCCAAATCCTCTGCTCGTGCTTGGGGGTTCATGTCCAATTCCTCTAAAATGTCCGCAATCCGATCGCGATCGAAACTGCCTTTGAGATTATTGCGCAACATCTTGCGCTTGCTCGAAAATCCTTCGCGTACCAGACGTTCGAGGAGTTTCGGACTCTCGGCGGGGATGTCAATCGAGCGCGGATACAAACGGACTACTGCCGATTCGACTTTGGGTGGGGGATAAAAGGCTTTTGCCGGAACCGAACAAATTAACTCGCAACTAGCTAAATACTGTACCCGTACCGAGAGCGCGCCGAAGGTTCTCGAACCGGGTTTGGCGCACAGGCGATCGGCGACTTCTTTTTGCAACAGTAACACGATCGACTCGTAGGGTGTGGGGTTAGGAGCGGCGATCGTTCCGAGTAACTTTTCTAGAATCGGTCCGGTGATATTGTAGGGAATATTGGCAACCACCTTATTTTGTTCGCGAAACATTTCGGGTGCCGATGCGAGAATCTCCGGTAAATTTAGCGCTAAAAAATCCCCTTCTAAGAGGAGAAAATTTTCCGTTTCTCCCAACTTTTTCACGAGTTTTTGACATAAATCGCGATCGAGTTCCACCGAAACCAGAGAACTCAACCCAGGCAACAACTTGCGTGTTAGCACTCCGGTTCCGGGTCCGATTTCCAAAACTCGATCGCCATCGGATAATTGGGCGGCAGCAACGATGCGATCGAGTATTTTGTCGCTGCGCAGCCAATGTTGGGCAAATCGTTTTCGGGGACGAGGCATAATCGAGCGAGACGAGCGCTTTGATGAGGAGGATCGGGACAAATGAGAGCAATAGGAAAGCGATCGCTCATCATTAAGTTGTCCTCGCTCACTTAGCATACACTATAATAATATACTGTAGCATTAAGTTAAACTTTAAATCATTTATTCACAATTTATCGACGTTTTTAAATTTTAATCGTAGTTAAAATTATTAAAGTCACAATTGATATTTTATCGCTATACTAAGTATTAATATAATCTTTTACTGCATTTTATTCATAAGTTTGACTACTGTATGAGCAAGCCAGATCTCAGACAATCTTTCCTAAGTCTTCCAGAAAATGCATCTGAAGCAATTGTAGATAGTCTTTTAATTCCACCTCTTTTAAATTCTTTAGGATTCGATCTTCAAGAACGAGTCCCTCAATATCCGACGGGTAATGGGTCGGATCTAGTAGACTACGCACTTCGGCATAATACCGAAACAGATATATTTATACAAACTAAGAATAATCCAGACATTTTATTAGAATTAAAAGGAAAAGATATTAATCTGAGCCAAGGCTCAGCCCAGTATAAATCGACAGTCAAACAACTGAAGCGATATTTACTATCAGCAAAGTGCCAAAGTGTCAGGTGGGGATTAATTACGAATTCTTCTCACATTCAAATGTTTCGGAAGCATGGGAAGGTTATACATCCGGCAACTCGTTGTATAGAAATATCTCTTGATACTATCGATCCAATCGTTCGAGAGATTAAGACTAAAATTAATAGCCTATCTCAAGCTTTGACTATTGCTGTCTATAATAATAAGGGTGGTGTTGGAAAAACAACAACGACTCTCAACTTAGCTGCAACTTTAACCCGTTTAGGGAAGAGAGTGCTGGTTGTAGATTTTGATGCCAATCAGCAAGACTTAACCAACTCACTCAAAACTAAAACCAAGCCAGCTAGCCAAACATTATATTCTTGCTTGAGTAATAAAAATATTGGTACTACTGATGCTATTGGAGCTTATATTATTACAGCGAAGAATAAAGAGTTAAAATTTGATATTATTCCTGCCGATCTTGAATTAGCCCGAAAAGGAGAAGACGAACTTAGAACACTTTTTGGTATTAAACGCTTAAGTAAAATTTTAGAACCTATTAAAACCGATTATGACTATATTTTGATTGATTCTCCTCCAAATTGGCGATTGTTCAGTCAAAGTGCAATTTATGCTGCTGATGTTGTGCTAATTCCAACGAAGCACAATAATATATATTCTCTGGAGAATGCTGCGTTAGCTATCTCTAATTTTATTCCCCAAATTCAACAAGAGAGACAGGATGGAAGTCCGGTTGCACTGCCAATTTTCTTTAATGGAGAAAAAATTACGGAAGCACAACGCAATACAGTGAACTCGACATTAGTCAGTCTTATTAAAAAGACAAAGAAAGAGTGTGGTTTTAGTTTAGAACCCTATTTTTATCCTCGTTATACTAAGTCAAAGAGAGATTATCATATTTTCGAGCTACCCAACTATGCTAATATTGCTAGTTCAGCATTTTCTAGAATTCCGGCAGCTTATAGAGATAAAATTGCCTACAGCTACTATAGAAATTTAGCGAAGGAGTATTTCTTACAATGAGTAATCTGGATAATGTTGGGAATCTAATGCATCTATATATGGATGAAATAGAGCCTGGATACCCGACAGATGCTCCTACTTTTTTAATTCAGGCAACCGCTAAAAGTCTTAACTCTACAGATGGAAGAAATTGGGTGCCAATAATTGTAAAAGAAATTAGTGAAGAACAATATGAAGTGATTGGCAACTCCTTTATTTATGCTGTAGCAGAAGAAGCGGGTCTAGAAAAAGTTTGGTGTATTATTGCTGATAACAGCGAAGTGACTGCCACATCCACCAAAATTTTGTCTCGTGAATCTTTACCTAAAATAAATCTTTCTACTGCAACAAGAGATGAAATCAAAAATGCACTAGAATATTTAATAGAACAACCCGGCAGTATTCTAAAAAGTGTTAAGTTATCGGTTGCAACCGATCGAATAGAAGAAGCACCGCGTCAGTACTGGAAAACCTTCAGTCCCATCTCTCAACTGAAGTGTGGGATTACACGTGGAAAAAAACTGAAGGCTTTAGAAGAAGTATTCTATTTGACCCCACAACCCATGCCAGATGAAATTAAAGACTTCAGAATATTGCAGTCTTTCTCTGCCGTCGAGCTTAAGAAAATGGCGAAGAAAAGAGGACTCTCTGGGTATTCTAAGAAAAAGAAATCCGAGCTGGTTCAATTACTCAGTCAGTAAACTTTATCGGGTGAGTATTGTTAGATTGATTTGAGCTTGTTTGATAAATCATCGATTGCAAAGCTCGGGATTACAAAGTACGAATCAGTTTTCTACTCGATTGAGTCGATCCAAAATTTTCACAATTCACTCATCATGGGATAAGCCGGTAGCGGTAACTTCAAGAATGAGTGCTACGAACGAGAATCACCGTACGCGGACAACCTTGAAGGATATCCCGAGCGATATTACCGCGAACCACCTGCGAGAGCAAGCTTTGACGGCTAGCTCCTAAGAGAATCACATCGCTGCGACGAGTGCGAGCAACTTCAAGAACGGTATCGGCAACGGAGAACCCCAGAGCTGAAGTCGTACTCAGGGGACAGTTAAGTCGCTCGGCGAGAAATTGCTCGGCTTCGCGTAAGGGGGTGCGATCGCGTTTGGGTTCGGTGGGATCGAATACCTGACACAGATGGACGCTCGGCTTGTCACCTAACTTCATCAAAGATGGAAGCAATCGCAAAGCCGCCCGAACGTTCGGACCGCTGCCGACGGGAACCAACCACCGATCGAACTTGGGTAGCGTTTCCGACCTGCGATCGAGCCGCGCCCATTTAACTAACACCATATCGCAATTCGATTGCCGGATCAGGGTATCTACCGCAGCGCCAAAAATGCGATTCGGGGTAAAACTGCGACCTTTCCAGCCCATCAAGAGTAAATTAATATGCCGTTCTCGAAGCGTTTCGAGGGTCGCTTCGGATACATCGCGAGCCACGCGAATTTGAGTGTGTACCGAAAGGTTCCACTGCTTGCCAACCCGCACCCCATGCCGGAGCAATCGTCGCCGGAGGGTCGTGCGGACGGGGGTTTCGGCAGGGATTTGGTGGGGTGGGATCGAGATGATGTTGAGACATTCAATTTCGTAGTCCCGATCGCGAGCGATCGCCGCTGCCACCTGAAGCAGCATCGGAGCCGTACGGGGATTTGCCAGGGGTACGAGCAATCGTCCCCGACCGATTTCTGGGGCGCGGGTTTGGTAAACAACGTAAGATGGCGCACCGCGCGCGCGCTCTTCACGCCGACCGGCGAGTACGTCTGCTTCCACCCGAATGATATCGCTGCGCGTGATAATCCCCACCAATCGCCGCCCTTCAGTAACGGGCAATCGACTAATTTTGTAGCGGTTGAGCTGGTACAACACGTCGCTGAGGGTATCGCTCGGGCTCACAGTGACCGGTTGGGGAGTCATAATCTCCCGTAAGGGAATATTTTCGGCAACTTGATGGAGGTTGGAATCGGGCAAGTCGCTTTGGGAAATCGTCCCGACGAGCTGACCGTTTTCGAGCACGGGAAATCCGCGATGGTGAGACCGAGAAAAGGCTTGGCGGACGCGATCGAGGGTGAGGTGGCTCTCGAAGGTTTCCACTTGGCGCTGCATGACATCGGCGGCCGTCAGCTGAGTTAAGGTGACGTTGCCCGAGTAATCTCGTTTGAGATCGATGCCTTTGGCTTCGAGCAGCGCGTCGTAGAGGGAGCCGCGCGCCACTTGTCCCGAAACGATAAATGACATTACCGAGACGATCATCAGGGGTAAAACGAGATTGAAATCAGTGGTAATTTCAAAGACGAGGGCGATCGCGGAGATGGGGACTTTGGCCACACCGCTAAAAAAACCCCCCATCCCAGCTAAAGCGTAAGTGGTGGGTTCGCCAATACCAAACAGTGCTTGGGAACATAATCCAACCCAACAACCGAGTGCCGAACCCAGAACTAAAGACGGGGCGAACAGTCCTCCCGGCGCACCAGATCCGTAGGCGATCGCCGTGAGGGCGAACTTGACGGCAAAGGCGATCGCGACGATGCCGATGTTGGCTTCTCCAGTACTCAAAAACTCCCGCAATCCGGTATTATCGCGAAATGCGAGGGGAAATAGGGCGATCGCCGCCCCAGAAATCAACCCGGTCAATCCCATGCGCAAGGGCAAACTCAATCGAATAAAGCGACGGTTGAAATTCAGACTGGCGAGGATACTGCGGCTGAACAACCCGGAAAACAATCCAGCGATCGCCCCTAACAAGAGGAGAAAAGGAATATCTAGGGCAGAGAAGTTGGCTCTCGATGCCACCAGTTCTAGATTCAAGTCCCAATCTCCGCCGCCTAACAGACGCGACACCACGGCTCCCACGAAGGATGCGAGAATCGCCGATCCGAGGGTAAAGCTCGAAACGTCCTGTAAGAGTTCCTCGATCACGAACAACACGCCGGAAATGGGCGCGTTGAATCCAGCCGCCAACCCGGCAGCCGCTCCAGCGGCGATCGTCTGGCGGCGGTAGTCTGGAGAAGTGGGAACCCAACCGCTCATCCACTGAGCGAGGGTCGCGCCGATCTGTACCGTCGGCCCCTGTCGTCCCAAAGTCAGACCGGAACCGACGGCTAAAATCGTACTCACCATCTTAACGGCAGCCACTCGCAGGGTCATTTGCGTCGGCACTCCCGCGAGCATGGCTTTGACTTGAGCTAGTCCGGTTCCGGAGGCTTCGGGAGCGAAGTATTCGACGAAAATTCCCGCGAGATAGCCACCACTCAATCCGATGGCCGGAAGCGATAGTATGGCAGGAAATACTTGAGATTGCTCGACGCGCCAAGCCCCCAGTTGCCCCACCCCTTGCTTGAGCGAGACGGCTGCCAATGCAGAAATTAAACCGATCGCACAGGCTTCGAGAAAGGCAAAACGTTTGGGGGGAAGAAGAGACTCGATAAATCGGCGCGATAGCCACCAAGGACGAGAGAAGGACACGCGCGTTACCGATCGAATAAATTTGGCTTTGTTCCCATCTTAGGACGATCGCGCCGAAATACTTCCACCGTCGATGCGACTTTTTCCCGAAATTGTTGGGAAAGTCGGATTGTGCGCGTGTCTCGTTCTTAGCAAGCGAACAGTTGTCAGCGTTCGAGGGACATCGATGGCATAGAGCAACCGGACATCCCAAGGCGATCGCTCGATCTGGAGTCTTCAGGTTGGTGTTGGGGCATTCGAGCCAAAGCTTCGGCAATCACTCGCGAGTCGGCTCCCGGACGATTGACGTTTTCGCTGATGTATCGCTTCCAGGCTTTGGTTCCCGGTTGTCCGGCAAAGAGTTGGAGTATGTGTCGGGTAATCGCGTGTAATTTAAATCCGTTTGCCGTCCAGCGATCGCAATAGGCAAACATCGATTCGGCAATTTGCTCGCGAGTGAGGGGCGCGGTGCGCTCTCCATAGATGTCGCGATCGGCTCGGGCAAAGAGATAGGGGTTATCGTAGGCCGCTCGTCCGATCATCACCGCATCGACGAATTGATATTGGTCTCGGGCTTGTTCCAAGCTTGTAAAGCCGCCGTTAATCTCGATGAAGAGGTCGGGAAAATCCCGTTTGAGGCGATGTACGTCTTCGTAGCGCAGGGGGGGAACGTCTCGGTTTTCTTTAGGACTGAGTCCGTTCAACCAGGCTTTGCGAGCGTGAACGCTAAATCGATTGCAGCCCGCTTCCGAAACGATCCGCACGAAATTTGCCATATCTTCGTAGCGATCGCGATCGTCGATACCGATGCGATGTTTGACGGTTACGGGAATCCTCACGACTTTTTGCATCGCTTCGATAGCTTTGGCAACTCGCTCGGGTTGGGCCATCAAACAGGCTCCAAAGTTGCCGTTTTGCACCCGATCGCTCGGACAGCCAACGTTGAGGTTGATTTCATCGTATCCGAGACCTTCAGCGACTCGCGCGCATTCGGTCAGTTCGATGGGATCGTCGCCGCCAATTTGCAAGGCGAGGGGTTTTTCTTCGGGGGAGAAACCGAGCAGTTTGGCACGATCGCCGTGCAGGATCGCCCCGGTGGTAATCATTTCGGTGTAGAGCAGGGTGCGACGGGTAATCTGACGCATGAAGTAGCGAAAATGGCGATCGGTGCGATCCATCATCGGTGCCACGCTCAACGGATTTCCGCCGTGGGGAGGTTGAACTGGGGTACGCCCGGAGGTGGAGATAACTGCGGTGCTGGACATCGTCATGAATTTCAAAACTCGTTCGCTAGGTGAGTAAGATAGATAAACGGTTGTTCGAGGGACGCTCAAAGGACGATCGACACCCCATGACTGTCGAAAATGCGGTCGGGGAGTCATGAATTGTCCGATCGTTCCCGCTTGGAATTGACGGGCCAAACATTTCACTTATAGCAGTTCTCGTACTTGTGAGATACATAAGCGCGAGGGCGGGTTTCGATAATCAATCCCTGTGAGAACATGGTTTTTAGCTAAACCCGCCCCTACAGTTTTTCATTTTTTGTACTTCACAATCGTGAGAAACGCTAGATCGAACGATCGACAATAGATGAGCGAGAAATAGACCGTCAAAACAATTATCTTGCCCGATTTTAAGGCTCTCGTTTGCGGTCGATGTTAGGGTTTCTTGTCTGTGCTTGAAGCCACTGCGCAGATACCATTTTAGACATTTTAGCCATGAGACTTCGCTCTCGGTTCGCATCGATTTGCTAGACTTCTTCGAGGTCTTCACATAAATCTTGAAGGTTTTGGTGCTGCCACCGGCGGGATTGACGACGATACTTTTTAGAAGCAAGCTTGGGTTCGTATTCGGATTTCCCCGATCGGGTTGTTTTTCGTTTTAGACTCGATTCTTTCTCTCCTAATTGTTGCAACGTTTCTTGGCGGATGATTGCTTCATTGACAAAATCTACATAATGTTCGTAGCGCTCCCAATCTCCGGAAACTTGGCAGTTTGGTTCGTCTCGATGCAAACAATTGCTAAATTGACAATGCCCCTGACTCAGCCGCTGTCGGATTTCGGGAAAATAATCGGCGAGTTCCGATGGCGTACAATTGAAGTCTGGATGGTTGAAGCCTGGAGTATCCGCGAGCAACCCGCCGCTTGGTAGCTCGAACAACTCGACGTGACGGGTGGTGTGACGACCCCGACCGAGTTTTCCAGAAACTGGGGCCGTTCGCAGGCGAGCTGAGGGAATCAACCGAGCGATCGAACTCGATTTTCCCACCCCTGAAGGTCCTGAAACCACTGTAATTCGATCGGTCAATCGATCGGAGAGTTCGGCTAGTCCTTCCCCGGTACTAACACTAATGGGCAAGGGATCGTAACCCCAAGTGTGCAGTCGATCGCACCAGTTTTTGACAATTTCGGGGGCGACCAAATCTATTTTATTCAGGCACAGACCGACTTGCAAACCCGTCGATTCGGCTTTGACCAAGAATCGGCTGAGTTGATAGGGGTCTAAGGGCGGATCGGTGAGGGCGAAGAGAAGTAAGAGTCGATCGACGTTGGCAATCGGAGGGCGATCGAGTTCGCTCCGACGGGGCAGGACTTGGGCGATCGCCCCTCGTCCCCCTTCCCAATCGGGTTCTTCAACGATGGTTCGATCGCCCACCATCACCTTCTGACCGATTTTTTTCAATCGGCT
Source organism: Cyanobacteriota bacterium (assembly GCA_034189805.1). Lineage (GTDB taxonomy): Bacteria > Cyanobacteriota > Cyanobacteriia > Cyanobacteriales > Geitlerinemataceae > Zarconia. The sequence goes on from JAXHUC010000014.1 coordinate 32,469, forward strand.
GCGGCGAGTACACAGGAGAAATGGAGAAACACCGTCGGGGATATCTGGATGTTGGGGATCGAGCTGGACTTGGTAAAAGTTCGCCTGGACGGCTAACACCGTACCTTCTAAGGGGGTGAGGGCGAGTTCGTCTTGGGTCGTCTGGCGCTCGCTCATGCGGTCAATGTCGGTTGTTGAGTCGTTTTTTGGACCAGCAGGGCAAAAAAGCGATCGCGCTCTTCAATTTTCTCCACGGTGTAGCCGGCCATGGTTAAACTATCGGGAACCTGTTCGATGGGTTCCCCCGGATCGAGCCAAACTTCGAGCCGCTGACCGATTGCCATTTGTTCGAGGCGCAGTTTGCTGCGAACGAAATTGATCGGACAGGGAGTCCCTCGCAGATCGAGGGTTTCATCGGGATTCATTTAAACAATCCCCCCAAGAAACCTTCTACACCACCTTTACCGGTGCGATCGCCTTTAATTTTCGCCAGCTGTTCTAGCAATTCCCGCTCTTCTGCGGTCAGTTTGGTGGGAATATCGATTTCGATGGTGATTAAGTGATCGCCTCGACTGACGGGATTTCCCAGGCGAGGAACGCCGCGATTTTCGAGGGTCATCACCGTTCCGGGTTGGGTTCCTGGGGGAACGGTCAGCTCGACTTCCCCATCGACGGTATTCACCGGTAACTTGCACCCTAAAATTGCCTGCAAGTAACTAATTTTTATCTGGGAGAGAATGTTAATTCCATCGCGCTGAAATTCGCTATCCTCTTTAACGAATAGGTAGACGTACAAATCGCCCGCCGGACCGCCGCGACCCCCGGCATCCCCTTCTGAGGAAACGCGCAACCGAGTGCCGTTATCCACGCCAGCGGGAATGGTAATTTTGAGCTTTTTCGTTTCTTGCTTTTGACCTTTGCCACCGCAGCTATTGCATTTGTCGGCGATCGTTTGACCGGTGCCGTTACAAGTTGGACAAACGGAGACTTGGGTAAAACTGCCAAAGGGAGTTCTCGTGGCGCGGCGGACTTGACCCGATCCGCCACAAGTCGAACAGGTCTGAGGGCGCGTTCCCGGTTTGGCCCCGGTTCCCCCGCAGGTTTCGCAAGTCTCGAGGTGAGAAATGCGAATTTCCTTTTCTCCGCCGAATACTGCTTCGCGAAACTCTAATTTTAAGTCCAACCGCAGGTCGTCGCCGCGAACGGGTCCCCCACGTCGGCGAGTCGATTGAGTCCCGCCGCTAAATCCGCCGAAGAAGCTTTCAAAGATATCGGCAAAGCCGCCCATATCTCCCATATCTTGGAATCCGCCCGCACCGGCAGCACCCGAACTGACTCCGGCTTCTCCAAAGCGATCGTAGCGAGATCTCAGTTCGGGTTCCGAGAGGACTTCATAGGCGCGGTTGATTTCCTTAAATCGATCTTCTGCTCCAGACTCTTTGTTGACATCGGGATGATATTTGCGAGCCAAGCGACGGTAAGCTCGCTTAATTTCTTCTTTGTCCGCAGAACGGGAGACTCCTAGAGTGTCGTAATAATCACCGGCCATAGCGTGTTGCTGTCATTAGTAAAGAACGCAAGGTATTCATCGATAAAATAACGGGTTTCCAATTGCTCCGAGGGAAGTTTTAGCTGGCAAATGGATTATCTTCATCATCATCTTCGGCACTCGAACCCTGGGGTGTGGCAACGGCAAACGGGTCGAACTCATCTGTTGGTTTGGATGGGGTTTGCGATGGAGGTGCGCTTTGAGGGGTCTTCGATAATAAATCTAGCTCGTTGGCTGTTATCTCTAGATCGTCGGCTCGAGAAGCTTCGGAGGAGTTCTCGCTCCCGAACTCGCTCGCATTCGCGCCTGCCGTTGGCGATGCGGTTTCGGTTGCAGCCAAATCGGGATTGGATTTTTGATAGACGGCAGAACCGATGGAGAACAACCCTTTCTGAAATGCTTCGAGACATTCTTTGACTCGATCGACATCAGCCGACGGATTGTCGAGAGCCTCTTGAAGCAACTTCGCTTTTTCGTCAACTTCTGCTTTTAACGTCTCATCTACGAGGTTAGCATTGATGTTCAACGTCTCCTCGTAATTGTAGAACAGACTCTCGGCTTGATTGGTCAGTTCTACGAGTTCTCGCTGTTGGGAATCTTCATCGGCGAACAGTTCGGCTTCCTGACGCATCCGTTCGATTTCCTCCGAACTCAAGCCTCCGGTATTGCTAATTTGAATGCTTTGCTCTCGTCCGGTTCCTTTATCTTGGGCGGAGACTTTGAGAATACCGTTCGCATCGATATCGAAGGATACCTCAATCTGAGGAATGCCTCGAGGAGCTGGAGGAATGCCCATCAACAAGAATTTTCCCAAGCTCTTATTATCTTTAGCCATCGCCCGCTCTCCCTGGAGAACGTGGACTTCCACAGAGGTTTGTCCGTCTGTAGCGGTCGAAAACATTTGGGACTTACTTGTGGGAATGGTGGTATTGCGCTCGATAATTTTGGTAAAGACTTCTCCCAAGGTTTCGATCCCCAAAGATAGAGGGGTCACGTCCAGCAGCAAGACATCCCGAACTTCCCCAGCCAGAACGCCAGCTTGGATGGCTGCCCCGGTGGCAACGGCTTCGTCGGGGTTAACCGATCGATCGGGAACTTTACCGCCAAAATAATCGCCGATCGCTTTTTGAACGGCGGGAATGCGGGTCGAACCGCCAACGATAATGATACGATCGATATCGCTTGGTTCTAAGCCGGCATCGGCTAAGGACTGTACCACCGGTTCGATCGTCGCGTCGATCAAAGGCTTGGCGAGGGTCTCGAATTCCGAACGGCTCAGTTGGAGTTCGATATGCTTGGGACCGGTTTCGTCGGCGGTGATAAACGGCAGGTTAATGGTTGTTTTCGCTGCCCCCGACAGCTCTATCTTGGCCTTTTCCGCAGCTTCTCGAATGCGTTGCAATGCCATCTTATCGACGGACAGATCGATACCTTCTTTCTCGCGAAAGGCATTGACGATCCAACGCACGATCGCGTTATCGAAATCGTCTCCCCCTAGATGGTTATTTCCGGAAGTCGCTTTAACTTCAAATATCCCATCCCCGAGTTGAAGCACCGATACGTCGAACGTTCCGCCGCCGAGATCGAAAACTAGGATGGTCTGGTCGCAATCCTGCTTGTCTAACCCATAGGAGAGAGCTGCCGCCGTAGGTTCGTTCACGATCCGCAGGACTTCAAGCCCGGCAATGGTTCCCGCATCTTTGGTGGCTTGCCGCTGTGCGTCGGTAAAGTAGGCCGGAACGGTAATCACCGCTTGATAAACGGACTCGCCGAGGTAGGACTCTGCATCCTGTTTGAGTTTTTGCAGAATCATCGCCGAAATTTCTTGAGGCGTGTGGGTGCGACCGCGAATTTTAACATCGACGGTATTATCTCGCCCGGTGATGCAATTGTAGGGGACTCGGCTGCGCTCTTCTTGGGTATCTTCCCAGCGACGACCGATGAAGCGTTTGATGCTGAAGACAGTATTCTCTGCGTTGGTGACGGCTTGTCTTTTTGCCAGTTGACCGACGAGACGCTCGCCGGATTTACCGAATCCCACCATACTCGGGGTGGTTCTTCCGCCCTCGGAGTTGGTAATCACGATGGGTTTGCCGCCCTCTAGAACAGCCACGCAACTGTTGGTCGTCCCTAGGTCGATACCAATGACTTTTCCCATAGCGTATAGTGGTGGGTGCTACTTTGCAAAATGAAGCCTGTTAACACGTTCCCCGAAGTGATTCGGGGAATTCTTACGGATATCTTAGCACTCGATCGAAAGTTGTTTGCCTCGAACGGATCTGGCAATTCACACCCCAGATGGTTCGCGCGGACTTCTGACGAACTCGACTAAGTTCAAGTATTCTGGGACTCGTCGGCAACTTCTGAGTCCGATTCGGGAGCTGTGGCGACTTTGACCATGGCATGACGCAACACTCGCTCTCCCATGATATACCCTCGCATGAGTTCTTCAATCACGATTCCCTCTTCGTACTCGTCCGTCGCTTCGCGCATTACAGCTTCGTGAAAATTGGGATCGAAAGGTTCTCCTTCCGGACGCATGGGAGCGACACCTAGTTTTTTGAGGCAATCTACCATCTGCTTGTAAACGCCTTGGTAGCTTTTATGAATGGTCATTTCCCCATCGTTTTGGGGCTTGATTTGCGATCTGGCTCGCTCGAAGTTATCCACCACGGGCAAAAGCTCTTCGATCGCCGCACATTGAGCTTGCTGCTTTAATTCTTCTTTCTCTTTTTGGGTGCGCTTGCGATAGTTGTCGAAATCTGCGGCTAAGCGAGCGTACTGACCTTTCAACTCCTCCATTTGCGCTTTAGTCGCTTGGGCTGCTTCGTTCAAAGCGGAGATCGTGGCTCGCTCGTTGACGGCTTGTGCTTGAGCTGTGGCTTCTGCAGCTTCGACTTCGAGAGGATCGAGAACGCGATCGGCCGTACTCTCCTGGGCTACCGCATCGGTAGGAGCTTCTACATCGATTGGAGGAACTGTTTGGCCCTCGCCAGAAGCCGGGGGCGCTTCCGCTGGTGTAGATTTTTGGGGATTTTCGAGCTGCTTTTCCTCATCCATCATTTGTCTTTAATGTATCCAACTATCCGGTTGCCGTCATCGCTAAACTGACTTTTTCCTATCATGACATTCTTTGGGTCGCACGGGATTGACCGATCGGGGTTTTCAACCACCTTTTTAGTCGTTCTTCCAATTCTCGAGTCTAGAAGTGTTTTCGATCGTGTTAACGCGCAATGGGGTTAACCGCTCCGAACGTTTAGGCTCTGGCAGTTCCCCACCGTTCGGGTAACCTTCGAGATAGATTCGTTCGAGTCATCTTTTGGGCTACAGATGCTATTTTTAACCGGTCCGCTCGCCACTGAGTTCGATGCGTGCGCTCCGCCATGATATCTATTAGTACTGTACTGTCTTCAGACTCGAGACGATCGCCTTTTATCGATTGAGTTTAAGATTACTTTCGGTCGATCGGTTTGCCGATGCACCCACTTTACTCACCCTCAGAGGAGTTGTTGTTATTAATCGATCGCTTTTATAAATCTTAATTAAAAAGCATCCCCAACGATCGGCTAGCAGACTCCATTCAACCCGACTCTGGCATCCCGAAAAAAATTGAAATCGATCGTACGTGAGACTCCAGTCACTGAACTCGAACCCATTCAAAATTGCCAGAGGATTGGAGAAGTTCTTGCGAATCGCAAGGTTCGGGTGCTCTTCCCACTCGCGATCTCAACTGGCACGCACGACGGTCGAACTTCCCGAAATTAAGACTTTATCGCTCTAGAGGAAGCAAGGAATTCTGGGCATTGGTTGTTAGAATCATGGAATAAAACTCGTTTGCAAAGATTAATACGACAGTTTTTGGCTCTCGATCGCTGGCTGTATAGTGTCTTGTATATGTAGTCGCGCTCGAAGATCCAAAATTAACCCCGGTGCGTTTCGTCTGTGACTCGCGACGCATCTACAACGACTCGATACGGAGATAAGCACAACCCGCCATGACCTTTTCAAGATTAGGCCAAAATCGCCGCGCCCTGGTCGTTCAGACCAACTTTTCACCCTTTGGGAATAAATTAATTCAGGGCGGTCACATCACCCCCGAGCAAATGAGTCAGGCTCAAGAAGAGAGCCGGAAATCGGGACGACCCCTGACCGAGATCATTGAAAGTATCACGGGTCAGCAGCTTCCTCCAGAACTCATTCGCCAGTACAAGAAACAGCAATTATTCGAGTTAAAGCTGCTACACGGTGTCGAAGCCTTCGATCCCGAAATTGACGAACTCTCGATGGACCAACTCAGACCGATGCTCGAGTTAGTCCCCCTCGATAGCTGTCGTCGCTATCGCTTCGTTCCCGTCTCTCACCAACAGCAGGATCTGCCATCGGTGGTCGTGGCGATGGTCGAACCGGAAAATTTGGAAGCTCAGGACGAACTCAAACGGATTTTGCGCTCTTCAGGACTCCGCCTCCAACGTCGCGTGATTACCCCCGAAGACTATCAAAAGCTGATTTCTCTATGCCTAGACGAGCAAGAGCGTAAAGAAGCCGCGATCGCCGCGAAAGAGCAAGACAAGAAAAATGCGATCGGGACAGAGGCTTTTGCCCAGTTTGCCGACGGGGAAGGAGATCTCGAAGAAGCGCCGCCAGAGGAGATGGATCTCGATGGAGAAAGCGACGCAGATTCCCAGCCAATTGTCAATACCGTTAACAAAATCTTGAGAAAAGCCCTCTCCGACGGGGTTTCCGATATTCATGTCGAACCTCAAGAGGAATTTTTGCAAATTCGGATGCGCAAAGACGGGGTGCTCCAAGAGCCATTTCCTCACTTGCCCAAGAATATTATTCCGGCACTGACCTCGCGCTTCAAAATTATTGCCGATATGGACATTGCCGAGCGCCGACAAGCCCAAGACGGTCGGATTCGGCGGGTATTCCAAGGGCGTACGGTGGATTTTCGGGTCAACTGCTTGCCCAGTCGCTACGGCGAAAAAATCGTATTGCGGATTCTGGATAACTCCTCGACGCAGTTGGGCTTGGACAAGTTAATTAGCGATGAAGAAACCTTAGAAAAAGTTCGAGATATTGCCAGCCGTCCCTTCGGTTTGATTTTGGTGACCGGACCGACGGGTTCGGGGAAATCGACGACGCTCTATTCAGTGCTTGCCGAACGAAACGATCCGGGGGTGAATATCAGTACCGCCGAAGACCCGATCGAATATGCATTGCCCGGAATTACCCAGTGTCAGGTGATTCGGGAAAAAGACTTGACCTTTTCCAACATTCTGCGAGCCTTCTTGCGACAAGACCCGGATATCATTCTGGTGGGAGAAACGCGGGACAAAGAAACCGCCAAAACGGCGATCGAAGCGGCGCTCACCGGTCACTTAGTGCTGACGACCCTGCACACGAACGACGCGGCAGGTGCGATCGCCCGTTTGGATGAAATGGGAGTCGAACCGTTCATGGTCTCGGGAGCACTGCTCGGGGTACTAGCTCAACGCTTGATGCGGCGAGTTTGCAGCGAATGTCGCATTGCCTACACCCCCACCACTGACGAACTCAGTCGATTTGGCATGTCAAGTTCCGGGGATGTTAATACTGAATTTTACAAAGCCAACACGATTCCCCCTAGCGAACGCAAAGCCCTTGCCGAGAACGGTCAACTGTGCGAGAAATGTGGGGGGGTCGGCTATAAAGGACGAGTCGGGGTCTACGAATTCTTACAGAACTCCGAAGAACTGGCGGCTTTAATCAACCAAGGCGCTCCCACGGAACGGATTAGCGAAAAGGCGGTAGAACAGGGAATGAAAACCCTACTCGCCTACAGTCTCGACCTTGTGCGTCAAGGTTACACTACCTTTGATGAGGTCGAGCGAGTCACGTTTACCGATTCGGGTCTAGAGGCCGAACTCAAAGCCAAACGTAAGAGTTCGCTGACCTGTTCGACCTGCGGAGCAGCCGTTGAGCCTGAATGGATGGATTGTCCCTATTGCTTGACTCCGCGCTTTCAAGATTAAGACTCGAGGCGCGCGAGCAACTGCACGCCCTTGAGGTTCCGCGAAGTCTCATCAATCGTAATTAATTTAGAGGACGAAAATTCATGGATGACACGATCGAAGATGTGATGGAGTCCCTCGTCGCAATGGGTGGGTCTGACATGCACATCCAAGCGGGCGCTCCAATTTACTTCCGCGTCAACGGTAAACTCAGCCCGCGCCTCTAAATTCAGACTCGAGGGACGCGGAGAACCGCACGCCCTTGAAGTTCCCCGAAGTCTCATCAATCGTAATTACTGTTAAGGACGGAAATTCATGGATTACATGATCGAAGATGTGATGGAGTCCCTCGTCGAAATGGGTGGGTCTGACATGCACATTCAAGCGGGCGCTCCGATTTACTTCCGCGTCAACGGTAAACTCAGCCCGCAACCTCAGTTTGGAGAGAGTCTCGCGCCGGATGAGTGCCAGCGCTTGATTTTTAGTATGCTCAATAACAACCAGCGCAAAGACCTCGAGCAAAACTGGGAGCTAGACTGCGCTTACGGGGTCAAAGGACTCTCCCGCTTCCGAGTCAACGTCTATCGAGAGCGAGGTTGCTTTGCGGCATGTTTGCGGGCGCTAGCCTCGAAAATCCCCAACTTCGAGAAACTCGGCGTTCCCGAAATCATGCGCGAGATGGCGATGCGACCTCGGGGAATGGTACTCATTACCGGTCAAACGGGTTCTGGGAAAACAACTACCCTCGCAGCAATTCTCGATTTGATTAACCGGACGCGAGCCGAACATATTTTGACGGTGGAAGATCCGATCGAGTACGTCTTTCCGAACGTCAAAAGCTTGTTTCACCAACGCCAAAAAGGTGAAGATACCAAGAGTTTTGGGAATGCACTCAAAGCCGCCCTGCGAGAAGATCCCGATATCATTCTGGTGGGGGAAATGCGGGACTTGGAAACGATTTCTCTGGCTATTTCGGCGGCGGAAACCGGACACCTTGTCTTTGGAACGCTGCACACGAACTCAGCATCGGGAACGATCGATCGGATGTTGGACGTATTCCCCCCAATTCAGCAACCTCAAATTCGCGCTCAAATGTCAATTTCCCTGGTGGGGATTTGCAGCCAAAACTTGGTGAAAAAAGTCGGTGGCGGTCGATGCGCGGCCCAAGAAATTTTGGTGAATACCCCAGCTATCGGCAACCTGATTCGGGAAGGAAAAACCAGTCAGATCTACTCTTCGATCCAGATGGGAGCCAAAGTGGGGATGCAAACGATGGAAATGTGCTTGGCTCGACTGGTGAACGAAGGGAAAATTACATACGAGGATGCGGTGAGTAAGAGTTCTAAACCCGACGAACTCGATCGACTCATCGATCCGAAAATTAAAGCAGGCGGCAAACCCGGAGCCACAGCCGGAAAACGAACTGCAAGGGCGCGCTAGCATTTCGATCGGACACAGTGCCGAGATGAAATTAAAATTAACCCCCATTTGGAGGACAAAGATCGAAGATTGTCTCAGTGGAGTGCGTTAAGCTTGACGCACTCCATTGTGAATTCACAGTTTTGAGTTCAACACAGTCTTGTCGGTCTATCTCAAATAAATTATGGCAAATGCAGCATCTAAAAAAGAATCAAAAGGCTTTGACTTAAGCAATATTGAAGAGGCAATTCAGGTTGCCATCTCTAGCGTTACAGTCAAAGATAAGGCAATTTTTTCCCGCCAGTTTGCCGCGATGTTCAATGCTGGGGTGGGAATGCTCAGATGTTTGAGCGTTTTGCACGAACAGTGCAGTAACGCCAAGCTCAGAAAAGCTCTCGCAGAAATTAGAGGTGAGGTTGAAGAAGGGGGAGGCCTGGCAAATGCCATGACCAAACACCCCAAATGCTTCGACAAGCTTTACGTGAGTATGGTCGCTGCCGGAGAGGTTGGGGGGGTACTCGACGAAGTGCTCAACCGTCTGGCCATGCTGCTCGAAAAGATGGCGAAACTTCAGAACGAATTGAAGTCAGCCATGGCCTATCCGCAAACCGTTGGTTTTATTGCGGTGGTTATTTTTGTCGCGATGACAGTTTTTCTGTTGCCGATTTTTGCGGATATTTTCGACCAACTGGGAGCCGAACTGCCGGTTTTTACCCAGTTTATGATGAATATCAGCTACATTTTGCGCGGTCCCTTTCTGCCGGCACCTGGGGAAGATCCGGATGCGACTGGGCTTGAGGTCCGAAACTATTACATCGTCATGTTTATCGGCGTGTTGGTCGGAATTGCCTTTGCCATCAAGCAATACTATCAGACCCCAGCCGGACGCTTCCAAATTGATGCGTTATTGCTCAAAGCCCCCATTTTTGGCGATCTGATCGAGAAATCCGCAGTAGCGAGTTTCTGTAACGTCTTCGGAACGCTGACTCGTTCTGGGGTGCCGATTTTGAACGCGATGGAAATCGTGCGAGATACGGCGGGGAACGAGGTGATTGCCGATGCGATCGAATATGCTCGAGACCAAATTCAAACCGGTGGCAGTATCAGCGAAGCCTTCCAAGAAAAAGGCGTGATGCCCGCTCTAGCCGTGCAGATGATGGCCATTGGGGAAGAAACCGGGGAACTCGATCAGATGTTGATCAAGGTGGGTCAGTTCTACGAAGATGAGGTAGAACAGGCGATTAAAGCGTTAACCAGTATGCTCGAACCGTTGATGATCGTTGTCATCGGTGGCATGGTGGGGTCGATTCTGCTCTCGATGTACCTACCGATGTTTGCGGTGATGGATCAGATTGGCTAAAAGGCGATCGAACATTCGCGAAATTCAACTGACATAACTAACACAATACAAACGGGGGACAGTCTCAAAGGCTGGCTCCTTTTTTTGTGGGGTGAGGATTCGGGATTGGGACATCCGATCGAGTCAAACACCCACTACGATGTAATCGATCGCCCATGGACTCCAAGCTACGTTTGGGCTGGCTGGAAATTCCAGGGCGAGCCGACTACACTGGGGTGAATCTCCTTGCTGCCGCGTAGGGTAATCCATTCCCCGTTCCATTCCCCACCTTCACCGGAAACAGTCTGACCCCGAACTGGCGTTATACTATAAAATCTTTTCCAAGCCATACACTAAAGACTTAAGCTGCGTCACCTTGCGAATCGACAGCAACACTCCCGGCATGTAACAACCTCGATCGCTCGTATCGTGACGCAGGGTATAAATCTGACCGGGAGCGCCGAAAATGACTTCCTGGTGGGCGATTAAACCCGGCAAGCGAACGCTGTGGATGCGAATGTTTTCGTCGGCCAAAGCGCCTCTAGCCCCGGTAATTTCTTCGGTTTCTTCAACTTCAGCCCGATTGAAGGTTTTGCCTAAGTCTGCGAGCATTTGAGCTGTTTTAATTGCCGTACCGCTGGGAGCATCGGCTTTTTGGTTGTGGTGGAGTTCGATAATTTCGACATGATCGAAATACTGAGAGGCTCGAATGGCTGCCTGTTGCAATAGCACCATGCCGATGGAAAAGTTGGGAATAATCAAACAACCGGTACTGGCTTTTTCGGCAAATTCGGCCAAATCCTGAATTTGCTCCGGACTCAAACCCGTCGTTCCCACCACCGGACGAATCCCGTAGGCGATCGCCGATCGGATGTTATCGTAAACTGACTGGGGATGTGTAAAATCCACCATCACCCCTTGCTGCTTTTCTTGGGTTGCCATGACCAAAGTGCTTTGCAGCTCGCTGAGCACTGGCACTTCCAAGGGGCCGCAACCTGCCACTTCGCCAATATCTTTACCAATATGCTCCGGATTGAGATCTACGGCTCCGAGTAGCATCATATCCTCGGCTGCGGCAACGGCTTTGACCACTTCGCAACCCATTTTGCCAGTCGCGCCATTAACCACTACGGGGATCGGATCTTGGCTTGCCATAATTGAGAACTATTTTGGACTCCATTGGAGATTGTGACACCCTCACGACCCGCACCGCAAGCGCGAAGGTGTCATAATTGCCAGCACGAGTACCCAATATTATTTTTGGGAGGGTTTGATCGGCTTGGGCTTGGGCTTAGAGGAATTTTTAGGAGCGTCAGAATAAGACTTGGGTCCTCGAGGTCCTGAACTCGGGCTGCGACTTCGTTTGTATCCACCGCTATATCCACCGCCGGGACGACCTTTTCCGAACGGCTTTTTCTTATTAAACCTGCGCTTGATCGGCAGTGCGCCCATATTATGGCTTTCTAGGATGACCAGATCGTTGCCTTCGCGCTGTACGTGGAATTCCCAGAAATGTCCGACCGCTTTTCCTGCTAGATTTCCCTTTAATTTCAACTTGAAAAATTTGGGGCGATCGTCGTTTTTTCGAGGAGCTTGTTTGATCTTAACCACCAAATACTCTTGATCTTTGGCGTAATAGATCACTTCTCCGCGAATGGAAAAGTAGTTGTCTTCAACCTCCGAAGAAGAGATGGGTAAGGGATCGGAAGATGCGGGTTTTTCTTCGCTCTCGGCTTCAGCTTCGGCTTCGTCAGATTGTTGGTATTCTTCGTTGAGGGTTTCAGGTTCCCACACGCCAACAATTTGCACGTGCAAGTTGCCATCTTGCTGACCGGTGCGCGGATAAACAACCCACAAATGACTTTGCTGTAAATCTACGTGGTTCTTCACCAAACTCATGACTCGACCGAGAAGAACGGCATCAATGGGCGTGCCGTCACTGCTAGTCATTAACGCACCTCGCGTAATTTGCTCGGCCGAGGGGGCATACTGCCCTCGAACTAAGCCAATCGCGCGATACTGCCTCGGTTCGCTCGGCGGTGGAATCGGTTGTTGGCGATCGACAACAGATGGAATGGGGGTAGCATCGACCTTACTCTCGGCCTTATTCTCGCTTGGTTGGGAAGTAACGTTTTGAACGGTCATTTCGTCAGCGCCAGGATTGGATGGTCGGTCGGGCGTATTCGCCTTGGACAAAGAAGGATTGGGTGACTTGGGGGATTCAGACAATGGATTAGAAGAGGAACTCATAAAACCTCCTAAAAGCGGAGACACATCCTTAGACTACGGAACATTTAGAAGACGCTGCACGGTTAGGTACGATCGACCCGCTAGAGTTGTAAAAACTTCACGGGGGGGTTTGAAGATCGCCCCGAGCAAGTAGCCATCGTTAGAAAACGATCGCTACCCAGTCTGCCTATTGTACTAAATGCAACCCCGATAGGCGGTTATCCGAAATGTTTACATAATTTCTCGATTTTTATTTAGTCTACACGGATGCACCAAAGCTTCAACAGATTGCCCCCATTACCCGTCAGACTTGCCATACTCGGGTTGCTTACCGTTTGAATGGGGTTGATTTTTCGATCGTCGGTGGCGTTTTCACGAGTGGTTTTCACCCCGCGCGCGATCGAAATCCTTTTGTCCGTACCACTGGATATGACAGTTTTTCGTGAATTTGTAAAGTGGATGACATCCGGTTGTCAAGATGGTTTGTCAATCGCGATCTTCACTCGTTTTCGTGACTCGATTCTCGCGTTGGGATATCCGCTTCCCACCTGGAACCAAAGTCCCGGCGCGTCTTAAATCTTTACAAAAATGTTAATTCCTGCAACAAATTACAGCACTGAGGGAAAAATCTTGATAAGAGTTAAAGCTAACATTTGAATGCAAATGCTTGTCACCCATTGTAAAAATTTATCGATTTGAGGAGAATATAAATTGACGGGTTTAACATTACACGCCACCTTGTTAGCTGCTTTTCCCTCTAGCGTTTCTTGGAGTCCTAAAGTTGCATTGGTCATGATTCTGTGCAACGTCCTGGCGATCGCCATTGGTAAAGCCACCATCAAGTATCCCAGCGAAGGACCGGCTTTGCCGATGTCGGAAATGTTTGGCGGCATGGGTTTCCCTGCCTTACTCGCGACAACTAGCTTCGGTCACCTTCTCGGAATCGGTATGATTCTGGGATTGGCAAGTTCTGGCGCGCTCTAAATCCTATTGGTTTGCCGCTCGCATCCATCGTTAGGAGGCACTTGGACTTGAATTTAAGCCAAATAAAGTGCCTCCCATGATTGGAAAAATTAAAAGAAAAATCAAAAACTTTGAGTTGAAAAACGTCTGGGACGAACGTATCTAGACCGAAAACGGTTTACTCGATCGACAGTCCCTTCGATTCGAGCCATTGACGATCGTACAAACGCGATTGGTAGCGAGAACCACTATCGCAAAGAATGGTAACGATCGTATGTCCGGGACCGAGTTTTTTCGCCAGAGCAACCGCCGCGCCAACGTTGATTCCCACGGAACCGCCCATAAACAATCCATCCCGCCGCAAGAGTTGGTAAATGACTCGCAGGCATTCTCGATCGTCGATCCGAATCGCATCGTCGATGGGGACACCTTCCATATTTTTAGTGATGCGGCTGTTGCCGATCCCTTCGGTAATCGAGCTGCCTTCCGTCTCGATTTTTCCGGTTTTGGCGTAGCTGTAAAGACCGCTACCCATCGGATCGGCAACAACGCACTGAATCTCGGGGTTCTTTTCCTTGAGGAACATCGCGACCCCAGCATAGGTTCCCCCCGTTCCCGTGGCCGAAACCCAAGCATCGATTTTACCGTCTGTTTGCTGCCACATTTCCGGACCGGTGGTTTCGTAGTGGGCTTGTCGGTTCGCGAGGTTATCGAATTGGTTCGCCCAGATGGCGTTGTCCATTTCGGCGGCGAGTCTGCCGGATAGTTTGACGTAATTCTCCGGGTTTTTGTAGGGAACTGCCGGAACGGGACGAACTTGGGCCCCGAGGGTGCGCAGGGCATCCATTTTTTCTTGCGACTGGGTTTCGGGGATGATAATCAGGCATTTGTAGCCTTTGGCATTGCAGATATGGGTCAAGCCGATACCGGTATTTCCCGCCGTCCCTTCAACAACCGTGCCGCCGGGTTTGAGTAAACCCTTTTTTTCCGCGTCTTCAATGATGTAGAGTGCCGCGCGATCTTTAACCGAACCGCCGGGGTTGAGAAACTCCGCTTTGCCGAGAATTTCGCAACCTGTCTCGTCGCTAAAGCTGTTGAGGCGAATGAGGGGAGTGTTGCCGACCGTACCAACAAAACCGTTTTTGATATCCATGCTTCAATCTGTTTTCCCTGTAATCTAATCAGCTTATCAGGGAGAGGGGTGGAATGATGAGCGATCGGCATGGGTGACAAGTGAAGCTTGTGTGCCGCTTATGTCTTGGGGAACGGGGAATGGGGAACGGGGAATGGTGTGAGATGTGGAGTGTTGGTCTGCGATCGTTCAACAGTCTAGATGTAGTCTGCTTAGAGCGATATCGGCAGCCTTAAGGGACGATCGGGATTCGCGCCCGGATTTGTCCCCCATCACTCAGAAGCCCCCTGCCCGATCGAGAATTCCCACTATGATATAGGCATTTATCCTCGATCGCCCCTATGAGTCGATCGCCAATCGACCCCAGTTGCAAACATCCAGTTACAAATACCATGCGCGTTTTATTAATCTATCCAGTATTTCCCCCCACATTTTGGTCTTATGAAAAAATCTTAGAGTTGGTCGATCGCAAAGTGTTATTGCCCCCCCTGGGATTAGTCACCGTGGCGGCGATTTTGCCCCAAGAGTGGGAGTTTAAGCTTGTCGATCGTAATATCCGCGCCGTCACCGAAGAAGAATGGGCCTGGGCGGATGTGGTGCTGCTGTCGGCAATGATCGTCCAGAAAGGCGATTTGCTCGACCAAATTCGAGAAGCCAAACGCAGAGGCAAACTCGTTGCCGTCGGCGGTCCCTACGCCACCTCCGTCCCATCGGAAGTCCAAGAAGCGGGGACGGATTTCCTCGTCCTCGATGAAGGGGAAATTACCCTGCCGATGTTTGTCGAAGCCTTGCAGCGCGGGGAAACCAGCGGTACGTTCCGCACCAGCGAAAAGCCCGATGTGACCATCACGCCGATTCCTCGCTACGACTTGCTGGAGTTCGACGCTTACGATTCGATGTCGGTGCAATTCTCGCGCGGCTGCCCGTTTCAGTGCGAATTCTGCGACATTATCGTTTTGTACGGTCGCAAACCGCGCACGAAAACCCCAGCCCAACTGCTCAAAGAGTTAGATTACCTCTACGAACTGGGGTGGCGGCGCAGTATCTTCATGGTGGACGATAACTTTATCGGCAACAAACGCAATGTTAAACTGCTGCTCAAAGAACTTCAAGTTTGGCAAGAACAGCATCAGTATCCATTCGCCTTCAATACAGAAGCTTCGGTAGATTTAGCTGCCGATGAAGAACTGATGGCATTGATGGTGGAATGTAATTTTAACGGGGTATTCTTAGGGATTGAAACTCCCGATGCCGATAGTTTAGCTCTAACGAAAAAGTTTCAAAATACTCGCACTTCCCTCGCCGATACCGTCGATAAAATCATTCGCGCGGGATTGCGACCGATGGCGGGATTTATTATCGGTTTCGATGGGGAAAAAACCGATGCTTCCTCTCGCATCATTCATTTTGTCGAAGAAGCCACCATTCCTACGGCAATGTTGGGGATGTTGCAAGCGCTGCCGAATACTGCGCTTTGGGAGCGATTGGAAAAAGAAGGGCGCTTGGTGGAAAGCGACAAACAAGATATCAACCAAAGCACGTTGATGAATTTCGTTCCCACTCGTCCGATCGAAGAACTTGCCCGAGAATTTATCGATGCCTTTTGGACGCTCTACGATCCGCAAATGTTTTTGGATCGCACCTATCGCTGTTTTCTCAAGTTAGGAACGCCCAAGTTTAAAGCCCCATCAACGATTCCCAGTTGGGTCGATATTCGTGCTTTGGCGATCGTCATTTGGCGGCAGGGATTCAAGCGCAGTACCCGCTGGAAATTCTGGCATCACTTATTTAGCATTATCAAACACAATCCCCAAGTTTGGGACCATTACTTAACAATTTGCGCCCACAACGAGCATTTCTTAGAATATCGCCAAATCGTGCGGGATGAAATCGAGCAACAGTTGGCAGAATTTCAGACCAAAAACGATCGATTGCGGGTTGAAGCGACACCGGAAGTCGAAGCGATCGCACGTTCGTAACGTCTGTTTTCTCTGACTCGTTCGTCGTTGCCATTGGGTGAAAATTTCACGGGCAACGGCGAACCCAATTCCCTCAAATTCCCCTTAAAGTTTGCGTTCCACTCGCAAAGATTCCCCTTCGGGAAGTTCTTTGACCCGATCGGTTAAATCCATCCAGGGGAGTAATTGCCCCAGTTGAAACGTCCGACTCATGACGATATAAATTGACGTTTGGGCGCAACCGATCCCAGCGGCCACCACTTTTTTCCAGGACTTAGATTGGGAAAACAGTTCGTCGCTGACGTGCCAGTGTCCGTCTTCCCAGCGGAACGTGCGGGTGAAGTGAAAGGGTGCGTCTTGTTTGCCAGTAATCAACATCGCTTGGAGAATCTTGCGAATCAGGTTGGGGAAAAAGCGCCCTCCCGTAAGCATCACCGCTCGCAAAATCATCATTTTAATCGGAGTCATTTGTTGCTGTTTCGCCCAGCCCAACTGCCCTACCAAAATAATCTCATTGTTTTCGATACTGACGCGAGCGCGATCGACAAGGTGACCTACCGCATTTTTGATTTTGCTCCCCTGACGGACTTGTAGGGAAAACTGAGTATCGGAAGCCACCAGTTGGCGATCGCGAAAGAGTTTGAACGTTCCCCCTTTATTCAAAGCCACGTAGAGTTCGATCGTCCCCTCTGGAGATGCGGGTTTGGGCGTTTCGGTTCCTTCGGTTTCCTCGATATCCTCCTGGGAGTCGATCGTCTCAACCGGGGCATGAGGGTGGCGGATAATCAGCAAATTCGCCTCTTGCAGCCAAATTTGACCTAGGGGACGGGATAACGGGTCCGGACGCTCTTCGATATAGTCCTGCCACGCGAGCAGGTAGTTCCAAGTATGATGTCCGATAATATGGTCGTCGGCGTAGCAAGGGGCCAGACCGTTCGCCAGACCCTGCAAAAATAAATCGTTAATTGCCAGGGCTTTGGGTATCCAGCGTCCGGCTAACTCGAAACCGTGGGGGAAGAAATTGTAGGTATTGCGGCTGCTGTATTCTCCCCCGTAGGAACCGTCGGGATGGATGAAGAGGCTGGCGAGTTCCACCGCGCGCACCAGGGCATCCTTCAGGCGAGGGTCGGAGGGCGATCGCATTCGATCGAGCCTGGCCAAACACCACAACGTCAGGCTGTGATAGCCCGGATCGCACCCTTCGTACTCGGGAAACCAACCCTCTTCGCTCTGCCACTCCAAAACTCGCTCGAATCGGCGCAATTTCGCTCGCTTCCATTTCGAGGTTTGCAACAAGCGACCCACCAGTTCCAAACAGAGGACGATGAGCGCTTGGTGGTTGGTAAGTTGACCGCTTTCTTCGTGGTGCGCCAGCCAATCGGCCCGTCGCTCGAAAAATTTCAGGGCTTCTTCGTTGTCGAGTTCTAAGAGTTGGTAGCTTTCTACGCAGGCGAGTAAAGAAAATGCCGAGGCCCCAGCAGCCCGTTCGTAGGGAAAGTAATCGTCGCAAGACCCGTCAGGATGGGCGCTACGAGCGGTGTAGAGGATACCCGCCTCCACCCACTCTCGAATCGAATCTTGTTGGTAAAAGGGATTTTCCCGGAGGTCTGTTTGATAAGCGAGCGCCAAAGGCCAGACGAACTCCTGAGACATACCGCTGGGAAAATCGATAATTTTGTAGTGCCAGAAGTTGCGATCGAAACAACCGTAGGTAGGACTGTGGGGATTGCGATCGAGTAACGTGAGAATTTTGGGAATTTGGGCGAGCGCGATTCGGGCGAATAAATCTCGACTCATAGCATTGCAAGGTTGACCCCGATAATAGACCCAAGTAGATGAAGTTAGAGAAACTTCAAGGGGTTTAGAGAATTTTTGATGTTAATATTAGCACGCGCCTTCAGCAAACCCTAGAGTTGCGATCGAGAAAAAGCAACGTTTACACGAGAGAATGGCTGGTAATCTAATTGGCAATCTAAAATATCGATCGGGTCTTGGTTTATTCTTAGCGATCGTCTCCGTTTTTCAACCGCAATCGGTGGTATCTGGGGAATTAAAGCAAGCCAGGGAAATCGATCCGGGGGAAGCTTTCCCAGAAGAAGGGTTGGAGGTAATATTCGAGGAATTATTGCAGCGTTCTTATTTGCGGGCGACTGAGGATGCCTCGGAAGCCGAGGAAAGTGAAGTTGACGATCGACTCTGGGCAATTACTCCAGAAAATTCCGATCTCATTTGGCTCGACGAGCGATCTTCCCAAGTGCTGATGGTGACTTGGACGAACTGGGATGGATACGAGGAATTTGTCGGTTTGCCCTTAGAACTCGATCGCCTTGTTTGGGTCACCCCCGCCCCCCAAGTTCAACGGTTCTGCCAAAATCTCAATTTGGATCTCAATTTCGATTTACCCGCTCTTACCTTGAGATTAGAACAATATCTCGGCTTACCCCCCGACAACGGCAAAACAAAATTTGTCGAATTCTGGGTCGATCCCGAAGACTTGTTTCGCCCCTGTCCCGATGCTGAAATTGACGATCGAAGTTGCCAGCGACAATTCCCCGAGAGTGCCGATCTCGAACATCGACGCTGGATCGTCGAGATGATGTTATCCTCTTACGGGGTCGATGGTTATCCATGGACGCGCTTGGGATATACTTACGACTGGGGTAACAGTCAAACCGAAGTGGGAGCGAGCGAATTCACGATCGCCTCCGGGTCGCAGGTTACGGTTCGATCGGTGCAGACGACCGAAGAATTTTGCCAGGGAAGGATTTCTCCGCGCCCAACAGACCTACGGGAATCAGGCGAGCGACCTTAGCCGATTAGCTCAGTAACCGCTTTCTTCGGTGGGTGAAGGAGAGTTAATATCGTTCGGGGAATTTGAGGAAAACGGAACCGAACCCGAGAATCCGCGTTCGAGCTGCATTCGCTGCTCCATTTGCCGCAGAAAATACCCTGTCATCATGGCAGAAGCTAGCATTCCCGCCATATTTTCTCGATCGGTGGCAATTTGGACGTTAAAGCCTTCAGAGGGAAGAACGCCGACTAGCCCTTGCACGTTCCGCGAGATAATATCCTTAATCTCGGGACTGGCAGATTTTGCAATGTGAGCGAGAATTTCTGGAGGTTGATTTTGGAGATATTTAAGCAGTTGGTTGACTTGTCGATCTTCTGTATCTGAGCTGAAGAATTCGGGGTTAAAAACCATAAAGGGTTACAGGAGATGGAGACCTATACTTTATGATACACCCAAAGATCGAGAGCGGCGATTGCCCGATTGATAGGCGATCCGGATAAAAACACGATAAAAACATGAGGGTAGACGGCTGTAGCTCACCTGTTTTTTCCAGCAAATTCAGTCAAAATTAGGGCAAAATTAGGGTTGTCGATCTCTTCTCAAATCGTTGTGCGACTTACGTTTCTCATGCCTGGTCGAAGTCTGCGCCCGTGCAAAATGTGGGAAAGTTTGGTACTCGAACGCGATCGCTTTCACAATGCCATCAACGATCGTCTGGAATCTCTGACCTAGGGGACTCCAAATCCTGGCAATTTTACCTCGATTTTGTGACTTCGATTTGTCCCCCTATCTTCAAGTGAATTTGTTGGCACGATCGCGGTTTTGAAGGGACGCGAAATTGCCCAGGTTCGCTCTTCCCGACTTCCCCAGCTTACAAGGGAATGCTCTTTAGAATCGCTCCGATCTCTGGTCAAGCGTCAACAAGAATTCAAGGGTTCGGCGATTGCCAGCTCAATTTCACCGGACTCTAAAAAACATACACTTGAAAGGACTTCCCCTGCCTCTCCTACCCCGAACTAATGCGATCGAAATGTTTTTGAGCGTCGTCATTCCCACCTACAATCGCCAACCCATACTCGAAAAATGTCTCAAGGCGCTCGAATTTCAGCGTTTTGCGCCCCAAACTGTTGTTGAAGATTATGAGGTCGTTGTCGTCGATGACGGTTCCACCGATGGCACGAAAGCATGGCTGACCGATTACGCCCACCGCTTTCCTCAGCTGCATTGGTACGAACAAAACCATCAAGGGCCGGCGACTGCCCGGAATTTGGGAGTGCAGCAGGCGAGTGGGGATACGATCGTCTTTATCGATAGCGATTTAGTGGTCACCGAAGACTTTTTACAAGCCCATGCCGATGGATTGCAGCGGGGAAATCGGCGATTCGATCGCGTTTTTACCTACGGGGCGGTCATCAATACGAATAACTTCGAGAATCCGACAGCGGAACCCTACAAAATTACAGATTTTTCGGCCGCTTACTTTGCCACGGGAAACGTTGCCATTGCCCGACATTGGTTAGAGAGGGCCGGACTATTCGATCCTCGCTTCTATCTCTACGGTTGGGAGGATTTAGAGTTGGGAGTGCGGTTAAAAAAGTTGGGGCTAAAACTCGTCAAATGTCCCGAAGCGGTGGGATATCACTGGAATCCGCCCTTTACCCTCGAACGGTTGCCGCAAATTGTCGATCGCGAAAAGCAGCGGGCGCGCATGGGAGTCATTTTTTACCAAAAGCATCCCACGTGGGAGGTGCGGATGATGATTCAAATGACCTTCTTACACTGGCTGTTGTGGGGGATACTCTCTCTGGGAGGGCGGTTGAACGAACGAACGGCGCGACCGATTTTGAAATGGCTCATCGCACGGGGGAAACCCCAACTCGCCCTCGAATTCGCCCGTATTTTTCTCAATTGGTATAACGTGCGGGCGGTGTATGCTGCCAAAGCGGAACTTGAAGGTGCGGCTTATCGATAATCGACTAGCGGCCGAAAATCGCCGATGCAGTCGCTTCCGATGGAGGTGTTTTCGAGTCCGATTCGCACTGAACCGCTTCAAATCGAATGGGATTGCCGGAGCAATTTCTCAAATCTGGGGCGACTCGCCGCAATTTGACGAGGGTGCGATCGTCGATCCACAGGATGATGGGGAACGGAAACTGTTTGAATAACTCGTTGCGCATCATATTTGCCGACCCGAGAACCTGTTCGATATCCGTCACGGCTTCCAAACCAAAAATCGCCAACGCTTGGGGCTGGCGATCTCCTAATTGCTCTCGGACGGCAGTATATAAAGTTTGACTCGATGGGGGAAGGACGAACTCTTCGATCGAGACAGGAGTGGCATTGCGCGCGGATTCAGTCACGTAACGAGCGAACTGAGGGTGGTTGGCGCAAGCTAGCACCAGGCTGAACTGACCTTGAGAAAGGCTGATGATTCGAGAAAGCTTTCGGAGCGATCTCAGATTTTGAGGCTGAGTGGCGTGGATGTCAAAAACGCTCGACATTATGAATCTAGTCTCTTGCTGGGTTCTATTGATTTTGAGCGGCAACGGTACGACAAAGCATTACGTCGCAATTCCAAATGCGCAATACCGAATGTAAATAAAGCAACCCTGTACCCCTAGTTTGCTCGATCGAACCGCAAAATGGGTACGATCGCGATCGCATCGTAATATATATTGACTTCGTTGTGTAAGATCTCTTTATCTAAGGAATTCGCAATTTAAATCGACCCGTCATCTACCCAAATCCCATCAATTGCCACCTCTTCTGGTGACCTCGAGCGTTAAACTTTGGATGGAAAGAAGTCACCGATTCCAGAAAGGAACCAGCGATCGAGTCATTATTGTAATAGATTGGTTTCCCGGTGTTTGTCTGTTAGTGTGCGATTTTTTTATCGGTCGCTCTTCTTGATTAAAATCCATAACCCTCTATGCCTCGTAAATTTCTAACGGGAGGCGATCGGGATCGCGAAAAAAGGTAAAGCGCTTACCGGTGAGTTCGTCTGCTCGAATGGGTTCGACGGCGATCCCCTGGCTGGATAACTCGGCAACCGTCCGATCGAGATCGGTGGTGGCAAAAGCAAGATGTCTCAATCCGCAGGCCTCCGGTTGAGTCAGTCGCGCTGGGGGATTTGGAAAAGAAAATAGCTCGAGGCGATCGCGATCCCCAACTTGTAAATCTAACTTGTAAGAGTTTCGTTCGGCTCGATAAGTTTCTTGAATGATGGGAAAACCGAGAATTTTGACATAGAAATGCTTAGATTTCTCGTAATTCGAGCAAACGATCGCGACATGATGATATGAAGAGACTTTCATGTTAGAAATTACAGTATAATTAAGTACGCGGTCAAAGCAACGAGCAACAGTTTATCGCGTTTGAAGCGGGGAATCTAAAATGGGGTGAGGAAATAACTTGACGAGCGCTGGTGCGTCAATTTGACCTCGACCTTCAATCGAGTTGCGGTATCGTTCCGGGGTATCCCTCACATTTGAGACAAGGGAGAGAGTTAGAGTTTCTTAGCTCGCTCGACTCGATCGCTTCTGTATAAATAACGTCCATCGTATTGCTTGGCTATCATTCATCATTTGACCCGTCACCTTTTGTGCAACTTCACTCTCCTCGATCGAGCGTGAAGGGTCTCTGTATTCGATTCGTATTTTAGCAATTTTTGCATCTCTAATTGAATCGCGACAGAGATTTTATTTTTTCGATCCGAGATTCTCAATTAGGAAATCATGAAACGTTCGAGCGCCGTGAATTTTAAATCCACTTTAAATAAATCTACTTTAAAACCTTTTATTGGGGTCGAACGAATGATGTTCGATTTTGATGGAACGATTGCCAATACTCTAGATTCGGCGATCGCGATTATTAACGAACTCGCCCCCGAATTTGGATACCGAAGGGCGAGTTCTGCTGATGTCGAAAAATACAGAAACCTTAGTTCTCGAGAACTCGTTCGCGTCGCTGAAATTCCCTTGTGGCAGATTCCTTTTTTGCTGCGCAGAGTGAAAAAAGAGCTAAATTACAAAATTAGCACCCTAAGTCCCATACCGGGAATTATCGAAGTTTTACAAGAATTGAAAACACAAGGGGTGTCTTTAGGAATTTTAACGTCTAACTCCCAAGAGAACGTTTACCAATTCTTGAGAAACAATCAAATGGAGACTTTGTTCGACTCTATCTATTCGGGCACTCATTTATTTGGCAAAGATAAAGTCCTCAAAAAAATCCTGGCGCGAGAGACCTTAAAACCCCAGCAACTGATGTACGTAGGTGATGAAACGCGAGACGTGGATGCGGCGAAAAAGGTGGGTGTAAAAGCCACGGCTGTCAGTTGGGGATTTAACTCGGCGACTGCTTTGGTGGCGCGCGATCCGGACTTCACCATCGACTATCCCGATCAACTCATTGAAGTTTTGGGGATGCAGGTGGCCAGTTAAGCGCGGCCTGTAATTCAGATTCGCCCAGCGATCGCTCGACGAATTCGACCTCAAAACATTCCCCGGCAGCGATCGTCAGTGCCTCGATAATGGTGGCGAGCGATCGCTTTTTCCAGGAGATCTGCGGAACCGCACCTTCGCCGAATACCCGCGCGAATAATGCCCCGTCCGGGTCGAGGCGCATCGAGCCATGCTGTAAAATAGCATCCCCGCGTCGTAACTGAGCGCTGCCGATAAACTTCACCCCCGCATCTGTCACCAAATCCGCACCCGTTGCGGTGGCAAAACAGTTGTCCGTACGAGCGTAGCTTTTACCCGCACGGCCATAGTGCAGCCGCACCCCCAGAGACTGCCAGCCTCGAGTCAAGAACTCGCAAATTCGCTCGTAAACCTGGATGCGACTGCCTGGGATACCCGAGACGATCGCTGCGTAGGTTAAATCTCCCTGGTGCAATACCGCGCGTCCTCCTGTGGGACGGCGTACCAACTCCACCGACTGTCCCTGCCAAGTTAACCCCTGCCAGTGAGGGGGCCATTCTTGCTGGTGGTAGCCCAAAGAAATAGCTGGAGGCGACCAGGTATAAAATCGTAAAGTGGGTGGATGCAAACCCCGTCGATGTTGCTCTAAGAGCCAACGGTCGATCGCCATCTGCGTGGAACCCGACGATCGCAGCAATGGCATCAGTCGCCAAATCCGGTTTTTTTGAGTTGTCCGATCGGTCAAATTTTACAACTTCTCCCCACTCGCCCGAAACTGTCTTATCCCGCGCCTGACGTTAATTCACGTTAAGACATGCTATATAAAGCTATATCAACTCTTATAATCTGACGTTGGCTCAATTTCGATCGAAAACGCTTTTCCCCATCTAGTATCCCAATTTTGTATCTTCTACGATCGAATTACCATCGGGAGCGATCGCCAAATCTCATGCATCTAACTTTATATAGCAAACCCGGCTGCCACCTGTGCGAAGGATTGCAAGAAAAACTCGAACAAATCGAACATATCACCCTCGAAATTCGAGACATCACCACCCGCGAGGATTGGTTTCGCGCTTACCAATACGAAATTCCCGTTCTCTTCCAAGGCAACCGCCCCATTCCGCGTCCTTCTCCTCGTGCTTCTGTGGCCCAACTGGCAAAAATGTTACAGAAATATCAGCCCGACTCCGGGACAGAATAAGATTTGTCTCATTCGGGAAACCCCGTTTGGAAGACTCATTGTGGTGTGAGTAAACATCAGTCATTGGTAACGTTATGAAACTTCGTGAATTAATCGCTGCGGTCGCTCAACTCGAATCCGTCCCCGAACATCCGGCGCTCGATGCCGAGGTGACGGGACTTTGCACCAATTCTCATGCGTGTAAACCTGGAAATTTATTTTTGGGAATGCCGGGGACGCGAGTAGATGGAGGAGATTTTTGGCAAAGTGCGATCTCCAGTGGAGCATTGGGGGCAATGATTTCCTCCACTGCCGCCCTCAACGCCAAACAACAGGACATTGGCGATGCGTGCATCCTTGCCACCTCGGATATGACCGTTGCTTGCGCCGAGTTGGCGAATGCTTTCTACGGTTATCCCACCCAGAAAATGGATTTAGTGGGGGTCACGGGAACTAACGGCAAAACCACCACCACCCACCTGATCGAGTTTTTGCTCGCCCGAGGCGGTAAACCCACCGCCTTACTGGGAACTCTCTACGCCCGCTGGCCGGGATTCGAGCAGGTGGCGGTACATACCACGCCCTTTGCCGTCGATTTACAAAAACAACTCGCCAGTGCGGCTGAAGCGGGGGCGAAGATTGCGGCGATGGAGGTCAGTTCCCACGCCCTAGCCCAAAATCGAGTATTGGGTTGTCAATTTGAGGTGGGGGTCTTTACCAATTTGACCCAAGACCACCTGGACTATCACCGAGATATGGAAGATTATTTCCAGGCCAAAGCCAAACTATTCGATGCAACCTATCTCAAAGGGCGGGGAATTATCAACGCCGACGATCCCTACGGCAGCCGATTGATTGTCGCCCTTCCCGAAGATCGAGTTTGGTCTTACAGTACCCGCGATATCGCCGCCCCATTGCGGACGAGCGATCTGAAATACGAACCGAACGGGGTGCGGGGAATGCTGCATACACCGATGGGAGATACCCCCTTCGAGTTACCGCTCGTGGGGCAATATAACTTAGAAAACATGCTCGCGGCAGTGGGGGCGGCTTTACATTTGGGGATCGACCTAGAGGCGATCGTCGCGGCCCTACCGGAGTTTCCCGGCGTACCGGGGCGGATGGAACGGGTTTGGGTGAGTCCCGACCAAGATATTAGCGCCATTGTCGATTACGCTCACACCCCCGACAGCTTGAAAAGTTTGCTGGAGGCGGCGCGCCCGTTTATTTCTGGGAAAACGATCTGCGTCTTCGGTTGCGGGGGCGATCGCGATCGCACCAAACGCCCGCAAATGGGTAAAATTGCTGCCGACTTGGCCGATGTTGCCGTCGTCACCTCCGATAATCCGCGCACGGAAGATCCCGATCGAATTTTGGAAGATATCCTCGAAGGAATACCCGATTCGGCAGAACCGATCGTGGTGGCAGATCGGGCTGAAGCAATCCGGACGGCGATTCTACAGGCTAAACCGGGAGATGGGGTACTCATTGCCGGGAAAGGACACGAAGACTATCAAATTCTGGGAACGGAAAAGATTCACTTCGACGATCGCGAACAAGCTCGGGCAGCGTTATTCGAGCGCTTGTCGGGGCAAGGATAAGCTGACAAGGAATCGTTTTTAACTTGCGGGGATTTGAGCTGGGGAGGCTGGCAATCGCCGAACTCTTAAAGTTTCGTTACCGTGACGATTGGGAATTGTCCGATTGTAAAAAACCTATACCTGTCAGGGGGGGGTCTCCCCCCAAAATCCTGCAATGGGGAACCCTTCAAGCAATCTAAAACATTATTTATCTAAATCAATAAACTCTTTACATATAACTTTTGTTAATTTAGTCTAGAGATTGTTACCACTTGGAGGAAAAACCCGTGCAAGGATCTCTTGACGAACGCAGCAATAGCTACTTATCTTCATTTCTCAGTCGCGATCGCCTCGTTCGCCTTCTCGAAACCGTTCAAGATGCGATCGTCATCTCAATTTGCATTGGCTTATTTTGCTTCATGGTGTTGCAGTTGCGGGCGATGTTTCTCTCACTCCTGCCACCGCTCAATTTTCAGGTGGTCACCGCCGATATTTTGTTCTTGCTCATTCTGGTCGAGTTGTTCCGGCTACTGATTATCTATTTGCAAGAACATCGCGTCTCGATTGGCGTGGCCGTTGAAGTTTCGATCGTTTCGGTATTGCGAGAAACCATCGTCCATAGCGTGTTGGAAACCCCCTGGATTCACGTGATGTCTGCTTGTGCCTTTCTGCTGGTTCTCGCCGCGTTGTTAGTCGTGCGCGTGTGGTTGCCTCCCACTTTTGAGGGTATCGATCCCGAAAGCCGTATTTCCGAGCGTTACAAAGCCACGCAACACAAGTGAGATCGCACCGTTGAGGTTCTTGCGCGAGGGAATGTAGGAGATGCTCCAGACGCGGTGATGCGCACGCGAAGACACACAGGGGGATAACGGTAGAATTTAGCTCCCCGTGCTACCCTCGTTTCCCATTTTGAGAACATCGCTCGAACCTTCACGTATAGAAGGATTAGTTTAAAATACGTTTGTCAGTCAGATCGGGCTGTCGATGGCGAGTTTGGGAAACAATTGCCCAGCCGACGCGATTGCCGAATGACGATCGCCCTCCGAGCGAAAGGATCTCAACTCAAAAACTCATGACAGCTACCGGAAACTATTTCGATCGCGTCAATCGAAACCTACTGCGAATTATCCCCGTCGATGCCAAAAAAATTGTTGAGGTCGGTTGCGGTACGGGAGCATTGGGAGCCCACTACAAGCGCATCAATCCCAATTGCAAGTATATCGGCATTGAAGTGAATCCCGAAGTCGCTAAAATTGCCCGTACTCGACTCGATCGAGCCATCTGCGTCAACGTGGAAAAGTGCAACGACGAGCGCTTGAATATCCCACCGGGAAGTGTGGATTGTTTAGTTTACGGCGATGTTCTCGAACACCTCATCGATCCCTGGCGCGTTCTCAAACACCAAGTCCGATGGCTCAAACCGGGGGGGCAAGTGGTCGCCTCGATTCCCAATATCGGTCATTGGAGTATCATTCAAGATTTATTGCGGGGGGAGTGGAAGTATCAGGACGAAGGATTGCTCGATCGCACCCATTTGCGCTTTTTTACCCTCAGCAGCATCCAAGAACTCTTTACCAGCGCGGGCTTGAAAATCTATTTCCAAAGTAAAAGCGTTGTCGATAACGGGGACGAGTTCGAGAAGTTCAAAGCGCAGATTTCTCCGGTGGCCCAGGCAATGGGTTTAGATCCCGAGGCAGTGGCCGATCGCGCTCGCGCGTTCCAGTATCTCATTGGCGGTGTTCAAGCCGAAACTCCCGTGCGTCCCCTACTGATTCAAACCCTGATGATGGCTCCCCTGGCGTGCGATCGCGTCCGAGTCCTCGAACCCGACCAGTTCGGCGCGACAATTCCAGGAGTTCGTCCGGTCTCTTCCACGCAATCGGCGGCCTTAAACATTGCCGGTCCCAACGAAGAAAAAGTGTTTATCTGGCAGCGCGCCATCCTCTCGCCAGACAGTGGCGGCATCCTGCGGCAGAAAAATTTACTCGCTCGCGGCTATCTCATCGTTGCGGAAATTGACGACGATCCCGATCGATGGCCGATTCACGCCCAGACGGGCTATTTTACCTTCAAAAGCTGCCACTGCATCCAAACGTCCACCGAACCCCTAGCGGAGTTTCTGCGCCAGCACAATCCTTACGTAGCGGTATTTGCCAACCAACTCGGGGCGCTTCCCCCTCCGACTCCCCCAACCTCAGATCGGGTGACGGTCTTTTTTGGGGCGCTCAATCGGGAAGCGGACTGGGCCTCGTTGATGCCGGGAATTAACCGAGTACTTGCCAAACACGGCGATCGGGTCGAGGTTAAAGTGCTACACGACAAACAGTTTTTTGAGGCGCTGACGACCCCGAATAAGACCTTCGAGCCGTTTTCCCCCTACGGTCGCTACAAAGACCTATTGCAGGTCTCGGATATTGCCCTGTTACCCCTCGAACCGAATCGATTTAACAGTATGAAATCCGATCTGAAGTTTATCGAATGTGCGGGTCATCAAGTGGCGGTTCTGGCAAGTCCGACAGTTTACGAAGCGTCGATTCGCGATGGAGAAACGGGTTCGATCTATCGATCGGTTGAAGACTTTGAGACCAAATTTGACGCACTCGTTGCCAATCCGCAGTTACGCCAAAAACTCATCGCCAATGGCTACGAATGGGTGAAGCAGCATCGGATGCTTTCGGGACACCACCGCCAGCGACGGGACTGGTATTTGGAAATGCGCGATCGACTTCCCGAATTGAATGCAGCGTTGCGCGATCGCGTGCCGAAATTATTCGAGCCTTGAGATGGGGAAAGAAGATGACGCGGTGACGCGGAGAGGGGGAGACAAGGGGGATGAGGGGGACAAGGGGGATGGGAGGACAACAGATATCAGAGATCGGAGATCGGATTTCAGATAGCCTGCTCACTCCATGAAAACTAACGATTAGCATAGAGCTGGCATTGATTCTCCGGGTACACAAGCTGAATTTGTCATCTGATATCTGTCATCTGAAATCTGAGCTTCCCCACCTCCCTCACCTCCCTCACCTATATCCTCGCTAATATCGGCGATCGTGCATGGCAGTGCGCTGGCTGAAGATTTCGCACAATTCGACCACCTTCGTTTGCAACGTCAGGCGATCGTCTCCACCGCGCTTGAGGGCAAATTCTAATTCCAGCAACACCGGCAGCGTCTGCGTCAGTCGATCCAAACTCACCCCCCGCACTTCTTGACGCAAAAAATAGATCCGTTTGGGATTCTCCACCCCAGCCGCGCGGGCAATATTGCGCTCGTCCGACTCCCCCGATTCGATCGCCAGCCTTACCCACAACCAAGTTCTAAACATTCCCACCAGCGTCGCCACAATCCTCAATACCGGTTCGTTGCGATCGAGTAAATCTCCCACCAACCCCAACGCCACCCCCACCTGACCTTGCCGAATCGCCGTCGCCAGTTTCAGGCTATTTTGCGTACTCGCCGTTACCAATCGATCGACTGCCTCCGCATCGATGGGTTGCGAACTTTCTCCCCGATAGAGTTGCAGTTTCTGTAACTCCCCGCAGAGTTTGCGAGTATCGTTACCAATGGCTTCGGCTAGCCGTGCGGTGGCTTCTGCGGTGAGAGCAATGCCCATATCCCGCGCCATTTCTCGCACCCGTCCTTCGAGTAAATCCGTCTTCCAAGGGGGAATCGGGGAAAATTCTTGAAACGCTTCAGCCGCCTTTTTGAGTAATCGGGTGGATTTTAGGCGACCGTCGGGTTTTTTGCGGCTGGTGAGCAGCAGTACCGATT
The DNA here is from genome assembly GCA_034189805.1 of Cyanobacteriota bacterium. Lineage (GTDB taxonomy): Bacteria > Cyanobacteriota > Cyanobacteriia > Cyanobacteriales > Geitlerinemataceae > Zarconia. The sequence goes on from JAXHUC010000014.1 coordinate 62,777, forward strand.
CTGGCGGCAGGGCTTTGACCGTCCGTTCCAACTCGGCGATCGCGTCTGCCGAACAGTGCTGGCACAGGGTCGTATTCACCAACCACACCAACCGTCCTCCCCCCCCAAATGGCGGTGTCATCGCTTGATTCAACCCTTCGATCTCCCCATTTGCCCGATCGGGAGGAATTTTGTCAAAATTAAACGAACCCCACGCCGGATCGAGAGTGCGATCGCGCAACGCCGCAACCGCTCGATCGAGCGCAAAGTCATCTTCTCCCCAATAGACGTAAATGGGCATAATTTTGAATGAGAAGTGAGGAATGGGGTGATGGGAGACACGGGGGAAAACTCAGTGTTCGTTGCTCCGAAACCTCCCAAGCCTCCGAAGCCTCCGAAGCCCAAAAGCTCCCGCGATTGCCAGCCTTCTTAGACTCCCAAGAAAGGCGATCCCTAAATTATCGATTCGCCTGCTCCACCGTGCGCAGAAACTCGGACAACGGCGACACTTCAAAAAAGATAATAATCGTTCCCGAGGCTTGCAACTGATCGATTTGAAACTGTGCTTGTCCGAAAATCGCCCAAGTCTCGTCGGTTCGCTGGCGCGTTGCGAGTAGCTGCTTCACCGTTCCTTCGCGAAACTTGGGGGCCATGTAGGTAATTCCCCGTTCGCTGATGTTTGCTAGGGAACCCATTAAGCCATTGAACAAAATATTTCCCACTTCCGCCAGGGTTTGCGTGCGAACGGTATCGCGATCGAGTTGGCGGCGCTGTCGGTCGGCGATCGCTTCGACAAATACCGTAGCTGTCTCTTCGGGAAATACCAACTGGGCAACGCCATCGAAATCCCCGTTGTAGGCCAGTTCCATCGCTCCCGTGCGACCGACCCCGACGCAGGAGAGCAGTTTTACCTGTAGCTGTTGGGGGGAGAGAATCTCCACCGCAGACATCCGAGAGTAAATCGGTAACTCCGTCAGATAATTCAACATCGTATTGGCACGACTTACCCCCGTCTCAAAAAGTGCTTGTACGAGGGTAAGTTGCTCTGGGCTGGGAGTCGTGCTCACGATCGGGTCTGCGTTAGGGTTGGATGATTCGCTATTGTAGCCGATCTCGATGGCGATCGATCGCTCCTACCGCCTGGACTCAATGGGTTCTCAGTCGCCAAACCGATCGATAATCGCCTGGGCGAATTCCGAACAACGTAAAGGCGGTTCTACTGGCGGAGACATCAAACGCGCCAAATCGTAGGTGACCTCGCGATGGGAAATCGCGGCGGCCAACCCTTTTTTAATCAGATCGGCCGCCTCTTGCCAGCCCATATATTCGAGCATCATCACGCTCGATAAAATTAGAGAACCGGGATTGATGCGATCCAATCCGGCATGTTTGGGGGCCGTTCCGTGGGTGGCTTCAAAGATGGCACAGTTATCGCCGATATTCGCCCCCGGACCCATACCCAATCCACCGACGACCGCCGCCGCTGCATCGGAGAGGTAGTCGCCGTTGAGGTTCATCGTCGCCAAAATCGAGTATTCTCCCGGACGAGTCTGAATTTGCTGAAAAATGCTATCGGCAATGCGATCGTTGACCATTACCATCTCTTTCCACTGACCGTTACCGTGGGTTTCCCAAATTGCGTCCAAAGTTGCCTTGACTTCTTGGCAAATTTCTGATTGTTTGTCAGGGGTGAGGGCATCGTATCCGGGATCGATTTTCCGAGCGTTTTCTTCGAGGGTAATTTCTGGATTATCCTCCCGATTGCCGAGAATCCAGGATTCGCGCTCGGTAATACATCGATCGCGAAATTCCGAGGTCGCCAGCTCGTAACCCCAACTACAAAACGCACCTTCGGTATACTTCATAATATTGCCCTTGTGAACCAGCGTCACCTGCTGTTTGGCTTTGGGCAATCGCAAGGCGTGCTTGATGGCGCGACGAACCAAGCGTTGGGAACCCTTTTTGCTAATCGGTTTAATGCCAATCCCGGAATCGAGGGGGATTTGCTTCTTACCGTGTTCGGGAGTCGCTGGAATTAACTCGTCGTTGAGCAGCGAAATCAGCTTCTGGGCGATCGCATTTCCTTGGGGCCACTCGATACCTAAATAAATATCTTCCGTATTTTCCCGATAGACAATAACGTCTAGCAGTTCGGGATTGCGGTGGGGTGAAGGGGTTCCGGGATAATATTTACAGGGACGAACGCAAGCATAGAGATCGTTAATTTGTCGAAGTGCCACATTGAGCGATCGAATTCCCCCCCCGATCGGTGTCGTTAGAGGACCCTTGATCGCGATACCATATTCTTTAATAGCCTCGAGCGTATCCTCGGGCAGGTACTTATAAGTACCGTACTTTTGACAAGCCTCATCTCCGGCGTAGATCTTAAACCAGCTTATTTTTCGTCGGTCGCCATAGGCAGAGCGAACGGCTGCATCTACTACTTTTTGGGTAGCCGGCCAAATATCCACCCCGGTGCCATCTCCCCGAATGAAGGGAACGATCGGATTATCGGGAACCACGGGTTCGCCATCTTTAAATGTGACGCGATTTCCAGTATTGGGAGGGGTGAGTTTTTCGTACATGATTTTGGGTGTTTTGAGTTCGCGTGTTGAATTCGTTAAATTTGGAGTGCTAGGTGTCGATAGTGACTGTTTGGAAGGCTACCAGATTCCCGAACCGATATGGAAGTCCCGCGCTGCTTTTTTCCCCAGGGATGTTCTGACTTATCAGACATCAGGGAGTAAACTGCGATCTCGAGATCGATCGCGATCGATATATCGATATAGTGTCCTTGTGCCGATCGAAACGTGTATCCGACTTGTCTTGCGCTCACCCATGCTTTGCTAGCCCATCGCTGACCTCTCTGACGAGAGAGTCGGGTCGGGCTTCTTCAATTTCTCGAGAAATTGGGCAGCCCGAGATCGGGAAACTGGAGGTAAATTTGTTCGTCGATCTCCAACGATTGCCGATCGCGAGGGTGACTGTTACTCGTACGCGCTTTTTGCAAATTCTGTCCACCGAGAATTTATGGTGGCGGGAGCCTTCCGAGGGTTTTTTAAGATGAAAAAGATTCTTATCGTTGATGACGATAGAACGTTCCGTATGACTTTAAAGCGTTATCTGGGAACAGAAGGGTATCAGGTTGAGGCGGTTGATTCCGGCACGGATGCCTTGACGCTTTTCGAGGCCGAACCACCCGATTTGGTGGTCTCGGACATCATGATGCCAGAAATGGACGGTTTCGAGTTTTGCCGGCGACTGCGAGCCACTCGATTGGGTCAGCTAGTTCCATTTATTTTTCTCTCGAGTTTGGGAGAACTCGATAACCGCATTGAGGGTCACTCCATCGGTGCGGACGATTACTTGATCAAACCCTTTGAACCGCGAGAATTGGTGGCGAAAATCGAAGCTCAACTGGAGCGATCGCGCCGCATTCATCTCGAAATTCACCGTTTGGTCGATAAACGAGGCAGCGATACGCCCAAAGATCGAAAGTCGGTGCAACAAAACGACACAGATCGGGCCCCAGTTGAAACTGCCGATCCCGAATCCCTACCGCTGACTCCGGCCGAAGTGCGGGTTTTTTGGGAAGTGATTCAGGGGTTTACCAACAAAGAAATCGCCGATCGCCTGTTTGTCAGTCCCCGGACCGTTCAAACTCACTTGAGTCATATTCTCAACAAGCTCAGTCTGGCCAATCGCGCGCAATTAGTGCGTTTTGCGTTTGAAAAGGGCTATCAGCGTCCGACCCAGGAATGAAAGCACCACAAAACTGAATAGAGCCATAGCGCCACCTCGGCCGTCACCTCTGGGGACGGAGATTCTCCACCCCGTTCGCCGTCTCCGATCCACGGAACCGTCACCATATTTTCTGCGGCGAAGTTGCAAGGAACGAGTAGAATAAAACATCGATCGGGTTAATCGAAGTTGACCGACGCGCGATCGCTATCTACCCACCATCGCCTCCTATGCAACCACCAATTCCCAACGGGACCATCCTGCAAAATCGATATCGCCTGATTCAGGTTTTGGGTCAGGGAGGATTCGGTCGTACCTATCTCGCCGAAGATCGAGGGCGCTTTAACGAACGCTGCGCCTTGAAGGAATTGATTCCTTCGAGTACGAGCGAATATGCCATTGCCAAATCTCAGGAACTCTTCCAACGCGAAGCAGCGATTCTCTATCAGCTTCAGCACCCGCAGATTCCCCAATTTAAAGCCAACTTCGAGGAAGATCGGCGTTTTTTTTTAGTCCAAGATTACGTTGAGGGGCAAACCTATCGCACCTTGCTGCGAGAGTATCAATCTCAGGGGCGTAATTTCTCCGAAGCAGAAGTCGTCGAGTTACTGCGGCAACTGCTCCCGGTACTAGAATACATCCACGCTCAAGGGGTGATTCACCGAGATATCTCGCCCGATAATATTATTTTGCGCAGTGCCGATGGCTTGCCCGTTCTGATCGACTTTGGGGTCGTCAAAGATTTAGCCACCCAGATTCAATCCCCCGAAACCGCCTCCCAAGACCAAACCGCCAACCAAGGGCACTCTCAAGGAACGACGGTGGGGAAATTCGGCTACGCCCCGACCGAACAAATTCAAACCGGACGCGCCTACCCCAGCAGCGATCTGTACGCCCTCGCCGCCACCGCAGCGGTGTTGCTCACCGGACGGGAACCCCAACAGTTACTCGACGATCGGGAACTGGTGTGGAACTGGCAGCAATTGGTCTCGGTGAGTCCGTCAGTGGCTGGGGTACTCGATCGGATGTTGAACGCTCGACCCGGCGATCGCTACCAGTCGGCCCGAGAAGTCCTCGCAGCCCTCGATGGGGTCGAACCGCCCGCACCCCCAATGGCTCCCGCATCACCCGCCCCCCTTCCCGACCCAAGATCGCAGATGGCAACGGTGGCCGTCGGTCGTCCCCAGCCTACGGAAACGAGCAATCGAGCGCCCGATCGATCGGAGCCTGTGATTCCCACCTCTTCATCGAGTTCGATGTGGGATAATCCCGTTGCGACGATCGCTGCGGGAGCCACGTTAGCCGTTTTAGCGGGTTTGAGTGCCTGGACGCTGTTGCGAGGTGTCTTGAATCCGTCTGAACCGGTTGTTACGTCTCCCACCCCCACAGAAACGGTTTCTCCCACCCCCACGCCAACACCGACACCAACTCCTACGCCAACTCCCACGCCAACTCCTACGCCAACTCCTACGCCAACACCCACCCCTACGCCCGATCGCCCGGTGGTGTACCAACAGCGTCTCAATTTGTTCACCGGCCAATCCAGACCGCAAGGAACTCTCAAATCTAACGAAACGATTAACTATATCTTCCGAGCGGAAGCCGGACAACAGTTAAGTGCGGCTTTAGGGGGCGAAGGCGTGTTGATGACGGTGCGCGCTCCCAATGGCGATCCGGTGCCCGGTCGATCGGAACGAGTGGCCGTCTGGGAAGGTGAGCTGCCAGCGGAAGGCAACTATACCCTCGAACTCAAACCGATTCAGGGACTGGCCGAGAGCGAGTACGATTTGAATATTGCGCTGACCGCTCCGGAACCCGAACCCGAACCGGAGCCGGAACCCGAACCCGAACCGATCCCCGAACCGGAGCCGGAACCCGAACCCGAACCCGAACCCGAACCGGAGCCGGAACCCGAACCCGAACCCGAACCCGAACCCGAACCCGAAACCGGAGAAGAGGTTCCAGAGGGCGAATTTTAAAGCTCGCAATTCCTCAACAACCAATGGTGACAGGTTCAGGTTGCATTCACTTTGTCCACTTCTCAATCATCGCGGTTCGATCGCGATATTCAGAGTTGTTCGGACGCGCTTTGGGCGAGCATTGGCAGCATTGAGAGAAAGAGACAGGTAACGCTCAGACTGTCCTAATCTCGGTGAATACAGTTATGGCAACTGCCAATGGGGTTAGAACAATTGTGTCGTTACCTTTAGTTTTACTCCCCCAGCTCCCCCAGCCTCCCCAGCTCTCTCTTCCCCCATTCCCCACCTTTCATGCTTTCTAACTCCAACGCACTTTTAATTACCGGAACCGATACCGAAGTCGGCAAAACAGTTTTAACATCGGCTTTGATTGCCTACTGGCAGCGT
>JAXHUC010000140.1:0-16775 GCA_034189805.1 Cyanobacteriota bacterium
ATTCTCATGAGGTCAAGAATTCTAATCTCAAGTATCTACAAAAATTGCAATTGGCATTCAGGGCAAACAACCGATTCTCGACGATGGGTGAAAAGAACGCTTGGATTAATAATTGAGAATCATTAGCAACATAAAACTCAATAGAGTCACTTGAATGATTGGATGTTTTAAAGTCGATTGAAAATATCTAAACTTAGCATCTATCGTATCAAAGTATGATTCATCTGTAAGTTGACAAAAGACAATTTTTGGCAATCGATCGCTCACAGAAAAACATTCCAACATATCGAAATTTCCTAACTCGATCGGGACAAAAAAATCTAGTACTTGTCCTCAAAGTAACCTCAAAATCGAGATAAAAAAGCGAGCACGAGCATCAAACCTCCCAAATCCTAAAGATTGAGAATACGACTTGTAAATATGCGAGCGCTCAACCGAACTGTTACCCGCCTTTCTAGCCAATTTCCGTTAAGAACGGTTTTAATTGTCCCGTTCGTTCTGCAAATTTTCACCGCCGTCGGACTGGTGGGATATCTTTCCTTTAGAACCGGGCAGAAAGCCATCAACGATGTGGCAACGCAACTATTGGGAGAAGTGAACGCGCGAGTCGAACAAAATTTAGAAGCCTATTTAAGCGTTCCCCATCAAGTCAATGAAATCAACGCCACTGCCTTCGCTCTCGGTCAGCTCGAGTTATCCGATATTCCCGCATTAGAGCGCTATTTTTGGCGACAACTTAACATTTTCGAGACCCTGACATTTACCGGATTGGGATTAGAAAATCAAGATAACTTGGGAGCCGAACGCTTCGACGGCAACCAACTCACGTTGAGGATTTCGACGGCGGCAAGCAATCACATTTTTTCCACTTATTCCACCGACGAAACGGGCAACAAATTAGAAGTTCTCCGCAGTATTCCTTTCGATCCTCGGACGCGACCCTGGTATCGAGCCGCCGTTGATGCTCGAAGTCCCGTGTGGAGCGAAATCTATTCCAATACCGCCGGAATTACAGCTTATCTGGGGGCTTCAACGCCCTTTTACGATACTGACGATCGATTGCAAGGCGTGCTGCTGACCAACATCAATTTATCTCAAATTGGCGACTTTTTAGAAAGTCTGAAAATTGGAGAAACCGGACAGGTTTTTATTATCGAGCGATCGGGAATGCTCGTGGCTACCTCCACCGGAGAAAAGCCCTTTAAAACCACCCAAGAAGAATACGGGGCCGAACGAGTCAACGTTGCCGACAGTGACGATTCCCTGACCCAATCTACCGCGCGATATTTAGCCGAAGTTGCCGCCATCGAATCCGACAAAGCACGATCGCACGAATTTACGATCGACGGCAAGCGGCAGTTCGTGCAAGTGCAACCCTTTCGCGATCGCTTCGGCTTAGATTGGCAAATCGTCGTCGTCGTCCCCGAATCCGACTTTATGGGGCAAATTAATGCCAACACCCGCACTACCATCATTCTCTGCGCTGCGGCGTTACTCGTTGCCACCGGAGTGGGCATTCTCACCGCCCGTTGGGTCACCGATCCGATCCTCAGTTTAAATCGATCGGCCGACGAGATCGCCAGAGGAGAGTGGGATAAAACCGTCGAACTCGATCGCAACGACGAGGTGGGACAACTGGCCAAATCCTTCAATACCATGGCCGGACAGCTACAAGAATCCTTCAATACCCTCGAACAGCGCGTCGCCGAACGCACCGCAGAACTGGCCGAATCCAACCAACAACTCGAAACGGCCAAAGAAAAAGCCGACGCGGCCAACCGGGCGAAAAGTACCTTCATCGCCAACATGAGTCACGAATTGCGATCGCCTCTCAACGCCATCCTCGGCTTTTCCCAAGTGATGGCGCGCAGCCAAAACCTGCCGGGGGAACATCAAGATAACGTCGGCATTATCACCCGTAGCGGCGAACACCTTCTCACCCTGATCAACAACGTTCTCGATTTATCCAAAATCGAAGCCGGACGCACCACCCTCAACCCGAAAAACTTCGATCTCCATCGCCTTCTCAACGACGTGCGGGACATGTTCCAATTCAAAGCCGAAGAGAAGGGGTTGCAAATGAGTGTGGAGTACGCACCGGACTTACCCCAGTACGTGCGCACCGATGCCGTCAAACTGCGCCAAGTCCTGATTAATTTAATCAACAACGGTCTCAAATTTACCGAACGAGGCGGTGTCAGCGTCCAAATTAAACATGAAAAATGCAAAATTAAAAATGAGGAGTCCTCTGACAAACTTACCCTCCACTTCGCCGTTGAAGATACCGGGGCGGGAATTGCACCGGAGGATATGGATAGCTTATTTGAAGCTTTCGTCCAGACGGAAACTGGCAAACAAGCCCAAGAAGGGACGGGATTGGGACTGCCCATCAGTCGTAAGTTCGTGCGGTTGATGGGGGGAGAAATGCGCGTCACCTCAGAAGTGGGGGAAGGAACGACTTTCGCCTTCGAGATTCAAGCCGTGGAAGTCGAACCCGCGCAAATTGAGGAAAACCAACCCCAAAAGCGCGTTCTCGCCCTCGAACCCGGACAACCCCGCTATCGGATTCTGATCGTGGACGACAAACCGATCAACCGTCAGTTGCTCGTCAAACTGCTCAATCCCCTCGGCTTTGAGTTGCGAGAAGCCAGCAATGGTGAGGAGGCCGTTGAAGTTTGGGAAGAATTTGGGCCGCACCTGATTTGGATGGATATGCGGATGCCGGTAATGGATGGCTACGAGGCGACTCAAGCCATTAAATCGACCACCCGAGGCCAGGCGACGGCAATCATTGCCTTAACGGCGAGCGTTTTGGAAGAAGAACGAGCAGTGGTGATTTCGGCCGGGTGTAACGATTTCATGCGCAAGCCGTTTAAAGAGGCAGATATTTTTGAGGCGATGCACAAACATATCGGCGTGCGCTACATTTATGACGAGCCGACTCAGACCGGTGCGACCCTATCTCCCGGTGACTTGAAAAAATCCCTCGACCCTGCCAATATTGCCAAACTACCGTCAGGTCTGTTGAAACACTTAGAAAGTGCGACCAGCTTTGCCGAGATTTCTAAAATCGACGGTTATATCGATGAGGTACACCAATATGACAAAGCGATCGCTAGCGCCCTAGCAGCTCTCGCGCAGGATTTTGCTTACGACAAAATTGCGACTTTAATGCAAGCGGCGATCGAAGTGCAATCTGAAGTATCGATTGCCGATCGCCAATCTTGACTGGAGGGTTCGCATTTCGGAACGAGATCGAAAGCCGATGAGTCATCTGGCAGTGCCATACCCAGTATTGCTGAGTATCGATCTTGTGAAAACTTCTTTATCGAAAATCTCGATCGACCTACTCTGACCTCCAACCTCCTGTCTCCAACGTGAAGATGAATAACCTGCAAGACATCACGATTTTAATTGTTGATGATACTCCTGCTAACTTACGCCTGCTTTTGGGCATCCTCTCGGAAAAAGGATATAACGTGCGTCCGGTGAGTAATGGCGCGCAAGCGATTTCGATCGCCCAAGCCATTCCCATCGATTTGATTCTGCTCGATATCAACATGCCCGAAATGGACGGCTACGAAGTTTGCGAGCGTCTCAAAAGCGACGAGTCCACCCGCGAAATTCCGGTCATTTTTATTAGCGCCCTCGATGATGTTCTCGATAAAGTGAAAGCCTTTCACGTCGGTGGGGTAGACTACGTGACCAAACCCTTCCAGGTAGAAGAAGTACTCGCCCGCGTCGAAACCCATTTAGCCAACTGTTTTTTACAAAAAAGTCTCCAGTCCAAAAATCAGGAATTGGCGAACACCGTACAACAGTTGCAAACCACTCAATCGCAACTGATCGAATCCGAAAAAATGGCCGCGCTGGGTCAACTCGTTGCCGGAATCGCCCACGAAATCAATACACCCTTGGGAGCCATTCGCGCTTCGGCGAGCAATACAGTTTCGGCGATTGCCTCTTCAATGGACGAACTCCCGGAAGTCCTCGGAGAACTAGATTCCCAACAACAAGAGGATTTTTTCGCCCTCATCCAACGCGCCCGGCAGAGTAAAATGTCGATGACTTCCCGAGAGCAGCGTCAAGCCAAACGCACCCTGACTCGACAGTTGCAAGAAGCGGAGATCGAGAATCCGCGACATGTGGCCGATACATTTGTCGATATGGGGATTTGCGAAAATATCGAGCCATTTTTTCCCCTTTTGGCAGGGGTTAGCAGCGATCGAACCTTACAATTGTCTTACAACCTCGCTCGCCTCACCAGTAACGCTCAAAATATCCTCAAAGCCGTCGAACTCGCCTCCAAAGTCGTATTTGCTCTGAAGAACTATGCCCGCTACGATCGCAGTGGCGAAAAACAGCGAGTTAAAATCACAGACAGCATCGAAACAGTGTTCGATTTGTATCGCAATCAATTCAAGCAAGGGGTGGAAATCGTTCGAGATTATCAACCCGTTCCCCTAATTTCGTGTTATCCCGACGAACTGGTTCAAGTGTGGCGCAATTTAATTCACAATGGGGTACAGGCGATGGGGGGACAGGGCCGTCTGGAAGTTGGGGTCTGCGAACGGGACGATCGCATCGTTGTCAGAGTGACGGACTTCGGTTGCGGGATTCCCGAGGACGTGCGATCGAAAATCTTCGAGCCATTTTTCACCACCAAACGGGCGGGAGAGGGAAGTGGTTTGGGATTGGATATCGTCAAAAAAATCGTGGACAAACACGATGGACGAATTGAGGTGGAAAGCCAGCCGGGACAAACTAGTTTTTCGGTCTGGCTGCCTTATCGTGAAACTGCAACTCCAGAAGAAACCGAGCCAGGGAAGGCAGAAATGAAAATGTAGCGCTAAAACTGTTCGATCGCAGCTCGATCGAAAATGAGTTGTTTGGCATTTGTCGTTTTGACAATCCCAGATTTCAACTCGATCTCCACTTAAACCTAGACCTATAATAGTCGATCGTTCACCCTATTTTTTAGAAAATAATGCCTGAAACTGCAATTTTATGTGTCGATGATGAGGTTGTCATCCTCGAAAGCCTTAAAGAACAACTCAAGCGATGCTTGGGAACGGACTACCTCTACGAAATGGCAGAAAGTCCTACAGAAGCATTAGAAATTTTAGAAGACTTAGATCTCGATAACGTTAAAACACTTTTGATTGTTTCCGATTGGCTGATGCCGGGAATGAAAGGAGATGAATTTTTAATTGCAGTTCACAAAAAATTTCCCGAAATTACGACAGTGATGCTCACCGGGCAAGCCGATGAAGATGCGATCGACCGAGCGAAAAAAGAAGCGAACCTATTTCATTGCCTGCGCAAACCTTGGACGGAAGAAGAGTTAACCCAAGTCATTCGTGCGGCTCTAGATAATTCTTAACAATCGCGATCGTCTTTAATTTCGATCGCAGTTAAATCGGCTCGATCCTTGAGTTTGACGGCATTTTAGCCGTACCCTCTCAACCGATAACGCGATAGCGTGTTCCCAAAAGGGAAGCAGTTGCTAAATGTCGGCAGTCTCGGGGTGTCAAATTTCTGGTATAAAGTTTGGGTATCAATTCTAATAAACCACATAAAAGACTCCTCATCAGAGTCGGCAATTTAGTAAAAATAGAACCGTAAGATAAATGGAAAACGATCGTAAAACAGTTGTAATTACGGGTGCTTCCTCGGGTGTTGGTTTGTATGGGGCAAAAGCCGCTGCCGCCAAAGGTCATCACGTCGTCATGGCCTGTCGAAATCTGGAGAAAGCCGAACGCGCGGCTCGAGAGGTGGGTATGGCTGCGGGCAGCTACACGGTGATGCATCTGGATTTAGCATCCCTCGAGAGTGTTCGCGCGTTCGTCAAAACCTTCCGGGAAAGCGGTAAACCGCTCGATGCCTTGGTTTGCAATGCAGCCGTCTACCTTCCCCTGCTCAAAGAACCGCAGCGCAGCGCCGACGGATACGAATTGAGCGTTGCCACCAATCACCTGGGTCATTTTCTGCTGTGCAACTTGATGCTGGAGGATTTGAAAAAATCCCCGTCTTCGCCTCCCCGGCTGGTCATTTTGGGAACCGTCACAGCAAACCCGAAAGAGTTAGGGGGTAAAATTCCCATTCCCGCACCGCCAGATTTGGGCAACCTCGATGGGTTTGAAGCGGGATTCAAAGCTCCGATTTCGATGATTGACGGTAAGAAATTCAAATCCGGTAAAGCCTATAAAGACAGCAAACTCTGCAACATGCTGACCATGCGAGAGCTGCATCGGCGCTATCACGACTCCACCGGGATTATCTTCAACGCCCTCTATCCCGGCTGCGTTGCCGAAACCCCCCTCTTCCGCAACCACTATTCCCTCTTTCAAACAATCTTCCCCTGGTTCCAAAAGAACATCACCGGAGGATACGTTTCTCAGGAGTTGGCCGGGGAACGACTGGCAGCCGTCGCAGTCGATGCCGATTACGCCAAGTCCGGCGTGTACTGGAGTTGGGGCAACCGCCAGAAAGAAGGTCGCCAATCCTTCGATCAAGAGGTTTCAGATGAGGCACTCGACAACAATAAAGCCGTGCGGTTGTGGGAACTCAGCGAAAAGCTCGTGGGTTTGACCCCATCGGACGGCCTGGGCGGGGACAGTCGAACGGCAACGACCGCAGCAAGTTAGCGAACGACACAATATAATAGTGCCGTGCCGTCGTAGGAAGTGAGACGATCGAACTCTTATGGAACTTTTGATAAGAGGGATTGTCTCACTTTTTCGATCGGCTTACCCTTCGTCGCTAAAAAATTCAAAATAACTTACAATTAACTTCATAAGATTAAGTGCGTGTGATACCCGAGTCTTGCGAGTCGTTAACTGATTCGGGATATGTTATTCAAACAAATTGCGATTTCCAAAAATTTACGTTTATTGGAGAAGATGCCAATTCAGTATTTTCTTCTCCCATGGCAATTGTCTGAGTTTTCATCTGAGTTTTCAATTGTCTGCCCCAAAGTTTGTAACACTCAAAATACTATTCCGACTGGCTTCGACGTACAGAGTCGTTCGAGGGCAAAGCATATTCGTGGATTTTGCGGAAACCGATCTCCCAACGAGATCGGATGCCGTACGGTTCGTTTGAGATCGATTTAGAGAGATTTGCACGACCGATCGTTGCCAATTGAGGGGAACGATTAGCAAAAAATCCTCGAAGATCGCTGTTATGACGATCGCATTAAATCCTGCTTTCTCTCACAATCCTCGTGTGTTTTCGATCGTGTTAAAATTCGATGGCGATCGCTCTTTTCAACGATCGAAACTCGTGGAAATTACGGATATTTTTGCAATGATAGGCTAGAAGAAAGTGAAAAAATTAACACTCATGAAATCCTCTGTTGCCCTACTTCCTGGTGCGGTGTCCGAAATCCTAGTGTCTGCGAGAATGACTGGGGCAATAACCGTTGCCGATCGTTACGGTTTGATGGCCGCAATTTTAGAAGAATCCCTCCACGAAGATGATGAGAGATCGATTAATCGACTCTTACGGGCAATACTCAGAGGCAAAATCAAACTAGCAGACGATATTTCTTCGATTGGAATTTAAATCTATAGAGGTTTTCACAAAGATAGAAGCCAGACAATTGTCGGGGCGGGTTTAGCAGAAAATGTTGCCCTCACTGCGCTCTCGTTTCAAAACCCGCCCTCACCCTTCGGAGGTCAACCTAAACGAAAATTGCTATAAGTCACGAGGAGGGTCGTTGCCTTCGTCATCGGTGGACAGTCGCCACGAATATTCTCAGCAAACAGTCTAAGTAAAATCCACCGGGTCTTGGTCGCGGCGATGGCGTACGGGAATCGGCGGTCCTTGACGATCGCCATCTAATGCGGCAGTGGCTTCGAGAGATTCCCGCAACCGCTTGGCGGCGTAGATAGACATATCTCGAGGTACGTTAATCCGATCGCGCAGATATCGCAGGGCGGCATCAGACCCCTTGGGCGGCATGCAAGGTTCTCCCTTCATCAGATGAGTGAGGGCGCAGCGCAGGGCTTCGTCGAATAAGTTGTCCTGGGCCGGATTGACGCGAACGATATTGGCGCGATGTTTGAGGACCCGCGCTAGGGCTTCGGTACGGGAGGTTTCCGGTTCGGGATAGGTGACATCGGGCAAGCCAAACCAGGGGCCGTTATCCACCTGCGCCTTATTCATCTGCATTTGGGGTTCGCCGTTCTCGTAGCAGCCCCCCATTTGTGGCGGTAAATCGTGGGCGTGGGTGTGGAAATCGCTTTGGGTTCCCCGATAGGTGGGGCGGCTTTCCATGGCATCGAACCAGTTGGAAAAATATGGGTTTTCTTCCCGCAGGGAGTAGCCTTTGTAATAGAACAAGCTGGCGTTCATCCGTTCGACGTAGGGGGTAAAGATGACATCCGCCGTACCGAACTCCTCGAGGAAGTAGGGGCCTGGAGTGCGACTGAGGGCATCTTCCACCATCGCCACCACTTGGGTAAACTGGTCTCGGTTGCGCCGATCTTCTTGGGGCGATCGCGCCGGATAGCACAGCCAAGAACACCAAGCGCGAAATAGCAACCGTTCGAGTTGCCGCAGGGGCATCACTTTCGGGTCTTCCATCCCTAACCCCAAGGGACCGTAAACCCGTTCGAGGGCGATTAAAATATCATCGCTTTCGGTAATAATGCGATCGTCGAGTTTCAAGGCGGGTAACATCCCCGAGGGGACAATGCGCTTGTACCAGCTTTCCTTTTTCCCGTAACAGAACATCGTCACTTTTTCGATGCGGTAGGGAATCTGTTTTTCCTCCAGCCACAACCAAACTTTCTGGCAGTAGGGACACCAGGCGTGGTTATCGCGGTAGAGGGTGACGCGCACGTCGGATTCTTCTTTGCCGAAGAGGCGCAGGCGAGATTGAGAATTGGTCGGACCGTTGACGGGATCGATTTTGAAGTCGGTTAGGGCTTCGAGTTCGGGCCAGGTGAGAGGAGTCGCAGTCATGGAGATGAACGGGTCGAGAAATTGAATGCGATTGGATTATATCGTAACCGCCCGCAGCCGCGATGGAGATCTCGAAATACCTTGGAGACCGTCGTCAACTTTCCGACTCTAAACCCAAGATCGTCACCGCAGAAGGTCGATCGTTTCCACAACACTCTCGTAGCATCGAGTCAAGCCGAGTTTGGGATTGCTCTAAAACGATCGGGCGAATTGGTATCGAACAGAGTTCTTGCAACCGTTGCAGCATCTGCGCCTGTAAAGCCATGTAGTTACAGCGCGCTAAAATCGGTCGAAATCTTCCCCCAGAAGCCTCGATCGTCCAGACCAATTCCCGCAGCGCGTCCTCATTTTCAGCTATCACTCCAGCGGAACGGGGGAATTCAAGCATGGCGATCCTTCCCGATCGCTTACACGAAACTTTGACCTGTGGGGATGTTCGCCAAGTGTAACTTAACCCATATGGTAAGCGCTATACAATAACGATATCGAGTTGTCCGCGATAGACGCGATCGCCATGACCGTAGCCACAAAAAAACTCACCCTTGCCGAATATCTCCAATACGACGACCGAACCGATATTCTATACGAATTGGTTGAAGGAGAATTAGTGCCGATGGCTCTGGGTACGGGAAAACACGGCGGAATTTCTAAATTTTTGGAACGCAGCTTCGATGATGAAAGCGGCAGAACCGGGAAAAACTGGACGGCACAACGATTTGCACTTGGCATTCGATCCCCCCGTGGAGGACGCTGGGATACTTGCAGAATTCCCGATGTCGTCGTTTTGCCCATCGAACAGTGGGAAAATCTGGCGAATCGAGAAGCAGTTATCGAATTTAACGAACCCTCGCCGATTTTGGTGGTGGAAGTGGTGAGCAAATCCACTCAAACCACCGACTACCGCAGCAAGCGTTCTGAATACGCCGTCCTGCAAATCTCTGAATATTGGATCGTCGATCCCTTGCAAGAAGTGGTCACCGTCTGCACGCTGGTGGAGGGATTTTACGAGGCGATCGAATTTCGAGGAGAAGAGCAGATTGTTTCGACGACGTTTTCAGAGTTAGAGTTGAGCGCCCAACGAGTGCTGAGTGGTGAAAATTGAGGGTAGGTTGCCACACAATATAGCAGTCGCCATATCGGTTAGGACACAAGTGACTGCGGGCTGGGGAGGCTGGGGGGGAAGACCACGGGTTCATGAAATAAGTGTCTGGCGTTGTCCTAACTGCCTTGGCGGTTGCTATAACGAACAACTGCAACTTCCAATCTTAATTTCGCCTTCGCCTTATAGCTTGAAATTTGTACTGATAAGGATAGGACGAAACCATCAGTGACATTTGTATTTGGATAAGATACAAAATAAAGCGGATCGGACGATCGAAACAACCCCTAAAAGTTTTTAAAACCAGTAGATTCAATCGAGTATATTCTATACTGGGTATGTATTATAAGCTCAAAACTCGACAGTCTCATAACTTCTTTACGTTTTGCAATTTATTGCATGTGTTCTCCTCTCTGACGTTCGTTTTTATTTGAAATCTTTTGTGTCAAACATATTTGATAAACTTAAATTTACAAACCGTAATTCTTCAGCACTCAGCTACCCGCTTTTGAAGAAAACACCGCCAGTATGGATTTGAATGGAGTTCTTTAGACTCGAACAACTTAGACTCTGTGGCAAGTGAGTCCGTTCCAATTCTAACTTTTCTGGCTCCAAACAAGCTGACGGCTGATGGCTGATACCTGAATGCTGACTATAAGCTTAAATCTGTTTTTAAAATTTGCGATCGACAAAAGCGTTGAAACGTTAAGTTTCCGTCTTTTCCCAGAGATAAAACTCGACAGATGAAGATTTTATTTCTAAGCTAGACTGATCGGGAGATAATTTACACTTTAAATACCATGCAAGTTCTATCGAATCCCACTCCGCAATCGATTCCCGGACTATTTTTGGATCTGAATAACGATGCCGTTACCGGGGATGACGTGCAGCTGACAGTGGGACTGATGGCTCCTTTTCCCTTGGGATTGCGCGCTTTAGACGGAGATGATGCCGTAATCGGTTCCTCGGATGGGGAAACCATGTTTGGCAACCGGGGTCGGGATACCCTCACCGGAGCCGACGGCGACGATATCATGCTCGGAGGACGAGACAACGATCGCCTCACCGGTGACATTGGTAATGATTTTGTGGCGGGGAATATCGGTCAAGATCTCGTCGAGGGAGGTGAGGGAGATGATACCCTGCGCGGGGGACAAGATAGCGACGTACTCCTGGGCGGTAATGGCAACGACCTGATGTATGGAGACTTCGGAGCCGACGCTCAAGTTGGTGGAGCTGGCAGCGATACTTTCGTGCTCAGAGCCGATAATACCTCTTCGGGTACCGAAATTACGATCGCGGAAGGAGATGCGGATTTGCTCATCGATTTTCGACCGGGAGAAGATCGCATTGGACTGACGGGCGGACTCACACAAGCGGATCTCATCTTCATCGATGTTCCTCCTCGATCCTTCCCAATTCCCGCAGAAGTTCAAGCCTTAATTGACGAAGGTACACTCGCGGCAACGGATTTCGATCCCGATGGAGATGGCTTAACTCAAGTGACGTTAATTGGTACGGGTTTCGATGAATATTTAGGGGCCGTACTCAATGTCACTTCTGCCGAGCTGCAAGGTCAGTTTGTTGCCGTTTAGAGAAGCGCGGACTGGCAAATGAAGGGCATGTCATTTCACGCAACCTTCAATACAAATAGCTATTCGCGCATATAGCCGTGCGTGCATTTGGAATAGGTTTGACGGATAATATGAAGCCTCATCTCCAAATGTTTCGCCTTCTTTCTTCTAGAGCGATCGCGTGTCGATCGTTCTTTTCGATCGGTGGAACGCGACGCAGACAAGTTCGAGAATATAAACCCCCGAGATTGAATTGGGGGTTTTGTGTCGGCATCTTCGCTGGTAATCTAGGGGTCAAGACGCACTCGACGACAGCGGCAAATCTATTTACCCCCACCCAAAATTTCAATGGTCAATGTCGAACATCTCGCCCAGCTCAAAAAAGGTGTCGATCGATGGGTTGCTTGGAGAAGCCACAACCCGAACATTCAACCAGATCTGAGCGTTACATCTCTGGTTGGCATCGATTTACAAGAGGCGGATTTGCGGGGGGCGAACCTGATCGGCACGGATTTGAGAGGCGCGAATCTCCAAGATGCCGACTTGACGGGGGCGAACTTTATCGGCACGAATTTACGTGCTGCCAACCTTCAGGGTGCAGATTTGAGTCAGGTGCAGCTGAGTCGTAGCAATCTCAGCGAAGCCAACCTGCGCCACACCCATGCGATCGATGCCGATTTTAGCGGGGCAAATCTCTACCGCGCCGATTTAGTAGAAGCCTACTTGGTTCGAGTCAATCTCCAGCAGGCGAACCTGACTCAAGCGTATCTTAACGGAGCGTATCTATTTCGCAGCGATCTCAGCGATGCCAATCTATTTCAAGCTTACGGTCGGTGGACGAATCTGACGGGGGTGAATTTGAGCAATGCTAACCTCCGCGAGGCGAACTTGCGAGGGGCGAACTTACATCGGGCAAAGCTAGAAAATGTGAATTGGGATGGGGCGATCTTACCCGATGGTGGGGTTTGCGAACCGCCCCTTTCGTCCTAAATTCGGGTAGGCGATCGCCAACAATCTCGAGTGTCTGGAACGATCCCAGATCTGCTTCTTATCTTTCCATTCCCAACTTACCCGTCGATCGCATTTTCAACCCGGTTTGCCGCCAGTAAAATACTCAAAGAATCGATGAGTTTGTCACTTTCGCGCAACGCCCGATCGGTTTCCGTTCCCAATGCTTTTGCCGTCCGATCGAATTCTTCAATTACCATCGATCGATCTTCCCATTCGATCGCCTTTGCCAATCGACTAAACGTACTCGCCAAACGGGCGATCGCTTCTCGTCTTTCTGCGGTAGCCAACATAATATCGGCATACAATTGGGCATCTTGAGCAAATAGCCGACTGACGAGATTCACGCCCATCCGATAAATCGGACTCGAAAGCTCTAAACTGCGACCGATATCCACTCCTTCTTCTGCTAAGAAAACCCCCAAACTATAGGTAGAAAAATGGCGCAAAGCTTGGACGGCAATCGTCATGCGATCGTGTTCTTGGGCCGAACAAAAGACTAAATCTCCCCCATCTTTTTCCATCAGTTCGATTAACCACGCCGAGGCTTTATCCTCTCGTCCCGGACAGACCACTACTTTCTGGGACAAAAAGGATTTTACCCCAGGGCCGAACATCGGATGTAACCCCACCACCGGACCGGAATGATGGGTCAGCATCGCCTCAACCATCGGTGCTTTAATACTGGTAATATCCGCCAGAACGGCTTTTTGGGGTAGATACTTTGCCGTTTTTTGAATAATCTCTAAAGTGCGATCGATGGGAACGCAAATTAACGCCAGATCGATATCTTCAAGTAACGTTTCGGCATCAGACCAATCTTGCCTTCCTAGGGCTTTTACCTGATGTCCCGCTGCCAAAAAACGCGATCGAAAAAACTGCCCCATCATCCCCTTTCCACCCACGATCGCAATTTGTTTGGGAGGTGTTTTTAAAGTGGCTAAATCCGACGTTGCCAGCGCCGCCGTACAGCAAGTTTCCAGCTTTTCCCATACAAACTCGGGAACACCAGCTTTGGCGAGTAATGGTTGAAGATACGCTCGGCGATCGGTTCTTGAAATGCCCCGATCTCGTTCGAGGACTGCTATTCTTTTTCCCAGCAGTCGAACGAGCTGTTCGTCAATTTCTTTGAGATTCTCTTGTTTGTTATCTTGCTTGTTAAAATTACTTTGACTCATCGAGCTTTATCTAATTCGATCGCTCTTAAATATAAAACAAATTTAGGATAAAAAATAAAATCGATTGTAAAGATTAAAGGTAAGCATTCAGGTGGAATTTTAGATACAGCTAAGGTAGGAATGGGTAGGGGCGGGTTTTGACTTTTAATTTTAGGCAAGTCTTCCAAGATATTGTTAAACCCGCCCTTACATCGTTTTCGTTCGTTATCGAGACCTGAATGCTTACGATTAAAGAATCTCAAATCAATCGATTTCGATCTATCGTGTTGCTTTTATCTTTAATTCTCTTACTAACCGATTCCTTTGTGCCTTTGTGGTGAATTTAATAATAGCAACTAATCTTTACTCCTCTTGAGGCTTCACAAATCCCCCCAAAATACTCGACACGAACGACAAGACGATCGCTCCAAAAAATGCCGCCCAAAATCCCGAGACGACAAATCCAGCCGGAGAGAGATATCCCACTAAAGAAAAGACGATCGCATTCACCACCAATAGAAATAAACCCAAGCTGAGAATGGTAAAAGGTAGCGTCAATATCACCAAGATCGGACGGACGACTGCGTTGACCAATCCCATGACAACAGCAGCCGCTGCCGCCACACCAAAACTGGTAATCGTAATTCCCGGAACGATTTTGGCTGTAATGACCAAAGATACCGCCGCGACCAACCAAGTTAGTAAAAAGTTTGCCATCGGTTTAAAACTCGTTTCGCTGCATATTAACTTAACTGAATATTATTGTACCGAATTGTCCCAATTTTCTCGATCGAACGGTTCCCCGCTATACAGTAATCTAGACATTGGTAGTCCCAATAATCGCATTCTATGCTACTCTCGCAACTCTTTGCCTGGATACTCACCTCGATCGTGGGGTTGGGGTCGGGTCACTTTTCCTACCTCGCCCAAGCCGTTCTCTATCCACCACCGCTATCGTATACCTACGCCGAACTGATGGGGCGAGATTTTTCCGGTCAAGTGCTGCGATCGGCCGAGTTTTCCGGTTGCAACCTGATGGATACCAACTTCTCCGAGGCAGACTTGCGCGGTGTGGTGTTTAGCACCTCGCGGATGGAAAACGCCGACCTGCACGGTTCCGACCTCACCAACGCTTTTCTCGATCAGGCGACGCTGACGGATGCAAACTTGCAAGATGCGGTTCTGGTTGAAGCCATTTTACTCGGATCGACCCTCGAGAATGCCAAAATCGCTGGAGCCGATTTTACCGATGCTCTCCTCGACGGCGCGCAAGTCCGACAACTGTGCGCCAGTGCCACAGGCATCAATCCCCAAACCGGAGTCTCCACCCGCGATTCTTTATATTGTCCGTGATGGGAGACAAGGGAAACGGAAGCAGGGGGGGAAAGGGAGGAAAGTTTAGTTTCTCAAGCCCCTGAAAGCTACCCATCCCCCATCTCCGCGTCCTCTTAATCCCCATTTCTCATTGACTGTGAAAACATCTACTCCTCCTCAAAATTCCCACGAACGTTCCCAAAGCCAGAAAATCGATCGCGTCGGTATTATCGGCGGCGGACAGTTGGCTTGGATGATGTGCCCGCCAGCGCAGAAGCTGGGCATCGATGCGATCGTCCAAACGCCAAATGACAGCGATCCGGCGGCGGCAACTGCAACCGATACCGTTCTCGCCCCAGTTGCCGATGCCACGGCAACCGCACAACTAGCCGAGCAGTGCGATGTCATCACCTTTGAGAACGAATTCGTCGATCTCGAAGCCCTCTCAAAACTGGCAAAACAGGGGGTTTGCTTCCGTCCGTCCCTCGAATCCCTCGCTCCTCTCCTGGATAAATACCACCAGCGCAGCTTCCTGCGAGATTTGGGAATTCCGGTGCCGGAGTTTTTCACCCTCACGCCCAACAAACCCCTGCCGGAGTTGAAGTTTCCCGTGGTGATGAAGGCACGCCGCCACGGTTACGACGGACGAGGAACGGCGATTTTAGAGGATTGGGATAGCTTGAAAACCACTTGGCAGAACTGGTTGAAAGCCAATTGGGACAAGGGGGGACAGTCGTCGTTACTGCTCGAGGAATTTATTGAGTTCGATCGCGAGTTGGCTGTCATCGCTGCGCGCAACGCTTCCGGGGAAATCGCCATTTATCCGATCGTCGAGACGCAGCAGGAAAACCAAGTCTGTCGCCGCGTTTTTGCCCCGGCAGATATCCCTGCCGCAGCCATAGAAGAAAGTGAGGAAATTGCCCGAACTGTCTTAGAAAAGCTACAAGTGGTAGGATTGTTCGCGATCGAACTCTTTCTCACCGCCGATGGCAAAGTACTCGCCAACGAAATCGCCCCCCGCACCCACAACTCCGGTCATTTCTCGATCGATGCTTGCGAAACCTCCCAATTCGAGCAACATTTGCGGGCCGTGAGCGATCGACCGTTGGGCAGTACGGCGATGACTTCTCCCGGTGCGGTGATGGTGAACTTGCTCGGATACGAAGACTCAAAGCGCGACTACGGGGAAAAACGGCAGCAACTGGCGCAAATTCCCAACGCTAAGGTGTACTGGTACGATAAAACCGAATCCCGTCCGGGGCGTAAGTTGGGACACGTGACAGTATTGCTCGACGAGTCGTCCTCGGGGTTGCGCAATGCTGCGATGGAAGCGGCAAAGGCGATCGAATCGATTTGGTATCCGAGTTAGAAGAAAGCAGCGATCGGTGAATCGTTAGCACATTAAATCACGTCAGTTTTGGTTAAGTCACAGCTCCAAATGCTTACTCTGGTTTGTGTTCGGAACAGCTAGAAATTTGAGAGCGAGCTGACAACACCCAATAAACTCAAGTTGCGAGCAAGGCACTCTGTTCCCCATTCCCCATTCCCCATTGGTGAAAGGTTAAGCAATTTTGCCAGATGTCAAGTCGCTCGACTCTAATCGCTCAACCCCTCTCGTAATCAAACTTTTCACGATCTCCCTCTTGTGCGCGG
>JAXHUC010000141.1:0-16590 GCA_034189805.1 Cyanobacteriota bacterium
ATTGGTGGGCTGTTTTAAAGACATGGATGAAGCAGAGGTTAAAGGAATTTCCTCACCTTCGAGATTGTGTAGATGCCGCCTTCAAAATATGTCCTAACGTATTTGCGTAGTGCTATATTACGAGCGTGTTGGACGAAACAAAGCGCGAATCGCTGCTGTTGTGGAAGTTGGGGAAACGTATCTTCGCCGAACTGGCAACTGCAATCTATCAACTTAAGGTATCGGCTTTGTCAACTTCTCCCTCCCATTTGAGACTTCCCGCGTCAGCAAACTGGCAAATTTCTGCGTAGGGACAGGTCGTGCAGTTTTCTGGGGAGGGAGTGGCGGTGTAGTCTCCGGCGAGAATCTTATCGATCGCCTTTTCCACCTCCGCAGTTGTTGCTGCTAAATCTTCTGCGGTGAAGGTATGCAGGCGATCGTGGCGCAAGTAGGCAATATGGGCGACGGTTGCTCCGGTGGCTTTGGCATAGGCCCAAAGTTGGAAGCGATGATACTGGGGGGCAAACTCCCGATCGGTTTTAAAATCGAGCACCCAATCTTTGCCAAGCAGATCCACTCTGCCATTGAGGGTTAAACCGCCCAGGACGATCTGAATGGCTTGCTCTCGGGCGACGATCCCTTGACGAACTAGATCGTAGGTGGGGTGAGTATCGAACTGCCGCGCTAGGGCGATCGCCTCTGCGAGATATTCTCCCCCCATTTCCGGGTCGAATCGCGCCAGGGCTTCGGAATCGCGAATTCCCAATTCTAGGGCTTTGTGGACTAAGGTGCCGATGCGAGAGGCGACGGCGATCCCATCTCCCAACCCCGGATGACCCCGCAGCACCCGAAACTCAAATCGCTGGGGACACCAGGCATAATCGCTCAGGGCGGTGACGGGAAGCTCGAACAGACCGGAACCGACGGCATCGAGGAGAGTGTGGGAGGTGGCAATGGCGGCGGGGAGTTTGGGGTTGCCTTCAAACATCGGTGTCTCGGGCATTTTCCAGGTTTGGATGGGAATACCGGCCGCTTCGAGTCCCGGACGCAGGCGATCGAGACTACCCCCTTTGGGATCGCAGGCGGTGAGGATGAGGCGATCGCGCGCCCGAGTTAGGGCAACGTAGAGAACGCGCAGGGCTTCGGCTTCTTCGCGCTGTTTCTGCGCCTGTTCCAACAAGATATAAAGGACGGGTTTTTGCATCTCTCCGGCATCGTCTTCGAGTTTGATGCCCGCGCCCACGTCCGGATCGAAGTAAATCGGCGGCGGGGTATTCTGACTCGATCGGGCTAAATCGGCCACCACCACCACCGACCATTCCAACCCCTTAGAAGCGTGAACGGTCATCAGGGAGACGGCATCTGCGGCATCCAAAGGGGGGCGGGGTACTTTCACATCGGCTTCCAGCAGGCGCTTGAGACGGCGCATTACGGCAAAAACATCCTGATTCCCCGCTTCAAAATCCCGCACCAGTTCCCGAAACCCCCGCCAGTCCGCCTCCCGTCGCGCCGCACCGGGGAGGTTGGCGATCGCTGCCGTATATCCCGTCAGTCGATCGGCGAGTTGCAACAAGCGGCTGGGGGGTTGGCGATCGCGTTGGGCGAGGAGGTGCTTGAGGGTATCGATCGGGCGTGCCAGTTCGGCGAGTTCGTCCCTCTGGGCGATCGCTTGCAAGCGCTGCCACCATTCGAGTTTTTCTTTTTGCGATCTGGCGGTTTTCGATCGTTTTTTTGGGGAGAGTTGGGGTAACTTTTTGCGGGCTAATTCAAATAAAATCCGATCGCTCAGGGCGAAAAAGGGACTGCGCAGGAGAGCAACCAGGGCGATATCGTCTTGGGGATCGGCGAGAAATCTCAGCAGGGCGATCGCATCTTTGGCTTCTCGGGTGGCGAGCAAACTTTCCCCCCCAGAAATCGCCGCTGGAATTCCTGCCGTTTCGAGGACTTCGCTGTAGGTTTGCAGGGCATCCCAAGTGCGGGCGAGGATGGCGATATCTCCAGGGGCGATCGGGCGTAATTCCCCGGATTTGGCGCGGATCGGGGTTTGCGCTTTTAAGAGGTCTTGCAGTAGCTTTGCCAGATGTTGGGCTTCGGCGAATTGGCGCTGGGCTTTGTTGATGCCCCGTTCGGCATCGATCGCGTAGGCTTCCAAGTGGGGTGCCGGGTGCGGCGCGTCGGTACAGTAGGCGTTGAGATCTTGATGGATGTTGCCCAGGAGAGGTTTGAAAATCTGGTTAATCGTGCCGATGAGAGATTGATGGGTGCGAAAGCTCAAATCCAGGGCGATCGCTTTGCCGTTGTTGGCGAGAATGTGCTGGCTGAAGCGATCGAACACTCGGGCATCGGCGCGACGAAAGCCGTAAATCGATTGTTTGACATCGCCGACAACAGTGAGGTTGCTATTTTGGGTGAGGGCTTCGAGGAGTTCGGCTTGAACGGGGTTGGTATCTTGGAATTCATCGATGAGAAATACCCGGCATCGATCGCCCCAATCGGTTCGCACGTCTTCAGATTGCAGGGCTTGGAGGGCGCAAACTTCTAAGTCGGAAAAGGTGAGTACGCGACTGCGATATTTGAGCTGGTTCAGATAGTTTTGCACCCATTCAAAGGCTTCGCGAAAAGCAGGTAATATTTGCGCGAGTTGGCTGTCAATTTCCCCGAGTTCGAGGGTTACCAGTTGTTGGGAAATGGCTTTTTTGACGAGTTCTCGCAACGCTGCAATTGCCGCCTTGACGATCGGTAGTGCCCCGGTTTCCCAGTTCTTTTTACTGCCGACGTTGATTTTTAGCTGGGAAATCGCTTCCAAGGAGGGGCGGACGTTTTCCCGGTTTTCAACTAGGGCGATCGCGCTAACGGCCCCCTGGCGATAGGCTTCCAATTTATCTCCCAATTTGCCGACATAGCGACCCAGAACGTCCCGACTCTCAGCCCAGGTGGGATGGTTGCATAGTTCATCTAATGCTTTTTGTCGGGTTTTATCTGCCAGTTCTTGCCAATTTTCGGGGCTGTTTTGCAGAGAGCGACTTGCAGAAATCGGATCGTCAATTAACGACCTTAAAGTTGAAAATAAGATAGAGTAAGGAACTTTTTGATAGAGCGGTTTGGGTAACTTTTCTAAGGCTTCACGAAATGCATCTGCCAGCCAAATTTTTCCTTCTAAATCGTCGAGAATCGCAAAATCCGGCGGCACTGCGGCAGCTTCGGGATACTGGCGGCAAATGCGCGAAGCCAGGGCGTGAATGGTGCTAATTTGGGCGGCTTCCAATTCGGCGATCGTTTCGAGAGCTGTGGGAAACTCTCGGGAAACCGCCGATCGAATTCGCGATCGCAACTCGTTTGCCGCTTTCTGAGTAAAAGTCACCGCCACCATTTCCAACGGCGAAATCTGACGCTCGCGCAGGTAATATAAGTAGCGTTCGACGAGCATATAGGTTTTGCCCGTTCCCGCCCCTGCCGTGACGACGACGCTACCGGGGGCGCGGGCTGCGGCTTGCTGTTGGGGAGTCAGACTCATGAGTGCGGGGTATCCACGTTTCTAGATGATAGTTCACCCTGCTTGAGAGCGCAGATAACCAATGGCTGAATGTCAGCAAAGTCCCAGACTTCAGTAAAACTACAGTTCGACTGGCGAAGTTCGTGCCGCGACAATCTGAATTAATTCTGTATTTTTACGGTTTTTTGCGGATATTACGTAAACTCATGATTGACAATCATATGTAATACCACGTATAATTTTATGTTATAGAAACTTAACTAAAAGTTTGCCAACTATTGCAAACTTAGCGCCGATCGCGATTAAGCTCTAGCTTCAACAACAGCGACTCTTTGCTTTTGTAACCAGTTTCATGTGGGAAAAAGCGTTCAAATCATACGCTTTTTATACGTCTCTACGACTCTAAAACAGTTGGTTTGTCTTCCAACTTCCATTACTAATCGATTCTAAAAGAGCGCTCGTTTTCAAAATTGACCTAAGTTACATTTTGAAAATATCGAGCAAGTCGGTAACTCTCTTTTTAGAACAGACTCACTATTTCACATTTCTATAGAATTGCATTTGGAAGGTACTCTTTCCGAATCGGAAGGCTTTAGATAAAGCTGCCGATCGAGAGTTCTTCTGAGGCTATTCGATCCGCATTTTCTCGGAGCACTTCTTAAAGTTATGAACATTACATTTGTTCTGCCACCTGCAAATTTGTCAGGTGGAGTTCATGCTACGGCGGTTCTAGCTTCTCATCTCAAGCAACGAGGTCATGATGTTTTAGCGGTTTGTCCCGAATATTCTCCACCGAGTCTGCGCGCTCGATTCGATGGATTGCTCAAAGGAAAAGGATGGATGCACTACGCCAAACAAAAGCCATCTCATTTCGATGATGTCGATGTTCCTTTGAAAGTGACTTCGCACCCCGGACCGATCGTGGAAACCGACGTGCCCGATGCCGATGTTATCGTTGCAACATGGTGGGAAACCGCCGAATGGATTGCCAAATTCTCCGATCGCAAAGGGGTCAAAACTTATACCGTTCGGCATCACGAAGTTCACGACTATTTACCCAAAGCTCGAACGAGCGCGACCTACTCCCTACCCTTCCATAAAATTGCGGTCTCGAAGTGGTTGCTCGACATCATGAAAAACGAGTATGGCGATCGGTACGTTTCTTTGGTCCCCGACAGCGTCAATTGTCAGAAATATTGCGCACCCCCTCGCGGCAAGCAGTCCGTACCGACCGTGGGCATGATGTATTCCCCCAAGCATTGGAAAGGTTGCGATATTAGTTTGCAAGCCTTCCGTTTGGCCGCCCGCAACATTCCAAATTTACGCCTGAAGATCTTCGGTCAACGCCATCCTGCGACTAAAAATGTAGAACTTCCGCCCAATACCCAATTTATCCAATCTCCTCCCCAAGACACCATCAAAGATATTTACGCCAGTTGCGATATGTGGCTCTTCGGTAGCCGTACTGAAGGATTCGGGTTACCGATTCTCGAGTCGATGGCTTGCCGGACTCCAGTAGTGGGAACCCCCGCAGGAGCTGCTCCCGAGCTGCTTCCGCCAGGAGGGGGCATCCTCGTTCCGCCCGAAAACCCCGAAGAGATGGCGCGAGCCATCGAGCGCATGTGCCATTTGAGCGAAGCCGAGTGGAAATCGATGTCCGATGCGGCTTATGCTACCGCTCGAGAATATTCTTGGACCGATGCAGCTCGGTTGTGCGAACAAGCATTTTATACGGCCATCGAGCGTTTTCAGCGCGGCGAACTCAAGCAGCAGTCGCCTAACTTGGCGATTCCCCCGATCGCCAAACATTCTACCCTGGCTCGAGAGACTCTGTAAGACAGACTGTCATTACGGGCATTGAGTGGAGAAACCAGTGCTCTGTATTGTTTAGGCTCGAATATCTTCCCCCTAGTTTTTTGAGAAAGAGGCTGGGGGTTTGGGGTATTTAGAGCCATAGCCAGAAGCATTACGGACGCAGAGGTATTGGTGAGTGGGGGAAAGGAGAATGCTCGTGTGAAATTAGGCTGTTCCAACCGTCATGGCTACAGCTCCGATCGCAGTTTTGCATCCGTGCCAAAGTGGCAAAATTTCATTTGATTGAGTTAAATTCAGCGGGAAAGAAAAAGTGATGCGGTTACCCGATTATTTAATTATCGGCTCTGCTAAATCTGGGACGACGACTCTATATAAGTATTTATGTCGTCATCCTCAAATTTATATGAGCCGGGTGAAAGAACCGGAGTTTTTTGCTCGGGATGAGAACTATGCCCGAGGAATGGATTGGTACGGTTCGTTATTTCTCGATGCCAAACCCGACCAAATTTGCGGGGAAGCCTCAACAATCTATACTCGATCGCCCCAATTTCCCCAAGCCCCTTCTCGAATTGCCCGAGCGCTTCCCAACGTGAAGTTTATTTATTTGATGCGTAATCCGGTCGATCGGGCGTTCTCTCACTACGCTCACCAAATTAAAACCGCTCAGAATACGAAAACGCAGCTCGTCGTCCGCGAAACCTTTGAGGAAGCCCTCAAAAAACCCAACTGTCTTTTAGATAGCAGTCATTATTTATATCAAATAGAATGCTATCTGGAATTTTTCCCGAGAGAGTCTTTTTTATTCCTCTTGATGGAAGATGTAATTCAAGATACAGAAAGTACGCTCCAAAAAGTTTGCCAGTTTTTAAATGTCGATTCCGAAATCGATCTGGTTCAACAGAATTCTATTTACGCCAACCAAGCCAAAGAGCATACTCAGCGAGTGCTCCGCTCTCAAATGACAGCCAGTCTGAAATCCGTTCCGGGCGTACGAACGATCGCCAGTGTACTTCCTCAAAGTGTTAAAGATAGTGCCTATCAAATTTTGAAAAAATTGCCGTATCGCCAGACTGTCGAACAGAAGTACGTTCCCCAACCGATGCTTCGAGAAACTCGGCAAATGCTACTCGAAAAGTTCCGCGAACCCAACCAAAAATTGGCAGAATTTTTAAATCGAGATTTAAGTGCTTGGTCTCAATAAGCTCAAGGGGTGACGGCTGTCAAACAAGCGGGTACTTTATTTCTTTGCAAGTCCCGAACGAGGTAAGCATTAGGTCATCCTCGTTCATCCACTGAGCTTGGCTTTGACGATCGCCTGTACTTTTTTCCCGTCGGCTTGTCCCTTGAGGCGCGCCATTGTCGGACCCATCACTTTCCCCATATCTTTAGGAGAAGAAGCCCCGGATTCGGCCATAATTTCCTCGACGATCGCCTCAATTTCCGCATCGGAGAGCTGTTTGGGGAGATACTCTTCAATAATGGTGAGTTCTTGGCGCTCTTTTTCGGCTAAATCTTCCCGTCCGGCATTGGTGTATTGTTCGATCGCATCCCGGCGCTGTTTGGCTTGCTGCATCAGGACTTCCATTTCCTCGGCTTCGGTGAGCGCTTCTCGCCCTTCACCGCGAATCGTCGATTCTTTTTCCAGGATGACTTTTTTGATGCTGCGGACGGTTTCCAGGCGAAGTTTATCCTTGGCTTTCATCGCCGCCTTAATTTGGTCGCTAATTTGTTCTTTTAAACCCATCGTTCTAGCTCCGAGTCCGGTAGATCGACTTTAACATTTCGTCGGTAGCTTCAGAGGCTTCGGGAGATGAGGGAGGTGAGGGAGATGAGGGAGATGGGGGAGATGAGGGAGATGAGGGAGATGAGGGAGATACAAAATTCTTCCTTGTCCTCCTCGTCCCCCTTCTAAAAAGTAATCTCCTCAGAGCGATCGGTAAAGCGAACCTGGGAAATCTCCCATTGGGGGTTGCTGGTGAGGGTTTCCGAGAGGCTGCCGAATAATGCGTAGCGCTCGCAACTCGAGAGGGAAAGAATCTGTCGTTCCGAATCGGGATCGACTCGTAAATCCACCGTAGCGACTCCCGTATCGCCATCGACGTTCACGCGATATCCCGCCAAGCGAAAATCGCTGTTGTTCCAGCGTCCGACGATTTCCCCGACGCTGGCTTCGAGGGTGTTGCTTTGGGGAAGTTCTACTTGTTGGGGAATCAGAGATTCGCACTCGGTATCGGCAGAATAAATCGTAACGGTTTGGGTGCGATCGTTTTGAGTTTGTGCGGCAATGGTGGGGGATGTATCGGGAACGAATTCATCGATTGCGATCGAACCCGGTACGTCCTGCGGGGAAACTGAAGGGGAGATATTCACAGAAGAAGCCGACGCGCAACCAACGAGAGTGGCTCCGACGAGTAAAGAGAATAAACCGTTTTCGATCGCGTTCATAATATTAACGTTCCTACTTTGATGGATTGGCATGGTAACTACGACTTGGGCGCACCGCCACGTCATTTCGCTGGCTGAGTTCGTGCGGGCAGAATACGATATCATTTTGCAGACTGCCACCAGCTTTCGGGAGGTACTTTCTCGGGGGACGAAAAAAGTTCCCGCGCTACAGGGAAAAGCGGTGACGACCCTGTTTTTCGAGCCTTCCACTCGTACCCGCAGTAGCTTTGAACTCGCGGCAAAGCGACTTTCGGCGGACACGCTGAGTTTTTCGGCTGCTAGTTCCTCTCTGACCAAAGGCGAAACCATTTTAGATACCGCCAAAACCTATCTGGCGATGGGAACCGATATTA
Source organism: Cyanobacteriota bacterium (assembly GCA_034189805.1). GTDB lineage: Bacteria > Cyanobacteriota > Cyanobacteriia > Cyanobacteriales > Geitlerinemataceae > Zarconia. Next base: position 8,086 of record JAXHUC010000141.1, read on the forward strand.
TGGTGATTCGCCACCGAGAGGCGGGGGTTCCCGGTGCGATCGCCGCCGAGATGGATCGCTTGGGAACGGGAGTAAGCGTTCTCAATGCCGGAGATGGCTGGCACGCTCATCCTTCTCAAGCCCTCCTAGATCTATTTACGCTCGCTTCGAGCCTAAATCCCGAAAATCCGCAAACTCAAGAACTCGAAGGCAAAAAAATTGCTATTGTCGGAGACATTCTCCACTCGCGAGTGGCCCGATCGAATCTTTGGAGTTTAACAGCCTGTGGGGCCCAAGTCCATCTCGCCGGACCTCCCACTCTTCTGCCCCGCTCCTTTGCCAATTTTATTGAGGACGAACGACGCGATCGGTTGTTCGTTCACTCTCGACTCGAACCCGCACTAGAAAATGCCGATTTCGTGATGACGCTGCGGTTGCAAAAAGAACGCATGGGACAACACCTGCTGCCGAGTTTGCGAGAGTACCACCAGCAATTCGGCATCACCCGAGAGCGACTCTCCCGATGCCACCCAGATGTGAAAGTCCTGCATCCAGGGCCGGCGAATCGAGGGGTGGAAATTAGTTCCGATTTGATGGACGATCCGGCATTGAGTCTGGTGCAAGCTCAAGTCAGTAGCGGTGTCGCGATTCGGATGGCCCTGCTGTATTCGATCGGGGGGGCGAAGTAGGGAGATGGCTGGGGAGGCTGGGGAAGCTGGGGAAGCTGGGGAAGCTGGGGAAGCTGGGGAGGTTGGGGAAGAATGAATGCAAGATACACAATTCTCCCTTGTCCCCCCGATCTTCCTTGTCTCCCTCACCGCGTCCCCCCATCTCCGCGTCTCCGCGTCATTCCCCCTTCCCCATTCCTCGTGCCCTAAAGTAAGATGGCCAGTAAAAAATCCAGATAAAATCGTGAATCATTCCAATGCCCACCCGCCCAATTCCTCAGCTCCGGTCGCGGATATTTTAATTGTTGACGATACGCCCAATAACTTGCGCTTGCTCTCGCAGATGTTGAGCGAAAATGGCTATAAAGTCCGCAAAGCCCCAAACGGTCGGTGGGCGTTGCAAGCGGTGGAAATTGTGGCTCCCGACTTGATTTTGCTCGATATTCGGATGCCGGAAATGGATGGCTACGAAGTGTGTCGGCGACTGAAAGCATCTTCCCATGCTGGGGATATTCCAGTAATTTTCATTAGCGCCCTCGACGATGCTTCGGATAAGGTTCATGCTTTTGAAGTTGGGGGGGTCGATTATATTACCAAACCCTTTCAAGTTCAGGAAGTTCTCGCGCGCGTCAGCAATCACCTGAACATTCAACGATTGCAGCAACAGCTCAAAACCCAAAATACTCAGTTGCAAGAAGAAATTCGCGAGCGACAAAAAGCCGAATCGGGTTTGCGGGTGTTTCTCCATGCGGTGTCTCACGATCTGCGCAATCCGGTGACGGGAATGTCGATGGTCTTGGGGAACCTGCTTTCGGCTTCAGAAGCGGCCGATACGGTCCCGATTCCGCGAGCGGTACTCGATCGCATGGCTAATAGTTGCGATCGCCAACTTAACTTAATCGAATCTCTCCTCGAAACTCAGAAGGGGGAAATCTGGGGCGTTTCCCTTCAGCTCGAACCTCTCTCTCTACAGACCCTGATTCGAGACTTGGTGGCGGAGTGGCAGCCGATGTTGCAAAAAAGTAAAGCGACCATCGAGTATGGAGTCTCTGAAGATCTGCCACTCATTCAGGCCGATCGCCCTCAACTCTGGCGAGTTTTTGAAAATCTGCTGGCGAACGCGCTCAAACACAACCCACCGGGTCTGCATTTGACCTTAAACGTGCAACTCGATGTCGAGGCAAACTGCGTGCGCTGTACTCTCGCCGATGACGGGGTGGGAATGAGTGACGAACAGTGCGATCGACTTTTCGAGCCGTACGCGCGGGGAAAAAGTGCCAGACGAATGTCGGGATTGGGGTTGGGATTGTATTTGTGTCGGCAAATTATGGTGGCCCACGGTGGCGAAATTGGTGCGGCAAGCGAACTTGGTGTGGGAACGACGTTTTGGCTAACGTTACCGTTACGCTCCCTCGAAGAGTCCCCCGCAGCGAAATCGGGTCAAAATACGTCCGCTGTAACCCCGACCTCCGACCCGAACCAGTAAGATGTATCTATGTCTTGAGTCCCGAGTACTGGTGCGTTCGTTTGCGGTACGTTCGTTCGATCGACGAATTCCTCGGATTCGAGCGAGTTAAAGCTAGGAGCGAGCATCTATGAGTGCCCCAACCGAATCTGCCCCCCTACGAATTTTAATTGTGGAAGACGATCCGATGATGCAGCTTGGATTGGAACAAGCGCTGTCTTCGATCGACAAGATTACAGTGGTCGGACAAGCTGAAGATGGGTATTTGGCGGTGGAAGCAGCCATCGAACTCAAGCCCGATTTAGTCGTGATGGATATTGGCTTGCCCGGACAAGATGGGATTGCGGCCACCGGACAAATTAAGAAAGCCCTGCCGGAGGTGCGCGTGGTGATGATGACTTCCTATACTGCACAAACGGAGGTGGTGGCGGCTTTTTCGAGCGGTGCCGATGCCTATTGCGTCAAAGGGGCAAATGTCGAACGTCTTCTGACGGCGATCGATACGGCGCGCGAAGGGGGTGCGTATCTCGATCCCCAAGTGGCACAACACGTCATCCAACACCTCAAACCCCCGGTTCCCACCCAACAATTTGGGGAACTCTCCCCCCGAGAGTTGGATGTGTTGAAGTTGGTGGTGGAAGGCTACAGCAACGGTCAAATCGGTGAGGCGCTGTTTTTGAGTCCCAACACCGTCAAGACTCACGTTCGGGGGATTATGAACAAACTCGCCGTGAACGATCGCGTGCAGGCTGCGGTGACGGCCCTCAGATCGGGTTTGGTCTAACTATTTGATGGGTCTGCACGCGCGCGCTCGACCATCGACTTCCAAATTGTTGATTCCCGGTCCTATGCCGGTACTGCATATGTTGAAGATACAATCGATCGACGATAATTTCCTGCGGCGCGCGACCGCAATGCTCGCCCTATCGGCTGGACTGTGGACGGCGGGCGTTCCGATCGGGCGGACGATCGAACTTGGCGATGGGACGGTTTATTTCGAGCGACCCCCCAGCTTAGAAGCCGCCAGCCTCACCTTCGATACCGTTCGCGCTTGGAGTTCGACGTATTTCTTTACCCTCGACGTTCCCGATAATGCTGGCGAACCTCTACAGCGCATCACGATCGAGCAGCACGAAGGGTTCGATCGGCGGTTGCAATTCAATACCGATGAAACCCTAAGTTTTGAAGGAACGCGCTCGGAGCGAGGAGAGACGATCGCCTTGTCAGAAGTGACTCACGATCGGGCGACTCAAACGGTGTCGATCGTCTTCGACCCGCCCGTCGCACCGGGGACGGTCGTGACCGTCGGCTTGCGACCGGTTCGCAATCCTAGGGTGGCGGGAGTGTATCTATTTGGCGTGACGGCATTCCCTGCCGGAGAGTCCGATCGCGGTCAGTTTCTCGGCTACGGACGACTGCATATCTACAGCAATGGCGGCTTTGAGTAATACGAGTCCTATTCAGTTACTGGGGTTGCCCAGAAGTCCCAAGGTATTTTGATTTACGTACGATAAGCTGATACAGCTTCGCCCTTGTATGTACTAAAAACTAGAATACCACATCCCTCAAACCCCGTAAACTCGTTCCCAAATTCGCTCGTTTTGCGGTAATTTCGGGTCGAAAATCGAGAAAATTCTATCTGGTTACATAAATTTGAGGCAAAATTTATCTCGAACCGGAGTCAAAGGGCGATCGGCTGTTACATTAAAGATCGAAACCGAGCATTGGACACTCACTGCGCCGAGCGATCGTGAATCACTACCAGCAAACCCTCTCCATTCAAACCACTGGCAAATCTCTCACCCGCGTCACCCGCCAAGTCGAATCGACTGTCAGCGAGGCGGGGATCGAGATGGGTCTGTGTACGTTGTTTTTGCGCCACACCTCGGCGAGTTTGGTGATTCAGGAAAATGCCGATCCCGATGTTTTGCTGGATTTAGAAAACTTTTTTGCGAACCTCGTCCCTGAAAATCGCTACTATATCCACAGTGCGGAAGGACCAGACGATATGCCCGCTCACATTCGCACCGCCTTGACCCATACTTCCGAGCAAATCCCGATCGCTCGAGGTAGACTGGTTTTGGGGACTTGGCAAGGCATCTACATTTGGGAACATCGGCAGCGCCGCCACCACCGAGAATTGGTCGTCCATATCAGCGGCAACTAATCGGCGCGATCGCCCTCTGACGAGAATCACCTTCACCGCTCGAATATGAACATTCAGATCGAATATCTCGAAGAAATTACGCTTGTCAACTTAAGCGGCGATCTCGATGCCAATACGGCTCCAGAAGTGCAAGAAAAGGTGATGCCCATCGCCCGAAAATCGGGTAAAATGCTGTTGAATATGGTCCAAGTTCCCTATATGTCGAGTGCGGGTTTGCGAGTGCTACTGCATCTTTACCGACAAACCACCGAGAATCAGGGAAAAGTCGTTTTGGTCGGGTTAGTCGAAGAAATTCAAGAAACGATGGAAGTGACGGGATTTCTCCAGCTTTTTGAGACCTACGAAACCGTAGATGGAGGGGTTGATGCCCTAAATGGCGATCGGTAAGTCGAAGGTTTAAGAGTGTTGATATCTGGCTAAGATGCGCGTAATTTCGAGCAAATTCGCACTTTTACGAAGCCGTTCTTCCAAGCGATCGTTTTCTGAGTTAGATGGTTGTTTTTGGGTCGCGCGTTCGATCGCTTTTAATCTCAAATTATATTCTTTATAGAAGTAAGACTGTATCTCTTGGCGACTGCATTCTACCGGAATTTCGAGCCGAACGACTAAATTACTTCGACCTCGATTTTCAATGGCTTGAATGGCTAAATCTTGATTGTTGATATCGCGCTCGAGCTGTTGGAATGTATCTAAAAAAGCCAACCATTCAATACCGTACTCAAAAATGAGATCGACGGTTTCTAAAGAAACTTGAAATAGAGCCGCTAACTCCCCAATGGCAAACTGTTGTTGAATATCTTTCGGTCGCCGTTCGACGAAATTAATTTTGCCTTCCTCTGAAGCAATAGAGTCGAGATAAATCCAATCGCAAGTGACTCCATTGAGGTTTGTCGTGTCGTTAATATTCCAGTCAGCCACGCAAGCCCCCGTCAGCGTCGCCCCCTCAAAATTAGCTGAGATCGCCTGCGCGTCGATCAAACTCGCTCCCGTGAGGTCGGCTTCGGTGAGGTCGGCTTCGGTGAGGTCGGCTTTTTTCAAATTCGCCCGTCTGAGTTTCGCACCGCACAGATTTGCCCCAAATAAATCCGTGCTCGTTAAACTCGCTTGAATCAAGTTCGCGCGACTGAAGTTGGTATCGAAGAGAACGGCATGATTGAGCTTCACTCCCCGCAGATCGGCACCAAACAGATTGGCTTTAAATAATATCGCGTGGGAGAGATTGGCTTGTCGCAAATCGATGCCTCGAAGATCGACCCCGCGCAAATCGGGTCGGATCTTTTTGTATCGCGCGCGCCACTGATTCCAAACATCGACTCCTCGCTCGAGCAGGTTCAAATGTTCTGCATTTGCCATCAAGTTTGCATTTGCCACCAAATTCCAAACTCCTCCCCTTCAAGTTTTCGATCGAACGAACAATGACGATAGTGCGATCGCAACCCACTTTTCGCGCGACAGAGGCGCTCGCGAGTGCATCTAGCTGGTTGAGAACCTACTTTTTGAACGCTCTCTCAGCTAGCCCCTGTATTATAGAATAAATCTCCAGAACCGGGCTTTTTTGAATTTCGAGCGACCCATTGAGGATTTATCTTCAAAAACCTTAGATATTTTTAATATTTTTGATGTCAATCGTTGCCGACCGATCTCATTTTTTCAGATGAGGATTCAAGTCGAGCGGGTCAGTTGAAGAAAAGTGGCAGAAAAATTACTCCGAAAAATTATGCGACCTACTTTCAACCCACCAAGCCTCTGGGTGAAACGTTAATCTTCGAGCAGTTGAGGGGAAGCTCCATTCCCCGTTCCCCATTTCCTGTTGTCCACCTTCACCCGACACTGTCTTATCCCGCGCCTGACGCGAACTTACGATTTGCCAGAGATGATATTCGATCGCGATCCCGACTCAACCCACACCGATTTAGAGCTGACCAAATAAGTTTGCTGATGGGGAAACGGGGAATTGGAAATGGAGAACGGGAGATGGGGAACCAGTCATTTCCCATTTCAAATGACACAATAGAGGTATGAATTCCTTCGAGGACAGAACCATGAAAAAATCGAAAAGCATATTACCTTTAGTCGGGTTAGTGGGTGTTGGCGCGGCTTTAGCGTTAACAAATCCCAACCAATCCGACTATGAAAAATATGCGGCAAAGCAGCTCAATTTGCATTTTAACGATAGCGTTTGCCAGGAAGCCAGTTTTCTTCAAGACCAATGCACTTCCCTCTTAAAGACTGGAAATGCGGGAGTTCAAAAGCTCGTGGCAGAGACAACACAACGGAAAAACTTTGGAGTCTTCAGCATCTACGAAACGGAAATCTCCACCTCTTTGCCGTTGGTTCCGTCTTATCGCATGCAAACGTTCGGAGTTTTCAAGACATTCCATACCTATAACAGCGAAACGCGCTAACGTCTGAATTTCTCAAGCGATCGGGTACATTTAGAAACATCAAGATAAGGGATAGACGATCGATTCTCGGAAAGATGAGTTACTGTACCAATCCCAAGTATACCTGTCCGAAAAACGCCCAAACCGCTCAATTCTGTCAGACTTGCGGCACGCCCTTACGGCTCAAAAATCGATATCGCCCGCTACGAAAAATTGGCAAAGGAGGATTCGGTCGCACATTTCTCGCCATTGACGAAGACATTCCCTCCTGTCCTCGCTGCGTCGTCAAACAACTGTATTTTCAGACCGAAGACACTCAACTCCAACAAAAAATTGTCGATCTCTTTCACCAAGAAGCCGTCCGTTTGGATGAACTCGGCGATCGCCCGCAAATTCCCCAACTACTGGCTCATTTCGAGTGGGAAAACCGATTGTATTTGGTGCAAGAATGGATCGACGGGCGATCGCTCGAGCGAGAATTGAAAAAAGACGGACCGTTTTCCGAAGCCAAAATTTGGCAGCTCTTAGAGCAGATTTTGCCCGTATTGGAGTTTATCCACCAACACCAAATCGTCCACCGAGACATCAAGCCCGCCAATATCATGCGGCGCGCGACGGCTCTATCTGACAAGACAACCGATCGCATTTTACCCGAACTCGTACTCATCGATTTTGGGATTGCCAAAGTCTGCGCCCCCCACCTCCAGCCAAAAACCGGAACGATTATCGGTTCCCCCGAATATATGGCTCCCGAACAGCATCGGGGTAAGGTCTTTCCCGCTACGGATTTGTATGCGTTGGGGGCAACCTGCGTCCGCCTGCTCACCAATACCTCCCCAGTGGAGTTATTCGATATCGTTCGCGACTGCTGGCGATGGCGCGATTATCTCCCCGCTGACGTGCAAGTGAGCGATCGCCTCGGAGCCATTCTCGATAAGCTACTCAAAAATGCCCTCAGCCAGCGATATCAGTCTGCCAGAGCGGTGTTAAACGATTTAACCCCACCCAAACCCCGAACTCAACTCGCGCTGTCAAGACGGCTCCAACGCCCGCAAAAACCCTCCTTTTGGCAACGATTTTCTCGATCGCCACAATCGACGGAACTCGTCCCCGATGCGGAATTGCGATCGGCCCTCGGACTCGATTACACAACCTTGCGCTCGCTCCTGAAACGGCAAAAATGGGCCGATGCCGACCGGGAAACGCGACAGATGCTGTGTCGTGCGGCCAGCAAACCCGCCAATGGCTACTTACACGGACGAGAACTCGATCGCGTGCCTTGCGAAGACTTGCAAACAATCGATCGACTGTGGATGGCTTATTCGGACGGACGATTCGGCTGGAGCGTCCAACGCAATATTTACGAAGCCTGCGATCGCGACTACGTTGAATTTTGCGATCGCGTGGGTTGGTCTGTTTCCCGCCCCACCTCCGGCGATCGAAATTTACAATTTCACCGCAACGCCCGCACCGGACATCTCCCCTCTCGCAGTTGGGTGGGGGGACTGCAATGGCGATCGCACGTGGAGGCGATGGCTCAGAAGTTAGAGAAATGCGATCGGGAGTAGGGAATGGGAAAGAACAGACGCGGGGAGGGGGAGACGCGGTGACGCGGGGATGGGGAATGGGGAACGGGGTGTAGGAAAGGTTAAAGACCGACCCTCTCCACCATCTACCCCATCTCCCTCATCTCCCCAACCCACTCAAGCGCTACTCCGAATGACTGGCAATGGGAGTTTGCAATACATCGATGGCGCGCGCGTAGAACGGATCGGATGACGTGCCGCGAGTGGCTGGATCGACGGTGAGTTGGAATTCTTGTTCGATCGTCAGTTGGACGGT
>JAXHUC010000142.1:0-16571 GCA_034189805.1 Cyanobacteriota bacterium
TTTTTGGGGAATTCGGAATTCGGAATTCGGAAAAATGATGAATATACAAAATTCTCCCTCATCCCCCTCATCTCCCTCATCTCCCCCTCTCCCCCTCTCCGCGTCACCGCGTCCCCGCGTCTTCTTCCCCCCCAGTCCGGATGTGGGCAGTACTATAGAAACGGTACTGTCAGTCGATCGCGATGAGTCATTGTCTGAATCCTCAGTGTAAAAAGCCGCAAAATCCCAAAGATTCGCGATTTTGTCAGAATTGCGGTTCGCCGTTGCGATTGGGCGATCGCTATCGGGCGCTCAAACCAATCGCCGTCGGGGGGTTCGGTCGCACGTTCCTCGCCGTTGATGAATACAAACCCTCTCACTCTTTGTGCGTCATCAAGCAATTTTTCCCCGCGTCCCCTCATGCGGGGTTGCCCAAAGCTACCGAGTTATTTCGTCGGGAGGCAGTGCGCTTGGACGAACTGGGTAAACACTCGCAAATCCCAGAACTGCTGGCTCATTTCGAGCAAGATCGACAGCTTTATTTGGTGCAAGAGTTTATCGATGGTCGGGACTTAGAAGAAGAACTCGATGCCAACGGCGCACTCAATGAAGTGCAAATTCGCCAGTTACTTTCCCAATTACTGCCGGTGTTGCAATTCGTTCACGATCGCCAAGTGATTCACCGGGATATCAAACCGGATAATATCATTCGCCGTCGATCGTCACCCGATCGAGCAGAACTGGTATTGGTCGATTTTGGGGCGAGTAAAGTGATGACACCCGGCGTGGGGGGACAGGTGGGAACGACCATCGGATCGGCGGGGTACACGGCCCCGGAACAGTTGCAAGGTCGGGCGGTTCCGGCCAGCGATCTGTATAGCTTGGGGGTGACTTGCATCCGCTTGCTGACGGCGATGTCTCCCTTTGAATTATTCGATCCCGCCGAAAGTTCCTGGCGGTGGCGAGACTTTCTGGTCGAACCGATTAGCGAACCCCTGGGACAACTGCTCGATCGATTATTACAGCCGAGTTTGGGCGGACGTTACGCCAGCGCGCGCGAAGCCATACAAGCGGTACGGAACTTACCGCCACCGCCACCTCCCGATGTCGCGCCGCCACCGACAAATCCGTCTGTTTTCAATCGATTGTTGGGGGGAATTCCCCAGGCGATCGTCGGTCAGATCGTGCAGGAATTCGGCAATCCCAAAGGGGCACTGGCTTATTACGATCGAGCGCTCGCCATCAATCCGAGAAATCATAAAACTTGGTATAAAAAAGGCAATCTGTATCTGGAACTCGATCGCCCTCGAGATGCCATCTATTGCTTCCGAAAAACCGTCGAACTTCAGCCAACTTTTACCGATGCTTGGTATGCGATCGGGCGTTTATCTTACCAATCGCAACAATATCGAGAAGCCGTTGAAAGTTATCTGAAATGTTTGCAATTTCAAGCCAACCGACCCGATATTTGGTTGTGTTTGGGAGTGGCTCTCACGCAGTTGGGAGAACGTAAAGAAGCCCGACAGTGCTTGGAAAAAGCTCGACAGTTACTGCCGATTCGTGCTGAAAATCGCGCCGCACTTTTGTGGGAGACCTGGGAAATGCTTTTAAAGTGAGGTACGTAAGCGCGAGGGCGGGTTTCGATCGTCAATCCCTGTAGGGGCATGGTTTTTAGCTAAACCCGCCCCTACATTTTTTGTACCTCACGATAATGAGAAACGCTATAAACATCTCGGAAAATGAAAATTGCGATCGATTTTTATATTGAAACCATCAATTCTCACGCCTGTTCCCCGATCCGGAGTTCCCTCTTTTCCGCGCCTAGGTCTATTAGCTACCCATTCCATTTTCTTGACCGTAGGCTTGCCACGCTAAATCGACGAGTCCGTTGACAATCGCCACGGCAACCACAGCCGAACCTTTGCGTCCGGCGCTGCGAATGTGGGGAACCATCGAATCGTTGAGGCGTTCTTTGACCACATCTACCCCTTCAAAACCGGCAGGAGTGGCAACAACTAAAGCGGGTCGAATTTCTTCGGCTTCGATCGCTTCAACCAAAGAAGCCAGGGCCGTGGGGGCTTGACCGATGACGAAAATCGCTTCGGGATATCGCTTGGCGAGGGTTTCAATTCCCCAAGCGACGTTGGTCTTCTCCTTTTGCGGTCGGGTCAGGGTTTCCATACTGCAATAGACGGGGTTGGCGAAGGTGGTTTGAATGTGAGGGGCAATTCCCACCTGTACCATCGGCACGTCTACAACAATTGTCGTCCGGGCCGCTAAGGCTGCCGCACCTGCTTGCAAGGCTGACTCTGAGAATCGAATGAGAGACTTATATTCAAAGTCGGCAGTATTGTAGATAACCCGACGCACGATCTCGTATTCCGCCGGAGAGAAGATATGCGAACCGATTTCGCGATCGATGACTGCCAGACCTTGGGCATCTGAGACGTGCCATTCCATATTGACTTGGGGTAGGTAACGAGAGCGATGGGCGATCGGGCAGAATCCGTCTTTTGCGCTCGAAGACGGGAAAATTGAGCCAGGTCTTGGGGAAACTCCCCGATCGCAAATGCTTTCCCAAGCTGGAGTTTTGGTACGCAAAAGCACCAGCTATCAGCTTACCAGGTCGGCGACCCCATCGAGCGCTTTCAAGCGAGCGAAATCGGTGGCAAATCCTGAAGTCACCGCTTAAGTTTCCGATGTTGGAGATTGTCCGAGGACGGGGGTGAGATAAGCCACCAAAGCACCCAAGACGAAACCGAGGATATTACGGGATAAGGGCAGCCAGTCAGAGGTTCGAGTAATCACCGGGCCCAGACCGAAGGCAATAAACAAGATGCCCCACAAGGGAGAGAAAATTAACGCCCACTGCCAGGCCACCATTTTGCCATCGCGAGGTTGGGCGGCAAATCCGAGCACTACACCGCCGAGAAGCGAGGTAATCAGGGTGAGAATCCACTGCTCTCTAGGCAAGCCGGGAACGACGTTACAGCCGCCCTGACGCAGACAGCCTTCCACAGATTTCAACGACTGGAGGATCGATTGGGCTTCACCGTTTTCCCGGACGAAGAACTGGTTGCCGTAGCGCGTTTGCAACTCGATCCAGAAGGTGCGTGGCAGTAGGGGATAAACGTCATCTCCGACATTAAAGCCGAGGAGATTTCCCCCCCGTTGGTCGGCAATCAGCAAGACGCTTTTATCATCCAAGCCCCAAAACTTCTTAACTGCGCGGCCGGGAGTACGATCGAACTGGGTTAGAACTCGCAGTTTGAACCCGGTTTCCGTTTCGAGTTCGGTCAAATCCTCGATTAAACGTTTTTCCTGAGATGACGTGAGGGCTTCCGCCAAATCGATGATCGGGGTGGGAGTATCTGGGAGCAACTCGGGGTTGTCGAAGGCATAGGCTGCTGGGGCGATCGCCCAGGCCGATAGGGCGATTCCAAAAGCCGCCAAAGAGACGAAAAGCCGATGAAAGAAGCGATGCTGCATAATTTTACCGATAGACCTCGAGCAACAGTGGACTGATTACAATTGATTTTAAATTTTTAACGTATTGTAACCTATGACTCATATTCGTTACATTTGTTTACTTTACTGCTTTTGGAGTCGAGGGTAAAGGGGGATTGGGAGGAGATGACGCGGAGACGCGGGGACGCGGGGACGCGGAGAAAGGGGGACAAGGGAGGTGAGGGAGAATTTTTCACTACTCTTTCTCAGCTTTCCCCTGCTCTTATTCCAATACCTCGGAAGCGTTCATCCGTTCTTGCAAACCCAGGAGGATGGTAGCGGCGATCGCGGTACTCGCAAGTAGGATTAACCAAAACTTCGATCCGAGAGCTTCTGGACGATCGAGGGCCCAGCCGCCGAGGGTAGGACCGATCGTAAATCCGATCGCCCAACACTCCGATTCCAGAGCAAAATAAATCCCCCGCAGGCGCACCGGGGCCATTTCTCCTACCACGGCGACGGCAATGGGGGAGTAGAGAATTTCGGCCATGGCGATCGCACTAAAAGCACCCACAGCAAAAATCCAGGCATCGACGGATATCGTTCCAGTTGCCCAAATCAGGACAAATCCTCCGCACCACGTCAATAGAGCAATGAGCAAAACCGTAATGTGGTTCAGGGGTTTTACTTTGCGGGTGACGGGTAGTTGTAGCAGGATTTTCAGCAAGGCGTGGCCGCCAAAGAAATAGCTAATCCAGGTTTGGGAGAATCCGGTGTCACCATTACCGCCAGGAACGAAGTTAGCCAGATACAGAGGTAAGGTGCTGCTCAACTGGGCGGAGTAGGTGGTAAAAAATAGGTTGGCAATCAGAAAGGTCACCAAGTAGCCATCGCTGAGGGCTTGCCACCAGTCTTGGCGGAGGTTGCGCGGTTGGGTTTGCGGCTGTCGCGTTTCGGCGATCGTGATGTAGATGACGATGCCAAATAATAGATACGTTACCCCTTTGCCGAGAAATAAGGCGCGATAGCTACCCGACAGGGCGATGTACTGTCCCGCCAGCAGCGCCCCCAGCCCCAACCCCAGATTATCCACCAAGCGGGTGACGGCAAAGGCTTCAGTGCGATCGTCTGTCGTTGTCAGGTCCGTGGTGACGGCGAGGGTTGCCGGCCAATACAGACTGAGACCGAGTCCCAGCAGCAAGTTACCACTTACGAGCAATTCAAACGTATCGGTAAAGGCGAGGACAAAGCAAGCCAGCGCCGTCACTACCGCAGACAGCAACAGCGTACCCCGTCGTCCGAACCATGCCGAGTCGATGATATTACCGGCGACAAATCGACCGAGAACGCCCGACAGACCGCTACTGCTGAGGGCGAGTCCTACTTGAGTCGGCGAAAACCCCAACTCGTTGACAAAATAAATGGATGCGTAGACGAGGGTGAATCCTTGACCGATGAAGAGGAGGAGTTGACCGGCTGCGAGAATCCAGATTTCTCGTCGGAGTGCGGGTAGCCAGGAGGGACGAGGCAGTTCCGTAGGGTCTTGGGTGGGTTTCAAAGCGCTCGATCGTTTTTAGGGGGTCCTCCGGTCACTGTAATGGATACCTGGAAAATTTGCTGTATATGTTGGGGAACGGTCTGGGGGAAAGAATGCAAAATTAAAAATGCAAAATGCAAAATGGGGAAGAGATAGTGCACATTGAAAATTCTTCTTTGTCTTCTTTGTCCCCACATCCCCGTGTCTCCCCTGCCCCCAAACCCTCGCCTCGTGCTAGAACGGGGGAAGAAGCCCCAAGACCTGCGCGATCGCTATGGATATTGTGATGATTTCTTCGACGTTCCCCTACCCGCCCAGTTTGGGGGGAACGGAAATTAGAACGTTTAATTTGCTCAAATATTTGCGCGATCGCCATTCGGTTACGCTGGTGACTCAACCCTACAAGGATACGCCCGAGGAAGATATCGAAGCCCTGCGAGGTTGGGTGGATGAGTTGGTGATGTTTCCCCTGCCCGAAGACGAACCGAAAAAGGGGGGAATGGGGAACGTGCTGGCAAAAGGGGGACGGTTTCTCAAATCGATCGCCACTGCCACGCCGCCCAACGTATTGCATCGCTATTCCCCACAATTGCAAGCATGGTTGGACGATCGAGTTAAATCGGGTAACTGCGATGCGATTACCTGCGAGCATAGCGTGAATACCATCTACGTGCGCCCGGAATACGGGGAAAAGTATCGGGTGAAATCGGTGGTGAACGTTCACAGTTCCGTTTACTGGGGAACGCGGAATTTTTTGAAAATGGGGGCTTCGGAAAACTCCCTCAGAGACCGCCTCTATCTCTCCACGTTGTATCGCTACGAGAAAAATTACTGTCAGCAGTTCGATCGCATTGTTGTCACCACCCCAGACGATCGCGACCAGTTATTACAACTCAATCCCCAAGCCAATATCGATGTGATTCCTAACGGCGTGGATTTAGACTTGTTTCCCTTCCGCACTGCCGATCCGGGGGGATATCAGCTCATCTTTGTCGGGGCGATGCACTACACTCACAATATCGATGCGGTGCGGTTTTTCGTTATCAACGTCATGCCTGCCTTGCGCGAACGCTATCCCGAGGCAACCTTTAATATCGTCGGCAGCCGTCCCACGGAAGAAGTGGTGGAATTGGGCAAGCATCCCGGTGTCGTCGTCACCGGCCGCGTTCCGTCGATGGTGGAGTACTTGCATCGATCGACGATTTGCGTGTTGCCGTTGCAGACTGGATTCGGGATTAAAAATAAGACTCTCGAAGCGATGGCGGCTGGAGTACCCGTAGTGGGAAGCGATCGGGCGCTGGAAGGGCTGAGCGTTGACGAACCGGGCAAACCGCCAATTGCCTTGCGAGCGAATACGGTGGAGGAATACGTCGAGGCGATCGGGCGGTTATTTGAAGATTCTACCCTGCGGATGGAACTGGCGAAAAATGCCCGAGTCCCGATCGAGTCGGAGTTTACCTGGGAACGGGCGGGCGCGCGGTATGAAGGGGCGATCGTGGGGTAATCGCTTGAAATAGGGCTGGCGGCTAATCGCTGAAGCTAGCGTTTGCGTTTTATTCCTTTCTCTCTGTTTTAGCTTTGTATCGCTTGCCATCGGGCATAATTGCTAAGCTGAAATCGGCTTCTTTAGCGCTTACACCGTAGATATTGGCATCGGTTAAATTGGCTCGTTTGAGATTAGCTCGATCGAGTTTTGCCCGAATTAAATTGACTTCAACGAGAATCGATCGTTCTAAATTCGCCCCTCGAAGAATCGCCCCTCTTAAATTGGCATTTTGTAAATCTGCACCTTCGAGATTAATATTGGTAAAGTCCAAACCGGATAAATCGACGTGATGTAACTTTACACCTCTAAATACTGTTTCGTTGAGACTAACCCCTTGTAATTTTGAATAACTTAGATCTGCACCAAAAAAGTCAACCTGAGTTAATTCGGCTTCATTAAAGCACGCACTCCCAAGAGTTGCATTAGTGAAATTCGATCGATCTAAAATGGCTCGCATAAAGTTAGCAGAAGCCAAATTGGTGAAACTGAAGCAAGTTTCATCCAAGCTTGCATGAGTGAAGTCAGCATACGCTAAACTTGCCTCTTGAAAGTTAGCTCCTTTTAAGTCAGAATTATCAAATTTAATAGATGAGCCTTCAATTTGCTGCAAATTAGTGTCGATCAGTAAAGACTTACTCAAATTGGCATTATTCAGATGAGCACCGCTGAGGTTAGCTTCACTTAAATCCGATCCGGTTAAGTCAGCCTGCTGTAGATTGATATCTCGCAAGTCCGCTTTTTTTAGATCGACTCGTCTTAATTGAATCCTCGTAAAGTCTCGTTTACCTTCAGCATACTGGTCTAAAAATTCTTGCTTGTCCATGAGAATCTCACTTTTATATCTCTAGTCAGTATAAATAACAAAATTATAAGCTACCAGTTCCGACTCAATTATCTTGTCAATTAAATGAGGAGATGTCTAAAGAAAATATGTCAAAAACAACAAAAGAGACAAAAGTAAACTCATCCAACTTGTTCTCATTTAAAGTGTTTCTTCCATTATTGAGAGATACACTCGTCCTCTGGAGGGTCTCCGTATCCCCGTATCTGGTGCGTCTATCCGATGCTGCCTACCTTCACCGATGTTCGCATTAACTTGGCGATCGCGATATCCCACACCGACCTCAAAACTACATCGAAGCTTTACAAGAACCACTCGCATCCCGAGAGTCCGCTTTAAAATTTTGTGCTAAGTTCTGTGGGAGAACAGGACAATGCAACCCCCTTGGAACGAATGAAAGCATTAATTCTCTCTGGTGGAAAAGGAACGCGCCTGCGTCCGCTGACTTATACGGGGGCCAAACAACTGGTTCCGGTGGCGAACAAACCCATCCTCTGGTACGGGATTGAAGGAATTGTCGCAGCGGGAATTACCGACATCGGGATTATCATCAGCCCCGAAACTGGGGACGAAGTGAAGGCCCAAACCGGAAACGGCGATCGCTTCGGCGCAAATATTACTTACATTCTCCAGGAAGAACCCGCAGGTCTGGCCCATGCCGTCAAAATTGCCCAGCCGTTTTTAGGCGATTCCCCCTTCGTGATGTATCTGGGGGATAACCTGATTGAAAGCGATTTGGGTGGCTTTCTCGACTACTTCAAAACTCAGAATCTCGATGCGTTGATTTTGTTGCGTCCGGTGGATAACCCGACGGCGTTCGGGGTGGCGAAGGTGGACGAAAACGGTCGCGTGTTGCAATTGGTGGAAAAACCTAAAGATCCGCCCTCAAACCTTGCCTTGGTGGGGATTTACTACTTCGCCCCCACGATTCACGAGGCGATCGCCCGCATCAAACCCTCGGCGCGGGGAGAACTCGAAATTACCGATGCGATCCAAAATCTGATCGACCATCAAGAATCGGTCGAGTCGAAAACCATCGAAGGCTGGTGGTTGGATACTGGGAAAAAAGACGACTTACTCAGCGCCAACCAAATCATCCTCGATACCAAACTGCAAACTGCCGTTAGCGGTGAAGTGGATGAGTCTACCGAACTGATCGGTCGGGTGGTTATTGGCAAAGGCAGCAAAATTACCAACTGTTCCATTCGCGGGCCGGTAATTATCGGGGAAAACTGCCACCTGGAAAACTGTTTCGTCGGACCTTACAGCAGCATTGCCGACGAGACGACCCTAATCGACATCGACCTCGAACATAGCGTGATTTTGAAAGGGGCCAAACTCGATCGGGTTCGCCAGCGCATTGTTGATAGCCTCATCGGTCGTCGCGCTAAGTTAGGGGTTGCACCGAAGCGCCCGAAAGCGGTGCGGTTTATGGTGGGTGACGATTGTCAGATCGAGTTGGAGTAATTGTGAGTGGGGGGACGCGGGGACGCGGTGACGCGGAGACGCGGAGAGGAAGAGACAAGGAGGAATTTTGTATCTCCCTCATCTCCCCATCTCCCTCATCTCCCCAGCCTCTCCATCCCTTCAACGCACTTGATTTCATCCAAGCGTTGCAGCTCTTCGATCGGGCTGCTATCGTAAGTGCAAGTGTGGGGCGAGGACTACGAATGTGAATTACGATCGAATTGATGAAGAAGCGATTGTCTCGCGGTTGCGCCAGACGCTACACGCGCCGCTGAATCCGGCAAAACTCCCTTCTTTGACGGGAAATGGCGATCGCCCGGCCGATGGCGAACTGCAAGAAGATTTGGAATTGTTGCAAGCTAGCAGCGATATCTATAATGTTCCCCTCACCTCGGCCAGAAAACTAGGTGCGGTAATTATTACCGTTAAAAGTTTGTTGCGCAAGTTACTGCGACCGTCTTTAGAACGGCAAAATATATATAACGGTGCAAACTATCGCGTTTTGCAAGGTTTGGAACGTAAGCAACAGCAACTCGGGCAAGACTTGCAAGCTGATTTGACGAATCGATTTGCTGAAGCCCTGGATCTGATCGACGCGCAAGCCGATCGCATTGCCAAATTAGAAGCCGAAATCGATCGCCTCAAAGCTGTGCAACCACCAATATTAGATAATGGCAATCGCCCTGCATCGTCGCCACTTCCCCTCGCCGAACGGTAATTACTCGCTCGGTCATTTTGTCATTTTAAAGTCTCAATGAGTCACCTACCCATTTGTTCTGCGATCGTCGTTAACTATAACGGTTTGGACTATCTTCCAGACTGTTTGGCATCCCTGCAAAACCTCGACTATCCCCAAGATTGCCTCGATATCATCTTAGTGGATAATGGCTCGCAAGATGACTCATTAGATTACGTTCGTCAGGCGTTTCCCAATGTGCGCATCTTCGTGAATTCTGAGAATAATTTTGCCAAAGCGCTCAATTTGGGAATTCACCATGCAAAAGGGGAGTATATCGCGTTTCTCAATAACGATGCGACTCTCGATTCTCAGTGGTTATCGATTCTCCTTGGCTATTTAGAAACCCATCGAAAAAGTGGAATGGTGGGGGGCAAGATAAAGTTTCAAGACGGTCGAATTAATAGCGTCGGACATCGCCAACTACCAAATTACTTTTGGGATGATTTAGGGTTGGGAGAAGTCGATCGAGGACAGTACGATCGCCCTCGGGAAGTGGAAGGATTGTGTTGGGCGGCGCTGCTATTTTCTCGGGCTTGTTTAACGGATGTGGGGGCGGTTGATGAAGCATTTGTAATGTATTTTGAAGACGTGGACTATGCCAAGCGCTGCCGAGAGAAAGGGTGGCAATTGGGCTACGTTCCCGAGGCGATCGCCTATCACGTTCACGGCGGTTCGAGCGAAGGAAATACGCTGACTGAATACTTTTGCAACCGCAACCGTTTTTTATATTTAGCAAAACACGAACCGACGCAGTTTATTGAGGCGATCGAAACTTCAGTTTTTACCCGACAAAAGCAGTCCGCTCATTTATTCGATGCCCTTTTAGCGGGAACGGTAAAACTCTACAAACACCACTCACAAGAGACGATCGAACCGATTCTAGATAAACTTCAAGCCAAGTTAGTCGAACTCTATCCTGCTCCCATTCCCGATCGATTCGAGAGACGATTGCAATCGGTTGTAAGCGATCGCAAACTGTCAATTTATATCTACGACCACGCCCTTCATTTTGTCGGCGGCGGGCAAAAATACGTCGCGACCCTGGCATCAATTTTACAACATCAATTCGAGATTACATTTATTGGCAATAAACCCGTTACTATCGCAGATATAGAAACTTGGTACGGACTCGATTTATCCCAATGCCAAATTAAAATTATTCCTCTGCCATTTTTCGAGAAACGGCGGATGGCAAATATTGACTCATCGATGGTGACTCCAGAGATGGAAAATCCTTTCGAGCTAATCTCCCAAACTAGCGAAGATTGCGATATTTTCATTAACGTCAATCAACTCGAAAAAGTTAAACCCCGATCGCCCATTTCCATCTTTTTCTGTCACTTTCCCGATAGTTGGAGAACGACCCATTTTGCCGTCGATGATTACACGTTCCTGATTGCCAATAGTCACTTTACGATTAAATGGCTCAAACGACGGTGGAATCTCGAACCCACATTTCTCCTCTATCCTCCTGTCGATATCGATCCCGTCGAACTTCCCAAGGAAAAAATCATTCTCTCAGTGGCGAGATTTGAAGCAGGAGGAAGTAAAAAGCAGCTCGAAGCAGTTGAAGCATTTTTGAAGCTAAAGCAGGTGTATCCAGCCAAAATGGAGGGGTGGCGATTAGTTTTAGTCGGGGGAAGTACCCCAGGAAACCCTTACTTGAAAACGGTGTTGAAGCGGGTGCAAAAAAGCGAAGGGGCGATCGAAGTCCAACCCAATGTTTCCCTCGCCGAACTCAAATCTTGGTACGCAAAAGCTAGCATTTTCTGGCATCCTTGCGGTTTAGGAGAAGTGAATCCCCAGCGATGCGAGCATTTTGGCATGGCAACCGTCGAAGCCATGCAAAACGCCTGCGTGCCGATTACCTTCAATGGAGGGGGTCAACCGGAAATTGTCGAAGCGGGTCAGTCGGGATTTTTGTTCGATACGATCGACCAATTGTGCGAGTATACTGGCGAATTAGTGGAAAATCCCGATCGCCTTTCCCAAATGCAACGCGCCGCATTCGATCGGGGTCAACAATTTGGCATTCAACCCTTTAGCGAGAAAGTGAAAGCATTTTTTGCCATTCTCGATCGGGAATATCGTACCGTACCGCTCCCCGATCCAGCAGAATTCAGTCATAAATAAGATCGGTTTGCTCGATTAACCCTCCAAAAATCGATCGATCGCCTCTGCCATCTGGAGTGCGTACTTCTGCGGCAAACTATGATCTGCACCGGGAACTACCACCAATTTCGCGTTGGGGATTTTCTCGGCGTAGGTTTGGCAGTGATGCAAAGGAATGGTTGTGTCGAGTTCCCCGGCAAAAACGAGAGTGGGTTGGGCAATCTGGTGGATTTGCGTATCGACGGTTTCCGCACCTTTGATGCCGGTGAGTCGCTGGGTAACGAACGAACGTCCCGCAGCTTGCGTCATCAGTTGTTTCCGAAACCATTTGATTTTCGCCAGTTGTTCCCGTTTCCCTAATATTCTGGCGATGGGAGTTGCTGCACTGAGTCCCGAATCGACAAGAGGGCTGGGGTTGAGGAGAAATTGCAAGGGCGTGTTCCGATCGCGCAGAGAATCGTCCCGTATCCCGGCAGGTGCGGCAAGGATGAGTCCAGAAATGCGATCGGGAAATTTCAACGTATACGCTGTCCCCACCCAACCGCCAAAGGAATGACCCAAAATATAGCACCCAGACAGGTCGAGGCGATCGATAAATTCGGTCACAAAGCGAACTTCCGCCGCCACGCTATAGCGAATTTCCGGCTTCGACGACTCCCCAAATCCCAGCATATCCAAACCGATACAGCGAAACTGCGTGTTTAACCGTTCCATCAAAGGCAAAAATCCGCTGGCTTCAGCGAAAAAGCTGTGCAGCATCAGTAGCGGCGCGCCTTTCCCCATTTCCAGATAGGCGGCTTCGCAGTCGATGAGTGAGGCGGTTTGTGAGGCGGTATCGAGAGTGAGGGGAAATGTGATTTTGCGTTTTGCGGTGGCAGACATGGTTCGGGTGGCAGGGGTTTGGTACGACGTTGCTAGATTACAACAATTCGCATTCTCAACAACTCGTGCTACGATCGCGTTCTATCTCGATTTTTCGATATTGAATTCTCTCATTCATTGAATAACGTAGCCATGAGCGATCGAACTAATAGTAATCTAGATATTACTTATTTTAGTAAAATCAAAGATACACAGTTTGCGCCTGTTTTTATTATGGCCGATCATCGATCGGGAACAACATTACTCTATCAAACTTTAGTTAAAACCCAACTTTTCAATTATATTAAAGCTTATCATATTATTAAATATAATGAAGTCGTCTCTAATTTTATAAATCGAACGGAAGACAAAGCAATTCAAGAACTCGAACATCTATTTCAAGCCAAAGGAATTGGAGATCGGGGAATCGATCGGGTTTCTGCAACCCCCCATCTATCAGAAGAATACGGCTTCATTCTCAAAAATGCCGGTTACGACTCTCAAATCACTCCAGAGAATCGACAGTTATTTATCGAAATCTGCCAAAAGATTCAATTTATTTCCGAAGCTCATAAACTTTTACTTCTCAAAAATCCTTGGGATTATCCCCAATTTCGCGAGATAAAAGAATCTTTTCCCCAAGCAAAATTTATTTTTATTCATCGCCATCCGCTCCAGATGATGAATTCAAAAATAAAAGCGGCTCGCACCCTATTCTCCGAATGGAATGAATATACCGCTCTTCTTTCCAAACAATATCGGGAAATTTTCAATAAGCCTTGGCTGCGCTATTTCTATCGAGTTATTTATTCCCAGTTTTTAGAATTGGGTTTGAAACAAGTTATCAAAGGAACTATCGAATCAACAAGCTACTTTTTAGAAAATATTTCTGCCATTCCCGAATCCGACTATATCAACATTAAATTTGAGGAACTTTGCCAAGAACCCGAAGCCACCATCGGCAAAATCCTGACATTCCTCAGCTTAGAACCCACAGAGACGATCGATTACGATCGCCTCATTCAACCCCGTCCGGTGCAACTATTGCCGGAAATCGAACGTAATACCGATCGAATCTGCGATCGACTCCAACCCTATCTCACCGCACTGGGTTACGATCGCCCAAGCACCGGCTGCGGGTGAGTTCGCTTCCCCTTCACCACCATCGGCACGCCATTCTCCGGCGCAATTAACAATCCCCGACGGACGGGTTTAATCGGTTGGGAACTCGCCAGTTCCATCTCCCAATTCGAGAGAACCGTCGCTAGCACCAATTTCATCTCAAATAGGGCAAATGCCAAACCGATACAGCGGCGATTTCCCCCACCAAAAGGTAAATATTCCGACTGCGAAAACTGCTTTTCGAGAAAGCGTTCCGGCTTGAAGCGCTTGGGTTCTGGGTACAAATCCGGGCGGTGATGCGTCAGATAAATACACGGACTAATCACTGACCCCGGTTCCAAATCGTAACCCAAGATTTGCACCGGTGCTTTCACCAATCGTGGCAAAGCAAACATCACCACCGGGTACATCCGCAGGGTTTCTTGCACGACGGCATTAAGATAGGGCAACTTCAGAATCTCATTTGGATCTAGTCCGTTCGGATGGGCGTTTTCTGCCAACCCATCGAGTTCCCGACGTAACTTTTCCCCGATTTCCGGCTGATGGTGAACCCAGTACAGCGCCCATGCCAGCGCCGTTGCCGTCGTTTCGTGGCCGGCAACGAGCAGGGTAATCAGCTCGTCTCTGAGTTCCTCATCGCTCATGGCTTCTCCGTTCTCATCCCGTGCCGCCATCATCAGCGACAGGATATCCGTGCGGGAAGAGTCGAAATTGGCGCGGCGATCGGATATTTCGGCGTAGAGGAGTTTGTCGATTTGTCGCTGTTGTTCCATCATCTGCCCCCAGGGACTCCAGGGCCCCCAGTCTTTTTGCAGGACGGGAAACATTAACATCAGAGTGCCGACTAGAGGAATACGGGGATTCAGCCGCGCGATGAGAGCGGTTTTGAGGCGATCGTATCGGGGGCCGTCGGCAATTCCGAACACCGCTTTTAAAATCACCCGAAACGAAATGGCTTGCATTGCCTGCCGCATGGGAAACGCAGATCCGATCGCCCATTCTTCCGTCACTTGATGGGTAATTTCGCGAATCAACTCCCCGTAAGCGCGCATCCGTTCCCCGTGAAACGGTGGCATCAACAGCTTGCGGTGGCGTTTGTGACGTTCTCCATCCAGGGCAATCAGGGAGTTGGGCCCGAGCAACGGCAGTCTCACCCCCGCAGCGATCCCAGCATCAAGGCTGTTGGGATCGGTGGCAAAAATTTCTCGAATTCCCTGGGGGTTGCTGGTGAAAATCACCGACGCTTTTTTGCTTCCCCCCGCCACACAGAACGTATCGCCGTATTCCTCGGTGAGGGTTTCGAGCAATTCCATGGGTTGGCGAACCCACTGAATTTTCTGTTTCCAGGAAAAACTTTCGACTCCTGGGGGCTGTTTGGCACTCATGGCGATCGCACTCCTATACTGCGGCATTTACCATAGTAATTCACCCAATACGAGGAAAGAGAGACCGGGTAGATCTTGTGAGAATTTAGCTTCCCGAGCGCCTACAGCCCGATCGCCCCCCAAAATCGCTAGACTAGTCCTAGAACGAACCGACGCTTCAACTCCAATCGTCCAATTCAGACCTAAAAATATCCAAGATTCAAGAGAGCATCATGCGAATTACTGTTTTGACATTGGGGTCGCGGGGTGACGTTCAGCCCTATCTTGCCCTGGCATTGGGGCTAAAAAACGCCGGACACGAGGTAACATTTGCCACCACCCCCGGATTTAAAGATTTTGTGACCGATTTCGGTTTAGACTTCGCCCCCCTAGAAGGAGATGCCCGCGCTGCCTTGGAAGGGGAAATCGGTCAAACCTTGCTGGAGTCGTCGGGAAATCCGATCGACTTTTTCCGCCTCTATGCCGAAATTGCCCGTCCTTTGAACGAACGTCAGTTTGTCGATGCGTGGAAAGCCTGCCAAGATGCAGAAGCCATTTTCTACGCGCCGCTGGCCTTTAGCGGCTACCACATTGCCGAGAAACTGGCTATTCCTGCTTATTTGCCGATCGTGCAACCGATTCTGCGAACCCGAGAGTTTCCCAACTTGATGACAGCATCGGGGGTGCGCCTGGGGGGACTCTACAATCAACTGACCTATCTGGCAACCGAGCAATTGTTCTGGCAACCCTTTCGCCGTCAAGTGAACCAGTGGCGGCAGTCTACTCTCGGTTTGCCGCCGCTGCCCTGGTGGGGACCGTCCTGGCGACAGTACAAAAATAAAGATACGGTGTTCTGCGGCGTGAGTCCCAGCGTTGTTCCCGAACCCGCAGATTGGCACGAAAACATCCACATGACGGGCTACTGGTTTCTACCGCGTCCCGCAGACTGGCAACCTCCACAGGATTTAGTGAATTTTCTCGAATCGGGGGAACCGCCGGTATATATCGGGTTCGGCAGTATGAAGGGACGCAATCCCGAAGCCCTAACCGAAACAATCCTTGCGGCACTCGAAAAAACCGGACGGCGGGGCATTCTACTCACGGGATGGGGCGGGTTGAGCGATCGCACCTTACCCGACACCGTGTTTAAAATCGATTCGATTCCCCACGACTGGCTGTTCCCTAAAATGGCGGCTGTCGTCCATCACGGTGGGGCGGGAACGACGGCGGCTGGATTGCGATCGGGGGTTCCGTCGATCGTTGCGCCTTTTTTCGCCGACCAACCTTTCTGGGGTAAGAAAATTACCGAGTTGGGAGTTGGCCCGCAACCGATCCCTCAATCGGAACTAACGGTAGATGCCCTTGCCACCGCGATTCACCAGGCAACAACGGATGAGAGTATGCAGAATCGGGCACGGGAACTAGGCGATCGAATTCAAGCTGAGGATGGGGTCGCCACAGCGGTAGCAGCTTTCGAGCGATCGATAGATGCCTCGAGCGTACAACCCAAACCGATGAAAACCTCTGCATAGCTAAGAACTCGGAGAAAAAGACAG
>JAXHUC010000143.1:0-16531 GCA_034189805.1 Cyanobacteriota bacterium
TTTCAGCGGCGAAGATACTTGAGGGGTAGCCCTCTGGGAAAATAGCTCAGTGCCAGGTTCATATTTCACATCAGCTCGAGCTTTCTCATCACATCGCTCGAGCTTTTTGCTTTCTCTACTAGCCTAATTCCCTCCAACCTGGATTGGACCGTTGATACTACCGGTGCGAAACTGTTGAACGAGTGGATTGTCCGTGGTATCGAGATCGTCTACACTTCCTTTCCACTGTACTTTGCCCTGGTGAAGAAAAACGATGCGATCGGCCGTGCGGCGAATGGTACTGTCTTGGTGAGTGACCATAAGATAGGTTTGAGAGGCGCAGTTTTCCAAACACCGCAACTGGCGCACCAAATCTTCGATGACTGTCGAGGCGATCGGGTCTAAACCGGCGGTGGGTTCGTCGTAGAGCAAGACTTCCGGATTGCTGGTAGGATCTTCGGGGTTCGCAATAATCGCCCGCGCGAAACTCACCCGCTTGCGCATCCCGCCAGAGAGTTCTGACGGGTAGAGTTGACCCGTTCCAGCCAGACCCACCTGCTCGAGAGTGCGATCGACCAGTTCGCGAATTTTAGCTCTGGGTAATTTAGAATTCTGGTAAAGTCGAAATCCCACGTTCTCATCAACCGTGAGAGAGTCGAATAAGGCGGCTTGCTGAAACACCATACCAATGCCAATGGGATCTCTGCCATCTTCGATCAATCCCTTTCGGCGCTGTCCCCGAAGATACACTTCCCCTTCGTCGGGTTCGAGCAAACCCGCAATAATCCTTAAAATCGTAGACTTTCCGGTTCCCGAAGGACCGATTACAGCCATTGCATCTCCCTGACAAATCTTTAAATCGATGCGATTGAGAATAACTTTATCTCCAAATGCCTTAGAAATGCCTTTGAGTTCGATTAGTGGTTCTGCCATAAAATTTGCCGTCTGCTCTGACTCCATCAACTAGCCGTTCAATTCACCTAGCATAGCGAACCCCCAGTCAGTCAAGCAGTTTACCACGAGCGGTCAGTTTTCCTCCCTCTATCGAAAGGGGGTAAGGTAAGACAGTGTATCCTGGGCAATATGAAACAATATCTACAGGTTAGCAAGCGCGAATCCCGCTCCCGCGCTCCCTATCGAATCAGTCAGTGGTTTAAATGGCTCGCTCCTGGATTGTCTATCAAGCGCTGGCTGCTGGCAAGTGCGGGTGGGGTAATTTTAACTAGCCTCGGTTTGGCGATTTGGACGAATCAAACTCCCGTTCATAACTTCATCGAGTTCGTCACCAGCTTTTTGCGGCAGATTACCAGCCTCGTTCCCAGTTATATCAGCGGACCTGTGGTGATTATCGTGGGTATGGTGCTGGTGTTTCTCGGACAAACTCGGACGTTGGGATCGATTAAATCGGCATTGCAACCGGGGGGCAGCGAAGAGTTAGTGGATGTGCTGCTCGCGCAACGGCGACTCAATCGCGGTCCGAAAATTGTCGCTATTGGGGGAGGCACGGGTCTATCTACGCTATTGCGAGGATTGAAAGCCTACAGCGCTAACATTACGGCGATCGTGACCGTTGCCGACGATGGGGGGTCCTCCGGTCGGCTGCGGCGGGAAATTGGAGTCCTACCGCCGGGGGATATTCGCAACTGTATCGCCGCCCTTGCTAGCGAGGAAAAACTCCTCACGGAATTGTTTCAGTATCGTTTCCAAGCGGGAGATGGTTTGAGCGGTCACAGTTTCGGCAACTTGTTTCTGACGGCGATGAGCGAGGTGACGGGGGATTTGGAACAGGCGATCGCCGCTTGTTCGAGTGTTTTAGCGATTCGAGGGCAAGTTTTACCCGCAACCCTTTCAGATGTGAACCTGTGGGCCGAACTCGAAGACGGTCGCCGGATAGAAGGCGAATCGAGCATTACCAAGGCGCGAGGGAAAATCGTTCGCCTCGGCTGTATCCCGGAAAATCCCCCGGCATTGCCGAAAGCCCTTGAAGCCATTCGCGAAGCCGACTTGATTATTATCGGTCCGGGCAGCCTATATACGAGCGTGATTCCCAACCTGCTCGTGCCGGAAATCGTCGCCGCTATCGAGCGCGTCCGCGTGCCGAAAATTTATGCGTGTAATATTATGACGGAAACTGGAGAAACCGACGGTTACAGCGTCTCAGCACACGTTCGGGCGATCGATAAGGCTTGCAACGACAAACGCCTGTTCGACACCGTTCTCGTCCAGAAAACGATGCCCTCAGCGCGCGCCTTAATTCGCTACGCCCAGCAGCAGTGCCATCCAGTGGACTTAGATCGCGATGCGGTCGAAAAACTGGGGCGGCAAGTGTTGCGAGCCGATATCATGACCGAAGACGAGGTTACCGGTAGCGTGCGTCACAACTCCGCTCAATTGGGGCGGATTTTGTTGCGGTGGTACGAGCGAGTGCGGGAAAACAAAGCTTTCTAGGGTAGGAAATCCGTAACGGTCGGTTGGAAAATTTGAAATTATCATGTAAAGTATCGACCTCAATAAATAATCTAGATCGAAAGCAGATCCATGAGTGAACCCGTAAATATTCCCCAAGAACCTATTCCCCCTTCCGATATGCCACCGATCGATCCGGAAGTTCAAATCCCTCAAACCCCCCATCGAGTCCGCGTCGAAGAATTTCAAATTAGCGGCGATACCTTAGTGAGCAAAGTGAAAGAATTAATTCATCAAGGCAATATTCGACGAATTATCCTCAAAAACGAATCGGGCAGCACGCTGCTAGAAATTCCTCTCACCATCGGACTTGTCGGTAGCGCCTTAGCGATCGCGATCGCCCCCATCTTAGCCGCACTCGGAGCTATTGGCGCACTGGTAGCGCGACTGACGGTTGTTATTGAAAAAGTCGAATGAACCACCCATAAGACTTGCTGAGGGGAAATCCGATTTCGGGGCACGAACCCGTTGAGCGATCGCGCTTGCACCTGTAGGACAATTGCTGTTGTCAGCGCTCGCGATCGAAGCCGAGGATAAACCGACGCAAATTTTTAAGTGGGCTGGGAGGAAGCTCGATCGTGGCTCGCTTTCTCCCCCACTTTACGGAATTTCACCTCATCGAGACCGCCACTCGACCGACACATTTCTATGTTTCCCCCAACAGTAACGATACCTAGTCCGGTCAGTTCACCGATCCAAACGACGACCGCAGCGACGTAGAAAACTATCTTTTTGTAAAAAACGAACTAAAAAATTAAGCGATCGAACAAAAGATAGATTTATTAAATTTTAATATAGAAATTCAAACCTTCCGAATCTCAAATTAAAAAAGGACAGTAAAATCCAAACAAAAATTTCTAAGAATGGATATTTCTGTCCTTTACCCAAAGTTTGAATTTTGAGAGATGGGAAATGTCAAAAATCAGAAATTATTCTGGAATAAAAGCTGTTTGAATAACTCCCCATTCTCCACTCGTTCTCCAAGAATTTTCTTCGCGTTCTAAAGATTCAAGTTGTTCGTTTGATAAACCAACAATAATATCTGATTTTAGAGTTCGCAGTGCTGTCATCGGTGCGGGAAAATAGCTAAGAATATCAGCAAAAGATGTCGTCGGTTCCCAGTGACGATCGCCGAGCAATCGGCGGTAATTCGCATCTCCTTTGACAACAACTAAACTCGATTGACCTAATTCTTCATACAAGGTGTCGGGCATATCCCAAGCCGCAAGAGGAGAAGTCCAAAACGGATCGTCGCACAACCACAAGCGATCGGAATTTAAGTAATTTTTCAAGCGCAGTCCGAAGCGTTTGAGTTCCGGATGCTCGTCTGCCGTCAAAAACTCGATCGTTTGTACCACATCTTCGCTAGTCGCATCAGAAACAAAAGTTGGATAACTCTTTACATGAAGGTGAACCCGATCGGCAATTTGACTTCCTAATAAAAAGTCTACCAAACCCAAATCGCAAATCAGTTCAAATCCGGCATTATCGACAATAATATCAATTCGCTTGTGGTATCTGAGGGTTAAATAGTCAACTAGCTTTCGCGTATCGTTGACCAATAACTTTTCTTGTTGCGTCTCGAGATCGATATCAGAGCGATCGCCCTCTTCCACCGACCACAAACTTAAATCGACGCGATTTCCCCACAGAGAAAAATAAAGTAGTATCAGACATCCCGACGGCTGCCAGTTACCATCAATATTATCGAGGCGATCGCTAAATTGGCGAATGGAGTCGAGGGACATTTCTAATCCCTTAATTTTTTGAGATTGATAGGGATCGATGTTTTGCCATTCCCCATCCTCAAAGTATCCCGCGATATCGAGAACTTTTCGATAAAAATAAACTTCGGCAAAAAACCAGGGAACTTCGAGCCAAGTTTGACCTAAATACGGTTCTAAATAGCCTTCCCACTCCTTAAAATCTGGGGCTTCTAAATCGTGTAGCAGGCTGACTCTGTGCGATCGAACTTCTTGGGCAAAGTTAGCAAACTGACCGGCAACTTCTTCAGAAAACTCATTCTCTTGTATCAATGTGTGACATAAATTCGGCAACCGCTCGGTCATCGTATAATATGCAAATGACCCTTCCTCCGAGCTAGTCAGCGGCTGAGGTGGGGAGAGTGTCAAACGGGATCTTTGAGTCATTGAGATGTTGGGATTTTACGTCTATCACATCAGCGTTCATCATATAAGATAGTAGAAAGAACGAGCGAATAAAATATATTGACTATATATGCGAGTATTTGTCCTACTATTTAATGCTGGAACGAATAACGAGGGCATTCATACGATTCGACTCGCGTCTGGCGATGGCAGCGAACGCAATATCGTGATGATGTTTGAGTCCGAAGATGATGCAACTCGTTATGCGATGCTTCTGGAGGCTCAAGATTTTCACGTTCCCACCGCAGAATCGATCGATTCCCAAGAAGTCGAAGAATTTTGCCGAAATTGCGGCTACGAAACAAAGTTGATTCCAGAAGGATTCGTACCGCAAACCCACGAAGAGCGAGTGTTTCTCGCGCCGCCCGAAACCAACATGGACGATATGGAGTGGTCGCCGGAAAACCCGAAACCCGACGCGGAAGACAGCTCGGAACCCGAAATGTCCGATCCCGAACTCGATGAGATGCGTCGGAGATTGGAAGGTTTGCTGTGAAGGACTTGGAAAATCGCGGGTATCTGCTCACCGAACAAAGCAATCCCAACACCCAGAATTTAGATCGTTTGAGCGCGCTGGAATTGGTCGATTTATTCAATCGGGAAGATGCCCGAGCCATCGAAGCAATCGCCGCCGCGCGCGAACCCCTCGCAGAAGCCGTCGAATGCATTGCCCGAGCTTTCCGACGCGGAGGACGGCTGTTTTACGTCGGCGCGGGAACTAGCGGGCGATTGGGCGTGTTGGATGCGGCAGAATGTCCCCCCACCTTTTGCACGCCACCGGAGATGGTGCAGGGTATCATTGCTGGAGGAGCCGGAGCCTTGGTGCGCAGTTCCGAGGGGTTGGAAGATCGATCGGAAGATGGTGTCGAAGCGATCGCCCAACATCGAGTGCGCGATATCGATGTGGTGGTGGGCATCACGGCCGGGGGCACGACACCCTACGTGCGCGGGGCGCTACAAGCTTCCAGAGGACGGGGCGCGACGACGGTATTTATCGCCTGCGTTCCCCAAGAACAGGTACAAATCGAGGTCGATGTCGATATTCGCCTGATAACCGGACCTGAAGTCCTGGCGGGTTCGACGCGGTTGAAAGCGGGAACGGTG
The DNA here is from genome assembly GCA_034189805.1 of Cyanobacteriota bacterium. Lineage (GTDB taxonomy): Bacteria > Cyanobacteriota > Cyanobacteriia > Cyanobacteriales > Geitlerinemataceae > Zarconia. The sequence continues at coordinate 5,718 of JAXHUC010000143.1, forward strand.
ACGAAACTGGCGCTGAATATCCTCTCCACCGGGGCAATGGTACAGGTGGGGAAAGTTTACGGCAATCGCATGGTGGATGTGGCGGTGACGAACCGAAAGCTGCACGATCGCGCTTTGCGGACGATCTGCGACTTGACAGATTTGAGTCGGCAAGAGGCGGCCGTTTTACTTGAAAAAAGCGATCGGCAGGTGAAATTAGCTCTGCTGATGCACTGGACGAATGTGGATGCCGAAAAAGGTAGGCAGGTTTTGAGCGCCCATGGGGGACAATTGCGAGAAGCCATCGCCAGTTTGTAGTAGATCTGGAGCTTTAAACTCTCAGTTCTAAGTCTTCAGCTTTGACGCTAAAGACTTTAGCTGTTTGCGAAAAAGTTATTAATTTTTTCTGTCGAGAATTTCAATCTAATGTATTAAATATTGGAAAAAAAAAGAAGGAGAAAATTTTCACTTTCTATCATCTCACTATGATGAAAGTATCGATTGACTTTTTTGGATTTTCCAGATACAGACGCAAAGTTTTCGTTGGATAATTCATTCCAAGCCTAAAGACTACTTCGTTTATTCTGCGATCGACGAACAGCTAATCTCAAACAAGAATCAAGCCAAAATTTTCCCACCACTCATCCTAAAATAAGAAACAAATTGAGTTGGTATTGGAGATTGAAACTTGGCATTTTTAAGAAGTACGATCGGGCGAAAACCGATCTTCAAATTATTGGGTTCCGGTGCGATCTCCCTGCTGGCGATTGCAGTTCTACTCTTCTTCCAACCCCGGTGGCTGCTGTCGATCGTCTCGGCGATCGCCCCTGGGGCCGTATACTTTCGCGAAACCGACGATCGGACGATCGCCCTTACCATTGACGATGGACCCGATGCGATCGCCACCCCCAAAATCTTGGAAGTCCTCGCCCGCCATCGCGCGCGCGCCACCTTCTTCCTGATTCGCTCTCGAATGTCCGGTAACGAACCCCTCGTCATGCAAGCGATTCGAGAAGGACACGAACTGGGCAATCACCTCACCCAAGACGAACCCAGCATCGACCTTTCTCCAGAAGATTTTGAAGCGGCCTTACTCGAAACAGATGCTGCCTTATCGGAATTTACCACCCCGCGCTGGATGCGACCGGGATCGGGTTGGTACGATCGGCAAATGATTGCCACGGCCCAACAGCACGGCTATCAAGTGGCCCTCGGTTCCGTATTTCCCTACGATACCAGTATTCCCTCCGTCCGATTTGCCGCCCGTCACATCCTCGCCAACGTGCGTCCTGGGGATATCATCGTACTGCACGACAGCGAAGGAAGAGGCGAACGTACTGCCTCGGTACTCGAAATCGTGTTACCCGAACTCCAAAGCCGAGGATACCAAATCGTTACCCTCTCAGAACTGTTTCCCCCTTCCCAGGGATAGCCGCAGGATAGGGGTTATGGCCGGTTCGATCGTCATTTATCCGACGATTCATCCAAATTGTAGTATACTAAGAAGTACGTGGGGCCTTAATGGTTTCGACGTGCTGGCGAAAGCTGTGCCGTGATACAGGTCGAGAGTGAGTCTCCTCTCGTAAATCAAAGGCTCAAACAAAAAAGTAAATGCGAACAACATCGTAAACTTCCAGCGTCAAGAGGCCCTCGTAGCCTAAAAATTACTATCTAAGTAAGACGCTACTCGTAGTTCGACTCCGTTAAGGACTGTGAGTTTAACCCCAACGGATGCACCAACAATTTGCCTCTGGTCAATGAGTTGGTAAAGACTTTACCAGAGAATCCCACCATCGGGGATAAGTGATGGTTCCCGCCTTGAGGATAAGAAAGGCTAAACCTGTGAAGGAGCGGTAAGTCAATACCCAGTGCGGACACGGGTTCAATTCCCGTAGGCTCCATTCATTTCATAAACCATGATTCTCAAGGCGATCGACCCGTTGAATTCGATCGCCTTTGATGTTTTCGAGCCAATCCTCCGATAACTGAATTGTTACCGCGATCGAACTTCGTGCTGTATCGGTACGTATTTATCGAGTAGTCGCAGCAAAAGCTGGCGCTTGATGGGTTTGCCGATAAAGTCAGATGCTCCGGTGATTTTTGCTCGAAAGCGATCGACTGCCCCATCGTTTCCCGTGACGATCGCGATCGGTGTCTCTTTGAATCGGGAGATGCGCCGAATTTGAGCGCACACCTCGTATCCACTAGCAATCGGCATCACCAGATCGAGGAGAATTAAATCGGGCTGACGATCGAGCAAGATGGGAATGGCTCGCACGGAATCCTCAATCGCCAAAAATCGATAGCCCGCATCGGTAACGATCGTTTTCATCGCTTCGCATACCTTCGGACTGTCGTCGATACAGGCAATTAGGGGAGCAGCAGGTCGATCGCGCTCGACAGATGATATTGGGGATTTTGGGACAATGGGGTTGGGGACGATCGGAGGGACTAAATCGGGAATAGAACGCAGCTTAATCGCGCCTTGTCCGACGAGCGGTAAAACCGATCGAGCGACTTCAATGACCGAGCGATCTTTTTCTAAGGCAATATCCCAAAACGAGTATTGTCCGATGAGCAAGCGACTCATACCAATGGTCGTATCCCGACCGACGGGTTTGCGCAAGACAGGGGATGAATTCGGGCAAAATGGCGGTAGTTTCAAGGCCTGTTTTCGCTTCAGAAGCGGCTGCACCCAGGTCAATACTTTTTCGATATCCAGAGTTAAACCCGCAGCGATCTCGGGCGGTTCGAGGGCGAACCACTGATGTTTCACGCCCTGGCGACAGAGGACGGTGAATAAGACTTCCCGAACGCAGCAACCCAAGATTTTGCGGGCCCGAACCGGATCGAGCTGCTCTTCGGATAACCCTCGTGCGAGTAAGTGATATTCCCAAGGCCCTCGGGCAAAAGAGCGCGGTAGCTTGGCTTCGTAAAAGTCTTGACCGTATTGCCGCAGGGCGCGATACCAACGTCGGGAGCGATCGTTACCACCGCTGACGCACAGCAAATTGCCAGAACGAAAGAAGAACTGCCAGCGCTCGTATCCGTCGGTGCATTCTAATTTGCCGGTCGCTCGCGCCTTCTTCAAGTTCCTTAGAGTGGTATCGAGCGCTTCGTGGGACTGAGCGAATTGGCGGCGTTCTTGTTTCGGTTCGACTTCTGCTGCGGCTTTCTTTTGCGCGGCGATCTTCTTAGACGGGATATCGGCGACTTTAATTAATTTAATTTCTCCTTGACGAAGATACGGAAACAGCCGTCGTGCGATGTCGAATTCGTCTCGATTAGAATGGACTGCAATTTCCCTGAGAGTTCGCTTCTTACGAGCAAGGGCGTTGAGGGTTTTGTAATTGGGACTCGCCGGTGAGATGTGGGGTTGAGTCGCAGGAGCTAAATTGGGCGAAACACTTTCCAAGCCCCGATCGCACCAAGCATTCCAAGCTGTTTTTGCATTCTGGAGGGATCGAGCGACAGCAATCCGGGCGATGGGCACTTTAATTCCAGATTCCCAGAGAAAATGAGTTGAGGTCGATCTCTGGCGATATTCCAGAGATGCCCAAGTTTCTTCCTGAAGGATATCGAATAAAATTTCGGCGATCGCCTTTTCGAGGATCTGAGTAACCTGCTCCCGAGTGACGAGTTTGCGCTTGAGTAAGATATTCAGAACGTGATATCGATCGTGCTCCAGCTCATCTGAGTTGCGAGGTGAAATCGTCTCGAGACGAAGATCTCGACAAAAGCGCTCGAACAGCCGCTTCCAGCGTCGTTTCGGATGAGCGCCCCCATCAGCCCAAATCAGATGAGACTCACTCAGATAAAACGTCCATCGTTGGGAATGGGATTGGATGACGAGTTGACCGGTAAATCGCGATTTGCAAATATTTTTGAATCGATCGGTAAGACGCTGGGTTGTTGGCACAGCTTGGCTTGATGGCATATTTCCCCCTGAAGACTAGATCGATTTGGACGTAATGACAACAAAATTCATTATTTTAAAAAGCAAACGATCGATTTTTTGCAAGTAGTAAATTTTACTATTTACAAATAAGGACTTAGCAATTTATATGTTAAAAAAATCATTAAACTCAAATAAGTCTAAAATTTATTGAGTGCTAAGTTTTTATTTAAAAACAATAAAGTTCAAGTTGCATTTCATGAAAAAGAATTAAATCTGTATTCAAAAATACAAGATATTGATAAAAAAGATGCTGTTCACTTTCGAGAAGTGTAAAAGTGATTTCGATCGCATCATAGCACCAGAATTTCTTCTATGTCTAGAGAATGATTTCAAGAATATTAAATACTCTTAAAATCCGTATATTTACGGAAAACAAGTTTTGCTTTAACAAAATAATTTAAAAGTTTGAAAAACCTGAAATAATCTTGCATTTTGATTGAATAAAACCTTGACATTTAAGGTGGATATTTACTCAGAAATAAGGTAAAAGTATTATTTCTTAATAAGTTCGAGCTTATCTAGTTCCGAATCGGTCTATTTAATTTCAATTTTAATACCGATCTGAAGATCTGAATATTAAATATTTAAGATCGAGTCAGTGAATACCGATCTCTTTAATAAAAGACAATAAAGTATGTGGAGATAATGTGGAGATAGAAAGGTAAGCAGTCAGCTTTTTGGCAGCTCCAAAAGCCTAGCTCTCGTAACGGATTCAGGTTTCATTTGAGATCCTGATGGGGTAACAATGGGTAGGGGCGGGTTTTGACTTAAAATTTTGAGCAAGTCTCCTAAGATATTGCTAAACCCGCCCTTACATTATTTTTCCTCGTACATGATACCTGAATGCTTACGTTAAATGAGTATTGATTGAATTAGAGTTCTCGCTTCCTGGAGGAGTTGGAAGTCTACGAAACTCTTTGAACTGCTAACTTTTGGCCAACTTTTGGGGCGAAACAAAGAGGCAGTAAAATGGAAAGTTGAAATAAACAAATTGTTGACGGCTGTAGGCACAGCCTGCGCGTAGCGCATTGGCCCAATGCTTACAAAATACTTCCCACCCGATCGTCTCATCCGACAGGGAGAAGATTGAGAGATCGAGCGTCATTTCGTAGACTTGAATCGGTTTGAGTACGATATGCTCGGTATCTAGAGATCGGTGTTGAGAGAACTCTGAGACCGGGCAGACGAGCGATCGAACTTATCTTTCAATTGAAGTTTTGATTGAGGTTTCGATTGATGTTGCCATTGTCATTGTCTCCAGGGTGAGTGCGCCCAGGTCGTTAGGCTAACTTCACTCGTCCTCGCAGCACAGCCCTTAACAGGCGGTTTGCCGAGAGTCGATCTTCCTCCGAGAGAGACTCATCGAGAGTGGCTGCCATCAGTCCGTAGCGATCGCCGACCGTTAAATATCCCGTATCCGCCACTGAAGCAAGGATTTCCGAAATAGCGCCAGGAATGAGTTGGATTTGAGGAGACATGGTTGAGCTTTGAACTCGATAATTCTAGTATCGGGGGTTTTTACTGAAAATAATGCGATCGGCGTGTAATGTTAGCGCGATCGTACGAGTTTTTGCGAGTGACCTGAGACACGAGGGAGGTGCGATCGTACGACCGACCCTTTATATTGTATCTGTGTATCGACCATCTTTTGCCCGAGCAACATCAGTCGATCGAATGCAAAATCGAATGCAAAGAGCGATCGGCAATAAGGCTCGATTTTGCCAACTTACTCCACTTCCTTCTTGGCTAAGTACCGCGTCACTTCTTCTTCGATCGCTTCTCCATCAGGAAACTGGACGGTTAATCGGGGATTGGGAGTCGCCCCGGTCGGAATTTGGAGTAAATAAGAATATTCGTTGTTTGTAAACTCGAAATATCGACCTTTGAACGGATCGTAATCGGTCGCTTCCAAATTTAAGCCGGGATTGCCGTCGCGATCGAAACTGCGATAGTAGCGAGGTTGGGAAGGATCGTCGGCATCGGCGCAGATGTAGACGAGATAGTTCTCGGTTTCGGCATAGGCGAGGATGCCCCCAGTTTGACGACAGCTAATATCTCCTTCAAGTTCGGAAAGATATCCCACTTCTAAGGGTGCATTCGATGAGTTCGCCGGATTGAAATTCTGGGCGGCAGTTGTCTCGGAAGGTTGTGCGGTGGGTGCAGCTTCTGGGGATGATTCGGGTTCTCGGGTGGGCGTTTCCGAAGTTGTAGCCGCCGGTTCGATAACAGTTTGAGAGGGTGCGGGTTCGGAGGCTGCCGGAGATTGAGAGGGTGTATCCACCGATGTGTTGCAACCGGCAATCGCGATCGCGGCAATACCGATAATGGTTTTAGAAAATTCGATCGTCATCCCCAATTTTTTCACCTCAATATGGTTTCAATAATATTATTCTGAGAATTTTTACGGCGATCGAAAGACTCATTTTTGCCGCGTTTGCGGGTCGATCGCATCTCGCAACCCATCACCGATAAAGTTAATACTCAATACCGTTAAAAAAATCGCCAAACCGGGAAATAAGGCCATATGCGGGGCCGACTCGAGATAGTTTCGCGCGTCGTAGAGCATTCGGCCCCAAGTCGGGATATCCGGCGGAAAACCCAGTCCCAGGAAGCTGAGGGTCGATTCGGTAATAATCGCCGTTCCCACGGCCAAAGTTGCGGCAACGGTCACCGTCCCAAATACGTTCGGAATTAGATGCACCCAAATCAAGCGCCAAGGCGTAGCCCCCAAAATTCGGGCTGCCGCAACGAATTCCATTTCTCGCAAGGTTAAAAAATTAGCTCGCACCAACCGCGCGACAGACATCCAATTTAGGGAACCGATGACGAGAACGATTAGGGCAAAAATCCCCAATGTCGCCCCGGCAATCGCTTTGACAGCATCTTGAAACAGATACATCACCAGCAGCAGCATGGGAAGTTGAGGTAGGGCGAGAAATAAGTCTGTCAACCGCATCAGTAGTACGTCGATGATGCCTCCGAAAAATCCGGCAACCGCACCAATCGCGGTTCCGAGGGAAATAGCCACGAACATCGCACTCACCCCCACCGCCAGGGAAATCCGCCCTCCCGACAGTACCCGCGCCAGTTGGTCTTGTCCGAGATCGTTCGTGCCGAAGGGATGTTGCCAGCTCGGCGGGGCGCTCGCTCGGGTAAAATCGATCGCGTCGAACGGGGTAGTATAGACCATCGGTCCGATCGAGACGGCGAGGGCAACGAACGCCAGAACGATCGCCCCCAACATTGCCAGGCGATCGCGACGAAATCGCCGCCACGCATCTCCCCACAGCGTTCGAGACGTGGGAGACTCTGCCGTTTTAGGCGCGTTCGGAACGGTTCGAGAGGACATAATCCAGGCTGTCAGAAAAGATTCGAGGGCCGGCAGTTTGAGGTTGGGCGACGATTGTCGATCGTCCGCACTCTATCTAAGAGATAATAACTCGAATGTCGGCTAGAGCTGGGCAGCGCCAAAATTTATCCGACAAACAGCACGTCCGAAAGCGATCGAGGGAGTTGAGGAAATGGCCGTTGAGATCGAACGGAAATTTTTGGTGGTGGGAGATCGATGGCGATCGCTCGCATCCGGCGTAGCGTACGCTCAAGGTTATCTCACGAGCGATGAGAGCAAAACCGTGCGAGTCCGGATAATTGGCGATCGAGGCTACCTCACCATCAAAGGGGCGACGACAGGATTAACGCGCATGGAGTTTGAGTATCCGATTCCCGTGGCAGATGCTCGCGAAATGCTCGATCGACTTTGCGATCGACCCCCGATCGAAAAAACGCGATACAAAATTCCGATCGGCAATTTGGTCTGGGAAGTGGATGAATTTGCCCGAGAAAATCAGGGACTCATTTTGGCAGAAGTAGAACTCACTGACGAAAATCAAGAAATTTCACTGCCTGATTGGATCGGGGCTGAAGTCTCCCACGATCCGAGATATTACAATGCCAACTTAGCGAAATTTCCATTTTCCCAATGGGGGAAGTGATAGGGGTTCGTTCCAAATTCCGGAGTTCCCCATTCTCCACAACTTATAGCAATTTTCGTTTAGGTTGACCCCCGAAGGGGAAGGGCGGGTTTTGAAACTAGATCGTAGGGTAGTATGACCCCTAACCCAATTAAACCCGCCCTTACGGCTATATCAACCACTAACCTACAATTGTCTGGGTTCTATCTTTGTAAAAACCGCTATAAACCCAACAGATTTTCGATCGCTCTTTTGGCGATTTCCGAAGCGCTTTATCCCATCAACAGCGATCGGGTTTCTTCTGCGCTCAAACGCGGGCCGTATTGGGTGACGATCCGTGCCGAGGCGCGCGAAGCCAGATTTCCCGCTTCGGCGAAACTCATGCCGTTGCTGATACCGTACAAAAAGGCTCCGGCGTACATATCTCCCGCACCCACCGTATCGATCGCCTTGACGGGAACCGGGTCGATTTCGATGAGTTCGTCTCCATCGAAAATCACCGAACCGTCAGCACCGCGAGTGATGGCAAATCCTTTGGCTAGAGTTTTGAAATGGTCGATTGCTGCGGAGAAATCTTCAGTGTCGGCCATCTTCAAGGCTTCTGTTTCGTTGGCAAACAGAAAGTCCACCCCCGATCCGAGCATTTCGAGCAAACCCGGCTTAAAAAATTCCACCATGTTGGGGTCCGAAAGGGTCAGGGTTGTTTTCACCCCAGCGGCTTCGGCAATTTCCCGCGCGCGGATTGCAGCCGCTTTTCCCGTGGGAGAAGAGACGAGATATCCTTCCATGTAGAGATATTGCGAATCGGCGATCGCCTCGGGAACCAGTTCCTCTGGTGAAAAGCTACCGGAAATCCCCAGGTAAGTATTCATGGTGCGATCGGCATCTGGGGTGACGAACACCAAGCACTTCCCGGTTATCCCTTCGGGTCTGTTGTCTAACTTAAAATTGGTATCGACACCTCCCCGAACTAGATCTTCGAGATATCGAGTTCCGGTGTCGTCGTCGCCAACTTTACACGAATAAAAACATTTTCCTCCCAACTGACCGATGGCGATCGCCGTATTCGCCGCCGAACCGCCGCACAGTAGCTTGGAGGACAAATCGCTCAACTGGTTCAACAATTCGTGGTGGCGATCGTCGTCGATCAGGGTCATCACGCCTTTATCGATATTCAGTGCTTGCAGGCGATCGGGGGTAATCTCAAATTCAATATCGGCGAGTGCGTTTCCTAATCCGTATACGTTATATTTATGCACGATCTTCGGGTAGTAAAAGACTAGAAAGAACCAAAGGATGCTCCTCTGATTCTTTCCCAAGTGGCGATCGAAAGCTGTAAAGAATAAATCTCTTTAATCTTTTTAACTGGCTTCGACCTCGGCTTCGGCTTCGGCTTCTTCTTCTTCTTCGTCAACCGTTTTGCTACCGCGCAGTCCTTGAACCGAGACGATGGTTTGTTTGGCATCGGCAGCCGCCTCTACCCCCGCTGGCAAGACCAATTCTCCAACGTGCATCGATTGACCGACGCGCATTTCGGAAATATCCACTTCGATGCTTTCGGGAATATTATCGGGCGAGCATTTAATGGCAACAGCGACCATCAACATTTCGAGAACGCCGCCTTCGGTTTTAACCCCATAGGGTTCTCCGACAAAATGCACCGGAAGTTCGACTTCCACGCTATCTTGAGAGGCGATCGCAAAAAAGCTCAGATGATAGGTAAAGCCTTTCCACGGATGAGATTGAACTTCCCGCAGTAGGGTTTTGCCTTTCCAACCGGAGTCTTTAATCGTCAGATCGATCAAAGAGTTGTTGACGGCAGGTTCTTTAAGTAGCTTCTTTACAGCGATTTCATCGACAGTCAACGAAATCGATTCGGTGCCGTCGTGACCGTACATGACCGCTGGAATCTGACCCGAACGGCGTAACGCTCTCGGGTTAATTCCTTCAGGTCGGGTTTGACATTCAATTGCAAGATCCATACTGGTTGCTTAAGTAACGTTCGAGCTGCGCGTGTCCCAACTGGCTATTTTCTCACGTCCCCATCGGTTTGTGAAGTCAGGCTCGCTATTTTGGAGGAGATGCTCCGCGTCTTTCCCTCTTCCTCACCTCCCTCACCTCCCCTGACAGGTGTAGGTTTTTTACAAAGGAGTGAGTGTGGAGTGACAATGGTGAAAAATGAAATTGAATCTCAGCATGGGTTGAACCTAAATGCTCAAAAATCAACATCTCAAAGAGTGGTCGTCAATTATATCCAAGCAAATGCCGCACCTGTCATTGCCTCAAGCCATCGGACTAGCCACATGGAGCTTTGTTTTGGTGTGGTGATGACCCAATCGAGTAGTTTAACTCGGGTGTCTAAATTCATCGCACAGGTGAATGGGGAAAAGATAAATGCTGTGCCTCAGAGGTTAAAAGAATCCGATCGAGAGGCGAATGCTAAAAAAGGACAGCATCGCCGTCATCTCGATGTGAGTCAATGTTTTGCTCCATTATTGTTGTGGGTGATGAGTTGGCTTCCCTCAAACCTAAAACGCATCGCCCTGGCTTTGGACGCGACGAGTATCGCTCAAAAATTCACCGTCCTCTCAATGAAGGTGTTGTTAGCCGGATGTGGCATCCCTGTAGCCTGGTCCATTGTTCGTGCTACCGAACCTGGAAGTTGGAAACCCCACTGGCTCTATGAATGCATTCAAAATGTGGGCTGGCATCGTTATTCTTAGGGGTCATACTGAATACTCAGACTCTGATGCTTCCCCCCAACTATCCGAGCGCTCCCTTTCTTGGTAGAGTCGAGGGCTGGTATTACCCAGCGCCCCTCTCCGTTAGATCCGGACGTGCCCGTTTCCGTGCATCCGGCTCCCGACAATCTTGATTGCTCATGTGGATGTAATCGTGGCAAGATT
>JAXHUC010000144.1:0-16444 GCA_034189805.1 Cyanobacteriota bacterium
GCAATTATTTGGCTTAATTCGCGAGTTGCTCGAGTTCGATCGGGTTCGATCGGAAGAGATAAACCTCGAAATTAAATCGATCGACCTCCATTCTTGCCTCGCTCAAGCAATTTACTTACAGCTTCCTTCACTACAAGAAAAATCGCTAAATCTGGTGAGAAAGTATTCCCAAAAAACGATAAAAGTCAAAGCCGATCCGAAAAAATTAAAGCAAGTCTTTATCAATCTGTTGGGAAATGCAATTAAGTTTACCGATCGCGGCACGATTACGATCTCGACAAAGATCGAAGCGACCGATACGAAGAACTCTCCGAAAACGCCTTTTGCCGTCGTTGCAATTCAGGATACGGGAGTGGGCATCGATCCGAAAATGCGATCGCAAATGTTTGAAGCATTTATGATGGAAGATGGTTCGGCAACTCGTTCCTATGGCGGTAGCGGACTGGGTTTGACGATCGCTCAAAAGTTTATGAAGCTAATGGGCGGATTTGTCACCCTCAAAAGTCCGGGGAAAGATCGAGGAACGAGGGTTGAAGTGGCAATTCCCCTGGCAGCAGAAACCGTTAGCGATGTTGCCCCGGTTGCCACACCTTCGGAACAAACCTCCGAAATTGTGGTTCGCGAACCTTGCTAATTTTTAGGTCGGCATCGAGCTAATTTGATGCTTGAAAAGCGAAAACGAGGACTGATGTATTGACCGGAAATGTACTGTATGAAGTGCACTACTCGATCGGGGTTGGGGTTGATTTTTCGATCGGTTCGCATTCGTTGAATCCAGATTTTTCCCAAATATTCAGTACATTAAAGAGTAGCCCCAACACTCACCGCAGATGTCCGAGGCGATCGACTTTCAGCCTGATTTTTTACCTTATCTAAACGCCATCCGCCAGGCATACGGGCGATGGTGGGACTATTATACGGTGACGGATGCCCAGGAACGGGAACGTCGGAAACCGACGGCACTGCTGGGACAGGCAGAAGCATCGCCCTTTGATTTTGGGTTGATGGTGCAGACGGTGGCGAAAAACGACGCGCGCAGAACGCCAAATCCGAACAACTCCGAAGAACCGCCAGAAGAACTGCCAGAAAAAATCGAACGACTGCCAGTATTGGATGGGTTGCGCAAATATGCGTTTGACGAAAAAACCCGGCATTTGTTGCTCGTTGGGCGGCCCGGTTCCGGGAAATCCACGGCGCTGGCAAGGTTATTGCTGGAGGAAGCCGATCGATTTTCTGCCGGGACTGCCGATACGATTCCGGTGTTGGTGGAGTTGCGCTATTGGAAAAAGTCGATCGAGGTTTTGATGCTAGAAGCCTTTCGCCGCCACGGATTGGAGTTGGATGGGGTACAACTCGATCGCCTTTTGTCTCAGAATCGGTTGCTAGTGCTAATGGATGGGATGAACGAGTTGCCCACGGAAGAAGGGCGATCGCAATTAACGGCATTTCGGCGCAAGTATTCGCGGGTTTCGGCAATTTTCACCACGCGGGATTTGAGTTTGGGAGGAGATGCGGGAATTGAGCAAAAGCTGGAAATGCAACCCCTAACGGAACCGCAGATGCAGATATTTGTGGAAGCGTATCTACCAGAACGTGGGGAAGTTATGTGGCGGCAGTTGCAGGGACGTTTACGAGAGTTCGGAGAAACGCCGTTGCTGTTGTGGATGCTGTGCGAGGTGGTGAAACAAAGTCCCAATGCCCAGTTACCGACAAATTTGGCGGGAATTTTTCAGGTATTTACCCAGGCTTATGAGGTGAGTAGTGTCCGGAAGCATCAAGTTGCCGCCTTGAAGGGGGATACGAGATCGTTATCCGATCGCCATAGAACCATCGGCTCTATCCCCCCAGGAGACTCCACCCATGACTCTAAAAGAACGACTGCTTCAAGAAATCGAATCAACCCCCGATTCGCTGCTCGCGATCGTCCTCAACTTTCTTCACTTCCTCAAACAGCAATAACAAACCCCACCCGATAGCTTGCCTCCCATCATCGCCGAACCGATTCTGCGAGGTTCCAAAGCCGAAGACTTGTTGCAATTTGCCGGAACCTGGCAAGGGGAGGACTTTGAAGATTGCTTTTAACCCGTTCTAGCGCCATCCAAACTCACCTATGAATAACAACAATTTCAACATCGGAACCTTCAACGCACCCAACGCAGCCGTTAACCTCGGCGGAACCGTGGAGGGAGGTCAAAATGTAACCCAAAACAACTACACCTTTCCCGATCCCAAACAAGCCGAAGCCACCGATGACGTTGCAAATTTGCTGCAAGATCTCCGCAACAAAAATCCCCAAGCCACCGACGCAGAAATCGTCAATATCGTCGATCGCGGACTTGCCAGTATGCAGCAAAATAATCCGCAAAAATGGCACAAATGGATCGATATTTTGAGCGTCGTATTTGCTGGCGGTATAGAAGCGGTGAAACTGGTTGCTCCTGCTTTAGGAATTCCCATTGAAATTGGCAAGCGATTGTACGAAATTTTCGATCGCAATCGCAAACAACTTCCCCAAGCCGATTCGTGAAAACTTCTCCCCCTCGTGCCTCAATCCCCCCAAGATTCAATCGCCCAGTCGAACCCTAAAATAGAATCGTAGAGATGGCTGCTGGCTATGCAAATCACCCTCAACCTTCCCGATTCCCTCGATCGCATCGATACCTTCAACGAATCCGATTGGATGCGAGAAATTGCGATCGCTCTGTTTGCTCAAGAACGCATTAGCTTGGGTCGGGCTAGTAAAATTGCCCAAATGCACCTGATTGATTTCCAAAAACTCATCGCCAGTCGCGGCATCTGCATTCACTACGATGTTGAGGACTTCGAGCGAGATGTCCAAAACCTGCGCGATCGCGGTTGGCTATGATTATTGTCAGCGATACTTCGCCGTTGTGTAATCTCGCTTTAGTTGATTATCTGTGGTTGTTGCGAGATATTTATCAAACCGTCATCGTTCCTACAATATAAATTTTCGATCGACATGCCAGAAGTCAAAGATAAACTTTACAGTTTTGAAGATTATTTAAATTACGATGATGGAACGAATCATCGCTATGAATTAGTAGATGGAAGATTAGAAATTGTGAATCCACCCACCTTTCGACATTTACTTGTCGCGAAATATCTAGAACGATGTTTGGATAGAGAAATCGAGCGTCTCGATCTTCCCTGGTTATGTTTAAAAGAAGCGGGAATTCGGACGGGATGGCGGAAGTCGCGGCTCTCAGATTTATATGTTTTACCCATTGATGCGGTGGAAGAATTCTTGGATCGCTCTGCCATCTCTCAAACCCCCCCTTTACTGGTTATCGAAATTGTCAGCCCCGAATCCGTCACGCGCGACTATCGTTATAAGCGCTCCGAATATGCCGCTCTGGGAATTCCTGAATATTGGATCGTCAACCCGATCGATTCGAGTATTTCAATTTTATTCCTAGAAGAAGGGTTATATGAAGAAACAGTTTTTACCGGGAATCAATCAATTATCTCTCGTATTTTCCCAGAAATTTCTCTCAAGGTCGATCGAGTTTTACTCGCTGGAAAGATGAGCGAATCTTAATGTCGATCGTCTTCTGAATTTAATTTCACCTGTTCAAAAGAAATTACTTTCCCTTCTCGAACATCTTCTAAAGAACGGTGCAACTGCGATCGGATTTTCGGATCTTGAAGCATAAGATAATCTATCCAATCATCTTCATCCGCAAATCCCACAAGATAGCCAATGGGTTGACCTTCATGAATTAAAACGATATCTTCTTCCTGCGCCATTTGCAAAAATTGCAGCAGATCGATTTGAGCTTCACTCAGTTGTATTTGTTTCATGACTTACACCTCCTTCTTCAAGCCATTGGTTAACATCAGACTTGTGCTTAATGGCTAAAATAATGACTCGGTTCTGTTTGGGTTCAACTCGATACTCTATGTCATAAAATAGGCGATGCTCGTCTACCCGAAGACGATATTGAGGCGAAATTAAACCCCTTAACTGCTTGATGCGACTCTTTGAAACTTTATCTGGCTCGTAGCGTAAATGTGTTTCGATCGCATCCTCAATTTTCGATCGGTCTACCGCCCGTAACGCTCTTAAATCTTCCAGGGCTGTTTCCGTAAACTCAATATTATATTTTGATGCACTCATGCGCTGATTATAGCGGTTCTTGCACAAATTCGGAAAATATTGATATGAGTACGATAAGTTTATATACTTTCGCCCTTGTATTGGCTAAAATTAAGCATACCACAGTCTGAAACCCTTGAAAAATCGTTGCCCGATCGATCCAATTTTCCCCAAAATCGCGTCCAAAATCCGATGAATTGACCCTCGAAACACAATTTTTCGCGCCGAAGCCGAAACCCAAAAGGCGATCGCCCGATCGAGATTCAAACCTCAAATTCTATCGTGACACTCAAAAACCAAATTATTCTTCTCAGTTTTATCGTTTTATTTCTATCCCTCATTGGCTCGGTAGCGCTCAATTTTATTCTCTTCAATGCCGCCAATAGCTACTATCGCCAAGTCAACGACACTCGCCTCGATCCTCTGGGTTTAGACGTTTACCCCAGTGCTGAAAATTCACCCAAACAAACCTCCGATCGACCCACAGTCGTATTTTTTGGCGATTCGAGAGCCGCCTCGTGGCCTGTTCCTGCCCAAATCGATCGCTTTGAGTTTATCAATCGGGGCATCGGCGCGCAAACCACCGCTCAGGTCATTCAACGATACGATCGCCACGTCGCCCCATTAAATCCCGATATTTTAGTCGTTCAAGTCGGCGTTAACGATCTCAAAACTATCCCCTTATTCCCCAAGCGAAAAGACGAAATTATCGATCGCTGTAAAGCCAATATTCAAACCATTATTGCCGAAGCTCGCCAACAAAATGCCACCATCATTATTTCCACCATTTTCCCCCTCGGCAAACTCCCCGTCGAACGTCAATTCTTTTGGTCAGAGGAAGTCGATCTTGCCATTAAGGAGGTGAATGAATTTATTGAAGGGTTAGCTGCATCCGACGTGCTGATTTTCCCCACTCAACCGATACTCGCAGGCGATCGAGCAGTTGTGAAAGACGAATATCAGTTTGATTTTCTCCACGTCAATGAAACCGGATATGAAGCCTTAAATCAACAACTCGTTCCCCTACTTCAAACGATCGAGCTTGAGGGGAAAGTGGAAAACTGAACGTCTGAAATACAGTGGGGAATAGAGAGCTGGGAGAGAATGAATGCAAAATTAAAAATGCAAAATTCTTCCTTGTCCCTCTTCTCTCCGCGTCACCGCGTCACCGCGTCCCCTACTCCGACGGTTCCAAAAACACGCCAATCTGACGAAACTTCTGATAGCGCAACTCGCAACGCTGTCGATCGCTTATGCCGCAAAGGGTTTCTAATTCTTCAATCAAAGCCGCTTTGAGAATTTCGGCGGCTTCGACAGGTTGAGAGTGGGCAGCCCCAGAGGGTTCGGGTAACAAGCGATCGAGAATTCCCAAATTTTTTAAATCCCGAGCGGTTATTTTCAGGGCTTCTGCTGCTTGCGGGGCTTTGGCGGCATCTTTCCAGAGAATCGCCGCGCAAGCTTCTGGAGTCGCCACGGTGTAGACGGCGTGCTCGAACATCATCAATCGATCGCCCACGCCAATCCCCAGCGCTCCGCCAGACCCGCCTTCGCCGATCACCGTACAAATAATCGGCACTTCCAACCGAAACATTTCTCGCAAATTATAGGCGATCGCCTCTCCTTGTCCCTGGTGTTCCGCTTCCACCCCCGCCCAAGCACCGGGAGTATCGATAAAGGTCAAAATCGGCATCCCAAATCGGTTGGCATGTTCCATCAACCGCATCGCCTTGCGATATCCCCCCGGAGAAGCCATCCCGAAGTTGCGGGCGACGTTATCCTTGGTGTCGCGCCCTTTTTGGTGTCCCAGCATCACCACAGGTCGCCCTGCTAGGGACGCAACCCCTCCGACGAGGGCCGGATCGTCAGAAACCACCCGATCGCCGTGCAACTCCACCCACTCGTCGCTAATCGCCTGAATGTAATCGAGGGTACTCGGACGGCGCGGGTGGCGGGCGAGTTGCAACCGCTGAGATGGAGAGAGACTTCTAAAAATTTCTTGCCGTAATTGGGCGGCTCGTTCTTCGAGTTGGCGAATTTGTTCGGAAACATCGATCCCGTCGCTACTTTCTTGAGCTAAGTTGCGAATTTGCTCGATCCGATTTTCTAACTCCACGAGGGGTTTTTCAAAATCGAGTAGCAGGGGTTGGCGATTTTTCGATTGCGTCATGGCGGACAACGGGGGCACAAAAATAGGCGATCGGCGGGTCGCTTACAGGAAAATTAATTCCCCACGTCAACGACAAACGACAACGTGGGGAAACTTGAAGATCGATATCTAGACTTTGGCAAAGGATAAAAGCGGCTTAAACCCGTGTTTTAGGGAGACTTCACCGATTTTTTCCATTTTCTCGACCGTAATCTGGTTCCGTCCCCAGGAAAAATTCGTGTACCACTTCTCAAATTCGAGCAACATGGACTCGGCAAAGCAAGCAAATAACTGACGGGCCGGGACTTCCATATTGACGATTTTCATAATCCGCCAATCGATATCGAGGGAATGTTCGACAATCCCGCCGCCGAGAACGTGGACTTCTGGATGCCGAACTTTCATCCCCAAATTTTTCGGATAGCCGCCATCGATCAGGAGGCAAGGTTGCTTGAGGGTTGTCGGATCGATTTCCACCCCTTTAGGCATACTCGCAACCCAGACGACGATATCGGCTTCTGGCAGCGCCTCTTGAAGATCCATAATTTTGCCGCGTCCGAGTTCCGTTTGCAGGTTGTTCAACCGTTCTCGATCGCGCGCGACCAACAATAGCTCGGCCACCGGAGTTCGTTCCGACAACCAGCGACAGACGGCAGAACCGATATCTCCCGTCGCACCGCATACTGCCACCGTCGCTTTCGACAAATCGATTCCCAGTTTCGGTGCGGCTTGTTCGACTTGGCGGCTGATGATGTATGCCGTGTGAGTATTCCCCGTCGTAAACCGATCGAATTCGAGCTTGATGTTGCGAATCCTGCCTAGTCGCTGCAAGCTAAAATTCTCGAAAATAATCGAGGAGAAGCCACCCAATGCCGTAATATTAATTCCGTGCTTTTGGGCGTAGGCCATCGCGTTCAGGACTTTTCGCGTTGCGGCTTTAATTCGTCGGTTGGCGAGCATTTCGGGTAAAAAGCACGATTCGACATATTTCCCGTGGATTTGCTGACCGGTAACGCTGGTGACGGTAATTTCGTCAACCACCAACGGAGGAGCGCTGCACCAAAAGTCTAGTCCTTGACCGATATACTCTGGATAACCTAGCTCTTTAGCAACAGACTGGGCGTGTTCGAGACTAGTAGGGTGACCGATAAGACCAAACATAATTTCTAGATTCAGGGTTTAAAGCTGTCAAATTGGGATCGCGCGGGGAACGGATGTTAAGGCTCGCCATCCCAATTCGACAGGTTAATTAAGCTGCTTTCAATCCGTAGGCGGACATGCGCATGATGTCGCGGGTGGTAAATCCAATATTGCTGAGGGCTTCGCCGTAAGCAATCATGAAGTCTTCGATGAGTTCTTCTTTTTCCATTTCGAGGATGCGAGCGTCTTCGGTCACTTGGTTGAGCATTTTCCAAACGATCGGTAAGTTCTCGCGATTGGCTTGTTCGAGTTCTTCTTTGGATGCTTCAAAGTTCTCTTTGAGCCAAACTTCCCCAAAGTTGAGGTGCATGTACTCGTCTTTCACCACGCCTTCAGTAATCTTGCGCGCGAAAGGATCGGCCACGGGGATGTAAATGTTGTAAGCGGCGATCGCAAAGCACTCAATAATCAGAGATTGAATGAGCAAGCAGGTCACCACTTTGTTCTCGGCAGCGGCTTTTTGGAAATTCTCGTGCAGCGGAGCAAAATACTCGCGGGCGAATTCCATGTCTGGTGTGACCTTCAAGTTGCGACCGCAAGCTTGGAAGCCTTTTTTGTGTCGATTTTCCATTTTGGAGAGCTTGACTAGCTCTTCTTTGGCATCGGGTAAAAGTTCGCCCAAGCGGATATAATTCTCGTGGGCTTCTTGTTCCCCTTCAATCACGATGGCATTGATGCGGCTGTAAGCGTCTTTGTAAGTTTCGCTTTGATAATCGATGGTTGGAACGGCTTCAAGCTGAGGCATATGTATAACTCTCCAATCTCCTCATTATTAAAATAGGATGATACTAGACCGGATCTTCAGACTCCAAAGTCCAAGGGTTAATAGTGGTATAAAATGCCACCACAACTTCCTTACTTTACAGGGTTTAGTTGGTATTTGACCACATTTGATGGGATGTAATTCCCGAATTATCCCTCTCCATGCTTCCTGACTGACTCGAGAGCGATCGAGCTGGCAATGCGATATTCCGAACACTCTGAAATGCCTCCATTTGTACCCGATCGAATTCAAATTTTTCGCTGGAGCAGTACTGCGATCGCCCTGGTAGGGGCCGTTCTGGTTTTGTTGCCCCTGGTTGTTGTGGCAATTGCTTCACTTTCTCCGGCAGTTGCCCTGTCAGATTGGGATTGGCGCGAGACTGGGCTGACCCTCGAAAACTACCGTCGCGCGTGGCAGCAGGGGGGATTTCTTCTGGCTTTCGCCAATTCGACCTTAGTGGCCTTAGCGGTAACGGCTTTTCAAGTGCTGACTTCGGCACTGGCGGGGTATGCTTTGGCACGGCTGAAGTTTCGCGGTCGTCAAGCGATTTTATCAATCGTCCTGGCGACGTTGGTCGTCCCGTTTCAGCTTTTGGTGATTCCCATTTTTTTGGTGCTCAAATGGGGGCATTTACTCAATACTTACGGGGCGCTGATTTTGCCCACAGCCGTTAGCGGATTTGGGATTTTTTTGATGCGGCAGTATTTTTTAACCATCCCCACAGAGTTGGAAGAAGCGGCAACTCTCGATGGGGCAAATCGCTGGCAAATTTTATGGCAAGTGATTCTGCCACTGTCTCGTCCGGCGCTGGCGACGCTGTTTTTGTTTGCCTTCGTGGGGGAATGGAATGACTTATTCAAGCCGTTGGTGTTTACCACCCGCCCGGAACTGACAACGGTTCAGCTTGCCTTAGCAGGGTTTCAGGAACAGTTTACCAACGACTGGCCGGTTTTGATGGCAGCAGTGGCGATCGCCACCACCCCCATCGTCATTTTATTTCTACTCGGTCAGCGTCAGTTCGTGCGCGGCATTGCCACGACTGGAATCAAAAATTAGATTAAGCATTTAGCCATTAGCTGTCAGCCGTCAGCTTGTTTTTAGACCCAAAAGCGGGAGTTTCAACAGTTTTACGCGCCACAGACTCCCAATTCCACCAATCTAGACAATCCGATCTCGAAGTGACTCAGTTGGTGCAGCCGCCCTGAAAGCATTAGGCGTGCTGAATGCTGGCAAAAATTAAAAATTAAATGACTGATGCAATCTGGCTAAATTTATCCGGCATTCGAGACCAAAACGGCGACCCCGACGATCGCACTGACTAAGACCAGTCCGCCAACGAGGACGATCGTCACATTTCGCTTTTGGTCCTCTGTGGCCGGCTCAGCTCGATACATCTTCGGTTCTACAGCAAAATTATTTAAGCGACCGCCATCTTCAGTGGTGTAGGGCATTCTATTATCCTCAGTTTTGACAACTTAAATTTGAAAAATTTGAAACAATATATAACGAAAAAGACATCAAAAACTGAGAACGATCGCAGACTGTTACCAATCGTCACACATTTCTCATCCACGTTCGCCGATGAATTTTACAGGGTTTCGAGGTATTTGAGTAAATCGGCCATAATTTCCGGGCTAGGCTGAAACTGCGGCATGGGTGGCGTTTTGCCGCTGGTCACCTGTTCGATCAGGCTCGAAGGGGATTTGCGTTCCGAAATACCCCGCAGGCTGGGACCGACGTGACCGTCTGCCAAGCTACCGTGGCATCCAGCGCAGTTCATCAAGAAAATCGCCTGACCTTGTTGCGGGTCGCCATCGATCGAAAGAACCTGTTGGATGTAAGGATCGTCGGACATGCGCAAATGGGTCACCCCCAAGATTGCTAGCACGATCGCGAGGAGAAATGCTAATGCTTGTACGGCAACTCTCTGAATCGAGATGTCGAGATTGGATTTGCTAAACTGATTATTCAAAGGACTCAGGCTAAAAAAGGATATGTTAAATTAGTTTTCCTTTAATATAAAGTAACCTTTGCCCAAGAGCCAATAGGGTAGGGGCTTCGGGAGCGGGGGAGACAAGGGAGATGAGGGAGATGAGGGAGGTAAGGGAGATGAGGGAGGTGAGGGAGATGAGGGAGGTGAGGGAGATGAGGGAGGTGAGGGAGGTAAGGGAGGTGAGGGAGGTAAGGGAGGTAAGGGAGATGAGGACGCTGGGGGAGGTGAGGGAGAGTAAATGCAAGATACAGAATTCTTCCTTGCCTCTCTCTCCCGAGAGCTAGCGAAGCCTCCCAAGCTTTAATTCGATCGCGGGTGGGATGAATCGCTGTAGACTATTGGCTAGAGTCGAATGCTGCTATGACTGAAGATAAGCCTCAAGATACTACACCATCCAGGTCCGAACTTTCTGAAGCGGCCGCTGCTACATTTGTCCGACAGCTCCGACACAAAGAAGGCAATTGGGTCGAGTGGGGAAAAGCTTGTCATGCCCTGCACAAAGCTGGTTACGATCCGAAAAACATCTTTGAAGAAACGGGATTTGAAGCGGTGGTGCAAAATCAGGTCGTTGTTGCCGCGCAGGTATACGAGAGCATCGCCGCCTCGGAAGTTGACCCGAAAGTTTTATCGTTTTGTGCCGGACCTAAATCCGATGTCTTGTACGAGTTTCGCATCCTCAATCAAACCCAACGGGCCGCAGCGGCAGAATTGGCAGCCCAGAAAAATCTCGATGTGGATGGGGCGCATTTGGTTGCCAGGGCAATCAAAGATTTCGCCCGCCTCTCGATGCCCCCAGAAGGTTTTTCCAACAGCCCCGGCGATGTAGTGGCTTACGTCTCTTGGAAGCAGGCGCGGCAGAAAAAAGACCTGCAAGAGCGCTCTCGCCTGATCGCTCAAGGATTGAAGTTCGCCCAAACCCGAGCGGCACGGGAGCAAATCGAGCGCTTACTCAGCGATTTTACCGTCGAACCCACCCGCAAAGCTCCGATGTTACCGACTTATCGGATCGATGCGGAAGAACAACTGCCGCGTATTATTCCGGTGGTGGGGTCTTTGCCTTTAACCCGCGCTCAGATCGAAGCCGTTCCCACTCTTGAGGAAGTCGAACCGTTTCGAGTGGTGAGTGGTAATGGGGCTTGGGTTCCACTTCCCGGCTGGCAGGTGATTTTGCGCGCCCGAGATCCAGTGGCGATTTTAACCCGCAGCGATCGCCTTCTCAATTTTCCCGTTCCTCAGTTAGAAGAGGTGGTGGTGGCGATCGATCGCCAAGTGAAAACATGGGATATCAATAGCTATTTCCTCGTTGAGTCTGAGGAAGGGGTGGAAGTGGGTTGGTTTGAAGAAGCGCCCGACCGTCCCATCCTCGGTCAAGTCATTCTGGTGTTGCGCCCCAAACGAATCTTAGATGAGAGTAACATTACCTCTCCGTGGCAGATGGATGATTGAGGGAGACGGGGGAGACAAGGGAGATGAGGGAGATGAGGGAGATGAGGGAGATAAGGGAGAGAGTCAGTATTTAACGTTTCCTATTTCCCATGTCCGCGTCTGTGCGTTATCCCTATTCCCTATTCCCTATTCTCTTCATCTAGGCGATCGCCAATTGGCAAACTCGGCGATAATGGTATCTTGGAGATCGGTCGCGATTCAATCTCCCATCTTCTAGCTTTCTTGTTTTGTCAGGGAATACGGGTGTGAGTCGGCTAGAAGTAATCCGACGATGACCGAGACGATCGTTTCGTGCAGAAGTGTTGTTTGAGACCGATGCAATGCGGCTTGGCGATCGAGAACTTTACTTTGTCCGACGGGTGCAAGATCGAGAGTGAGGGGTTCCGATTCGATCGAAAGACAGACTCGATCGAGTTTTTTGGCTCAGTCGTTCGGAAAACCCCAGTCTAGTAGATTTCCTCTCGAGCCTACGTCTCTTTTTCCCGGTCGATGAGGGTGGCTCTCTACGCAGAGATTGACATTCTTAACCGTTAAGATAAAAACGAGTGTCCGCGCGATCGCTCTCGAATCCAGACTATTGCACCAAAACGTGCTGAGTTAGTTGGCTTATGAGGCCCTACAGCCAGATTTTACTTTCAATTAGCTGCCTAGTTTTCGGCGTTGCCCCAGTTTGTGGAACGCAGACAGCATATTCTTCCCCAATCGAGCGATCGTCTTTTGCCGCGCGCGATAAACCCGCGACGACCCACACCTTCGCCCAGGCCAACCCCTCAGAATCAGACTCACCCGAATCAGACCCGCCAGAAGAGTCTAGCCCCGAACCCAATGAATCCGAAGCAGCGACAACGAAGGATTCCTCGAAAAAACGGATATGGTGGATGCTTGGCGTGGCGGGGGTGGTGACTGTCGCGTCGGGATTTCTCTATTTGTTTCTCAAAATTTCTCGTCCCGATACGATCGATGACGAACCGATTGAAGAAATCACCAAGGCAAAACCTAAGACCGATCCCAAAGCTTCTCGTGGAGGGGTTTCCAACTCTCATGCCGTCGTTGCCCTGCCAGAAAACCCACAACCGGTGCAAGTTACCCCAGAATTCCCGGAACGAGAATCGGCAGATAACCCCATCTCCGTGCCGGAGAATCCCACAGAGCAGCCAACAAATAATGGTTCCCTCGATCGCCCCGCTCTGGCTTCCGTCGAAGAGGCGATCGCCATTGAGGAAACCACTCGCTTACCCAAGATTAATATTGTCGATGCTCTGATTCAAGACTTGCAAAATCCCGATCCGGCAAAGCGACGCAAAGCCATTTGGGAATTGGGACAGCGAGGTGATTCGCGAGCGATCCAGCCTTTAGTCGATTTGATGATCGATTCGGATTCGAGCCAGCGCAGTCTGATTTTGGCCGTCCTGTCGGAAATTGGCACCCGCACCCTTAAGCCGATGAACCGGGCGTTGGCAGTATCTCTGCAAGATGACAGCGCGGAAGTGCGCAAAAATGCCATTCGCGATCTGACGCGGATTTACGATATTGTGGCGCAGATGAGCCAGTTATTGAATCACGCCATCGACGATTCCGATCGGGAAGTGAGCGATACCGCACAGTGGGCGCTTTCCCAGCTCAACCGCATTCGCACGTTGAGCGGACGGGGCGATTTGCCCACCTTACCCCATGTCAGCCACCCATCAGATCGATCGGGTTCCGATTGAGCCGTTGGATCGAGCTTGGGGGTTTCGGAGGCTTTAGGAGCAACTAGCGCTAAGTTCTCGAACGATATCCCAATTCCCCCGTTTCTCCCATTCCGAATTCCGCATTCCGAATTCCGCATTCCGCATTCCCCATTCCCCGTTCTCCAGACTACTGCCATTCCGCTGTCAGACTGCGGAAGTCAAATTCAGCCACATTCGGATGACAGCTCGCACAACTGCGCACTGAGACGGGACGTTCGAGATCGACTCCTGGATGGAGTGCCCGGAAGTAGCGAGACACATCTATGCGATAGGGGGTTTCTTCCCCTTCATCCGTCGGACGGGAAAAGATTTGTAGGTAACTCCAGACGATCTGAATTTCCGGTTCTGGTAAGACCTCAACTCGGGTGCCGTAATGTTCCTCGTCGAGGAGCAAATCGCGCCAGGTGGAGGTAGGCAGGACTGCCGGGGGGAGGGCAATATGGCAACCGCTGCAATTTTCGACGTAGAGTTGTTCGCCGAGTTGATATCGTTCGGGAGTGGGATCGACGGTGCCGATACTCGAAACCAGAGTTGGAGGGGTTTGCGATCGCACGGCGCGATCGAGGCCCCAACCCATACCGGCACTCCACAAGACTAGGAGAAATAGGAATAAAAAGGTTGAGTATCGGCGCAACCTGAAGTTTCGGTGGAAATGGGGCTTGAAATTGAAGGAGAGAAGCTTCCGAAGCAAACGTGGCATACTGAGTGGGGACGATCGCGATCGAATTTGAATTTGCACTCTTTATGGTACTGGTAATTGCGGGCGAGCGCAGTGGCGCGGGTAAAACAACGGTAACTCTCGCCCTGCTTGCTACCCTCTGCCGTCGAGGACATCTCGTCCAATCCTATAAAGTCGGTCCGGATTATATCGATCCGATGTTTCATCAGTCCGTCACCGATCGCCCTTGCGCCAATCTCGATCCGGTACTGACGAGCGAGGATTACGTCCGCACTTGCTTTGCCACTCACCAGCAAGGAGCGAATATGGCGCTCGTGGAAGGGGTGATGGGATTGTTTGACGGTGCGTCTGGCAGCGAAGAAACCGCCAGTACCGCCCATATCGCCCGCCTGCTGGATTTGCCCATTTTGTTGGTTCTCGATTGCGCTCGCCTTTCCCGTTCCATTGCGGCCATCGCCCACGGCTATCGATCGTTCGATCCCAGGCTGAAGGTTGCTGGGGTGGTGTTGAATCGGGTTGGGAGCGATCGCCACTTGGAACTCCTCAAAGAAGCCCTCACGGCGATCGACATGCCGATATTGGGGGTATTGCGGCGACAGGACGAAATTACCATTCCCGATCGCCATTTGGGACTGATTCCCACGGCGGAGTTGCCCGAACTCGAAAAGTTGTTCGATCGATTGGCACATCTGGGTGAAACTTGTTTCGATTGGCCCGCACTGCAACCGTTACTCGCAACCCGTCGCGATACCTTGAGTGCAGAATACAAGCAGGAAGATGAGGGGGCAGACAAGCCACCCCATACCCGAATTGCGATCGCGCGAGATCGAGCTTTTAGCTTCTACTACGGCGATAATCTCGAACTCCTCCAAAAACTGGGGACGGAACTAGTGGCATGGAGTCCCCTCAACGATGGCCAACTGCCCGAAGAGATCGACGGGTTGTATTTGGGAGGCGGGTTTCCCGAGGTATTTGCATCTCATCTAGCTGCCAACGTCGCCGCACGAGATGCCGTCCGACAAGCCGCCGAGACCGGATTGCCGATTTACGCAGAATGTGGCGGGTTGATGTATTTGGGCGATCGCCTGGTGGATTTTGCGGGTCGGGAGTTTGAGATGGCGGGCGTGCTGCCGACGACGGCAGTGATGCAAAAGCGGCTGACTCTGGGATATCGTCAAGGGGTGGCGTTGCAAGATAGCCCGTTGGTTACTCGAGGGATGAGGGTGTGGGGTCACGAATTCCATCGATCGCACCTCCTCAAATCTCCCGACGCACCCCTGTTTCAACTAAGGGGATACAGCTCTCGCAGTACCAGTTATACCGAAGGATGGTTCGGCGATCGGCTTCACGCTTCTTACCTACACCTGCATTGGGGGGCTACTCCCGAAATTCCCGCGCGACTTGTCCGCTATTGCAGCCACTATCGCCAAGAACGGGAGAGATATAGCCGTCGCGCCTAGCAAGCGCGGACACTCGTGAAGGTGGGAAACGGGGGCTTCGGAGGCTTCGGGGGCAGGGGGGGAAAGACTTCAGGTTAATTAATTACATAACTGTCTGGCATTGTCCTAAGCAAAGTGGCGACTGCTATAGATCCAAAACTGCCGTTAAATCCAGCTCGATTTTTCCAAAATTGGCAATTGATTTTCCAATTTCGGAAAGACATTTCGAGCGCTGGACTTTATGCTGTTGGCTAAGGGTATTCAAAGTCAATAGCAATGGTGCGAAGGACTAAAATAGTTTTGTCGATCGAAGTTTAACTTTGACTGACTTAAAGCGATATTTTTACCTTTCCAATGCTACGACCGCAGCTCTAGAATTCCCTTATTGAGTGACAAAAATCCTAAAGATCTGCACGATTTATGTCGTGCGAATGCTTGCTACTACCCAGATTTTGCCTGAAGCCTTCATCAGCGGGTTTCAGGTATTTTATTGGAAAGTTAGCATTCAAGACTCAGCGATCGACTATACAAATAACAAAAAGCGATGGAGTTTTTCCATCGCTCGACTCTGTTTATATTTTGGAGTTAAAAAGAGTTAAATTCGTTATATTCTCACGATCGTGAGGTACGGAAAATGTAGGGGCGGGTTTAGCTAAAAACCTTGCTCTTACAGGGATCGATCGTCAAAACCCGCCCTCGCGCTTATGTACCTCACAAAGCGCGAGAACTGCTATAAATTAAAGATCTTTGAGCTGCGATCGCAACTCTTCGAGTTCGGCATCCACCGGCTCCTCTGCGGGAGTTTTGGAGGCCTCGAGTGCGGGCTGAGACACGGAACCGCCGCTGAGTTGAGCTTTCATCGCCAGCAACTCGTCATCGACATCGCTTCCGGCTTCGAGTTGGGCGAACTGGCTTTCGAGATCCGAACCGG
>JAXHUC010000145.1:0-16336 GCA_034189805.1 Cyanobacteriota bacterium
AATCATTCAAGTGACTCTATTGAGTTTTATGTTGCTAATAATTCTCAATTATTAATCCAAGCGTTCTTTTCACCCATCGTCGAGAATCGGTTGTTTGCCCTGAATGCCAATTGCAATTTTTGTAGATACTTGAGATTAGAATTCTTGACCTCATGAGAATTCTATCTTGCCTCGATCGGCCTCAAAATAGGGTTAGACTGATAAATTTTGGAAATTCTAGCTCAGTTTGCAAAAACCCTAACGGTCGCATGAAACTGAGTCGATCGAAACACAAGAATCCGCAATCTGACGGATAATAGTGCTTGAGCATGAGCCAATACTGAGTGCAAATCTTAGCTTCGAGTCTAAGATTGACAATACGGGAAAATTATAACGCTGTTTTCCGAGAGCTGCAATCTAATCGACAAATAACTTGATGGATCGAGCGCTCGAGTCGTTTGTTGATGCTTTGTGTATCGAAGCAAAATGAATGTATTTGCTCAAGCGAAGCCGATCGTTCTTAAAAGTCATTCGATCGCATGTAAGCGCCAGTCTAGAGTTGGGGGTGTGGATTAAAGATTCGAGCGCTCGATCGACTTCAGAAAGTTTTTTTCTAGATATTGTTCTAGATTTTAGTTTTCCAACATTCATCTTCAAATTTTGACATTTGAAGTCTCAAGAAGTATGGGATTCTCAATTGAATATTCGATCGTATATTTTTGACGCAGATCCGGACGTACAGTTCCCGCTGCTCAACTGGATGTAGAATCGTGACGATGCCGATCGACGATCGCACAACATTCAGTCACTGATAACCGTTGCGACATCGCCTCGACGAGGGCATCGTAAGCCGATCGATGCGTTGCCAGTAACGTCGTCGCTTGCAGGGTAGCCCAGCGTTCTCGCTGCTGGGTATCGCGAATCGGCGGACTCAGTTGGGAAAGTACCGCTCGCAGTTGTTGGCGATCGTCTCCGCCCCCTTCAGCATTATCGTACACCAAGGTTTCCGCTGCAATTCCCGCCATCCAGACAGTACAGTAGCGATCGAGAGACCGGGCAGATAGCGTACCCCGTTCGAGTTGCGCGGCGAGGATGCGATCGTCAAATCGGACTCCTCCCCGTCCCGCCTGTCCCTGGCGAAAGGCCTCCCATGCGGTGAGGGTATAATCGGCGATCGGAATTTCGAGCATGTGCGCCACGAGGAAATGTCCCGCTTCGTGATGGGTGACGCGCTGCCGATGTTCCGGGGAAATTGCAGCCAGCCAGTCCAGCATCAGCGTCGAACCGCGACCGTCCAACCCCAGAGTATCCACCGTTGCCAGTCCCAACAATCCAAACGCGGCGATCGCTGGGAAAATGGGATCGAGATGAATCAATGGGCCGAGTAACGCAGACATGGTAAAACCAAAAATGGCGATCGCCACGAGATTGAGAGACAAAGAACTCATGAAATTAATTGAAAACTAATGAAAAACTATCCACCCGACTCCAACTGTAAGTATTGCAGGTATCACGTACGAGAAAAAACGATGTAAGGGCGGGTTTAGCTAGATCTTGGGAGACTTGTCTAAGATTTCAATCTCATACCCGCCCCTACCTATTGTTACCCCAGCCGGATCTCAAATGGAACCTGAATCCTGACCGCCAACTTATTTTCCTACTTATCTTTGAGTCGCCAACTCGATCGAGTTTACCATTGCTTTTGAAGCGTTGGGGGACGTAGATTGACCTCCAAGCAATGATGGTTCGATCTCAATGTAGGTTTGTAATTGCTCTTTTACTGATTCGGCTAATACAGTTGCCAACTGGCAGGGAACGGCATTTCCTACCATTTTATAGCCCGCCATCAAATTATTGTAATAGAAAATATGCTCGTCGGGAAAGGTTTGAATTCTCGCGCATTCTCGCACGCTCAATCTTCGATATAATTTCTCTTTTCCGGGGACGAATCTTCTTTTATCGGGTCCGATGAGTTGCATTTTCGGGGCTTGAGGATGAATGGGGGCATGTCTTCCTCCCGCTTGAATAGTAAAAGAGGGTTCATCCCAACTCCGCACCCGATTTCTGGACATATAAATACTCGAGAAACCTCCTCTCATATATTCGTGGTTCGCTAATTTACATTCATCTCCATTCGTATAGTTTTTATCTCTCGCGGGTAGAGCCAGATATTTGAGATCTGCAATTGCATCTTTGAGATATTTTTTCTCTTTTAATGGTTCTGGAAATTCAAATTTAAAGTTAGGGTTTAAATCTAAGTCTTGATGAACACCGATAAAAAAGACTCGTTTTCGATCTTGGGGAACGCCGTAATCTGAGGCATTTAACAGCGCAAATGATAAACGGTATCCACTTTCTTCAAATAAGGTCTTGATATTGGCTAATGCCTCCGAATGCCGCGAGGCGAGCATTCCCGACACATTTTCTGCGAGAAAGAATAAGGGTTGTTTATCTTGTAAGATGCGGATAAATTCAAAGAATAACTGTCCCCGGAGATCGGCTATTCCTCGCAATGCTCCAGCTTCACTCCAGCTTTGACAGGGTGGCCCGCCAATAATCCCATCGCAATCGGGAATTTCCGAGGAGGGAACATCGCGAATCGATCGCCGATCTAGTATTGTCTCCGGGAAGTTCTTCTCGAAGGTTTCCCAAATATCTCGATCGTATTCGTTCGCCCAAATTGTTTGGAAACCCGCTGCTTCAAAACCGCGATCTAAACCACCCGCCCCCGAAAATAACGAGACTAATTTCATCGGAATTACTGCTCGATACGATCTTCTGCTCTACTTTACAGCAATGCTGAAGGCTCAAAGCTGAAAGCCAACTGCCATGTAAGCATTCAGGTGTCATGTCGGAGGCAAAACGATGTAAGGGCGGGTTTAGCAAGATCTTGGGAGACTTGCCTAAGATTTAAATCTCATACCCGTCCCTACCCATTATTACCCCAGCAGAATCTCAACCTAAATCCTTACACCGCCAAGAACTGCTGAATCACCTCGTTACTCAACTCGCTCGTCGAACCCGATGCCACAATTCCCCCCCGTTGCATCGCATAGTAGAAATCTGCTTGGCGTACGAAATGGAGGTGCTGTTCCACCAGCAATACCGAGATTCCGGTGGTTTCGATGATGCGGCGCACGGCGGCTTCAATTTCCAGAATGATGGACGGTTGAATCCCTTCGGTGGGTTCGTCGAGGAGGAGGAGTTGGGGTTGACCCATTAAAGCACGGGCGATCGCCAATTGTTGCTGCTGTCCCCCACTCAAATCTCCCCCCATCCGCGAGAGCATGGTTTTCAGCACCGGAAACAACTCGAAAATCTCCTCGGAAATCTTTTCGTTTCCTTTTCTCCCTCCCGGACGCGCTTCAATACCCAACAGGAGGTTTTCTTCCACCGTCAGCCGGGGAATGATTTCTCGACCTTGGGGAACGTAGCCGATACCGAGGCGAATTCGCTTGTGGGTGGGTTGCTTGACGATCGAAAGTCCTGCGTATTCCATCCTGCCGCTTCTGGGTTGCAGCAGTCCGACAATGGTTTTGAGCATCGTGGTTTTGCCCACTCCGTTTCGTCCGATCAAGCAAACCATTTTGCCTTTGGGAACGCTCAAATCCACATCGCGGAGAATGTGACTTTCGCCGTAATAGACGTTGAGTCCGGAAATTTTCAGCATCATGTCGCCGGATGCGTCGGATATGAGAGGGTTGATGGAATTTGTTTGTGTCATGGTTATGCGATCGCGATTTGGCAGGATTTCCTCAAACGTATAGCAGTTCGCGCCCTCTTCATTACATATTTTCAGTCATCGGAAACTCTCGAACAGGTAATGGAAAGGGTCTGCAACAAGCTGACGGCTGACGGCTGACGGCTGATTGCTCACCCTCAATCTTCTTGCACTTCGCCTAAATACACTTCAATCACGCGGGGGTCGTTTTGCACTTCGTCCATACTCCCCTCGCACAGCCGCGACCCCTGATGCAACACCGTCACCGTCGTGGCAATTTGGCGGACGAATTCCATATCGTGTTCGATAACGACGATCGAATGACTTTCGGCCAGGGAGAGGAGTAAATCCCCAGTTAAGACGGTTTCTTCGTCGGTGAGTCCGGCGACGGGTTCGTCTACCAGGAGCAAATCCGGGGATTGCGCCACCAACATGCCAATTTCGAGCCACTGTTTCTCGCCGTGGGAGAGCAACCCGGCTTTAATATCGGCTTTGGCCACCAGTCCGATGGTTTCGATTAAGCCTTTGACGGTGAGTTTTTCATCTGAAGGAGTCGGTTTGAAGAGGGAGGCAAACACGTTTTTGGTGCGGTTGCACGCCAGTTCTAAATTCTCGCGCGGGGTGAGATTGAGATACACTCGGGGGGTTTGAAATTTGCGGCCGACTCCGAACCGGGCAATTTGATGTTCGCCCATGGATTTGAGGTTGCGACCTTTAAAACGCACTGCCCCTTGAGTGGGTTGAACTTTCCCGGTAATCACATCTAAAAAGGTTGTTTTGCCCGCGCCGTTGGGGCCGATAATCGTCCGCAGTTCCCCTTCTTCCATGCTGAAGTTGAGGTCGTTGAGGGCTTTGAAACCATCAAAGCTCACCGTTAAGTTATCGATTTCTAAAATGGGTGCCATGATGTTGCGTGCAGCTCGATTTCACAGGTATTTCTGAGGCGATCGCCCGAAGGTTTTCCGAATGGTTATTATCCGAGTTCTTCTCGTTCGCGTTCGACTTCGGGATCTTTTTCTAACTGAGGATAGGTCGATACCTGCCGAGGTTTGCCGAACAGGCTGCGAATTTGATTAACGGCTCGATCGCGCATCCAGCCGATAATCCCATCGGGGAGTGCGGTGACCACAATCAGAAATAACGCCCCTTGGAAAAACAGCCAAATCTCGGGAAATTCTTCGCTGAGTAGGGTTCGGGCATAGCGCACGATCAGGGTTCCTAAAATGGCTCCAATCAACGTTCCGCGCCCCCCCACGGCAACCCAAATTACCATTTCGATCGAAAACGCCACTTCCATGATTTTCGGGGTGATAATGCCCGATTGCACGGTGTAGAGCGCTCCGGCAACTCCAGCAATACCTCCAGAAATGGCAAACACTAACACTTTAAACCCCGTGGGATCGTAGCCGGTAAATCGCAGGCGCGTTTCGTCATCGCGAATGGCAATTAATAATCGCCCGAATCGCCCGCTTGTCAGCCAACGACATAAAAGATAGGCGAGAATTAGGGCAACAACGGTAATTTGAAAGAATACGAGTTGAGCTTTATCGGAACTGACTAAGACTCCGAAAAAGGTTTCCGTATCGGTTTTGAGTCCGTTCGTCCCGTTAATCAGTTTTTGTTGTCCGTTAAAAAAGTTAAAGAAAACCAGGAGCGCCGCTTGGGTTAAAATTGAGAAATAAACCCCGCGAATTCGGTTTCTAAACACTAAATATCCCAGCAAACCCGCAACGATGGTGGGGATAATAACTAGGGCGATTAACGTAAACGGAAACGAATAAAACGGTTCCCAAAACCACGGGAGTTTTTGAACGCCGTATAATCCAAAAAACTCGGGAATTTCTCCTTCTGGGAGCTGCAATTTCAAGTGCATTGCCAACGCATAACCGCCGAGGGCAAAAAAGATACCGTGTCCGAGACTGAGCAGTCCGGTATATCCCCAAATTAAATCGATTCCCAGAGCAACGATCGCCAAGGATAAAAAGCGCCCCAGGAGTTTGAGGCGAAACCCAGATAATAGGGCGGGCATGGCGAACGCGAGAAATAGCCCGATCGCGACAATTATTGCTCCTTCAATTAACAACCGCTTCTGGGTGGGAAGCTGACGTTTTTTGCTTGCAGTCGGTGTGTCTACCGTCATGAAATTTCCGAGGTTTAGAGTCCCGATGAAATGGCGTTTTCAAAAATCATATAGCAATTTAAAGCAGAGTTTCGATCGAGGTGAAAATCGACCCCATCTGCCAGAAATTACGCTATCGATCTCGATCGACCCAAAATGCACCCCGAATTTTCCATTTTCATCCAAATCTTGTTTTCGCTTACGCATCCACCGTGCGGCCTTTTTGTGGGAAAATACCCGCCGGACGAATTTGTAGGAAGGCAATAATCAAGGCAAAAACCATCACTTTCGCCATGCTGGTGGTGGCAAAGAAGGTAAAGAAATCGGCCAGAGGAGGAATGGGTTCGACCATGCGGGCGATCGTTCCCGAACCAATTAAGTAGTTCACCGTACCGATGGCCATGGCGGCAACGATGCTGCCGACGAGTTTGCCAACTCCGCCAACCACTACCACCATAAAGGTATCGACAATGTAGCTGCCGCCCAAATTCGGACCGACCGATCCGAGCAGAGTAATCGCGCATCCGGCAATCCCGGCCAATCCAGAACCCAAGGCAAAGGTGAGGGCATCGACGGTTTCGGTGGGAATCCCCAAACAGGCGCTCATTTCCCGATTCTGCGTTACCGCCCGAATTCGCAATCCCCAACTCGATCGATTCAAGAACCAATACACCCCCACCAAACACAAAATCGTCAAAACGATAATGAACATGCGGGCATAGGGGAGTTGGATGTTGCCCAGGGGAATGCCACCGCGCAACCAAGCTGGGGCGGTCACATCCACGTTGCGGGCGCTAAACCAGGGTCGAGTCAGGGTGTTAGGACCGAATTTACCAATCAGAATGCTGGTAGTAACGGCAATTCCCGCCGAAACGGGCAACAGAATCGCGATCGCCCACTTCTGAATTTGATCCCAATTGGGACGGCGACGCAGTATCCAAGTTGCCCCGAAATACAACAGGCAAAATAGCAAAATGCCAATGGTCATTCCCCAACTGACGCTGCGGACGAACTGGCGCAAAATCAAACTTACCCCCCAAGTTGCCAGGAGGGTTTCCAACGGTCGTCCGTAGAGATAGCGAATTACCCCTCGTTCCAATATCAACCCGGCTAAACCCGCCACGATAAACGCAGCCGGTAGGGCAAAGATGATATAGCTGGCAAACCAGGGATCGCCCAAGGGTTTGAAGGCATTTTGCACCACGTAGGTGGTATACGCCCCCAACATCATCAGTTCTCCGTGGGCGAGGTTGATCACGCCCATCAACCCAAAGACGATCGCCAACCCCAGCGCCGCGATCAGCAGCACCGAGCCGATACTAATTCCATTAAATAAACCGCTTAAGAGTTGCAGCACGCTTTTTCTCGTTGACCGAATAGATGGAAGCTTCGGGAGCTTGGGGGGCAAGGGGAGCTTCGGGAGCTTCGGGGGCTTGGGAGGCTTCGGAGGCTTCGGGGGCTTGGGAGGCTTGAGGAGCTAAACATTCTCCCGTTTCCCCCATTTCTCCCCCTCTCCGCGTCCCCGCGTCCCCGCGTCATCTCCTACTCCAGAAACCTCCCCTTGCCCGATTGCTAAAGATTAGACTTCTTCTAGCTCGTACTTCTCGCCTTTCTCGGGATCGGACCAATCGCAGCCAAATCCTTTAGTGTCGGGAACGTACTGGTTCCAAGGCTCGGGATCGATGGGTCCGTCGGTTTCCGA
Source organism: Cyanobacteriota bacterium (assembly GCA_034189805.1). Taxonomy (GTDB): domain Bacteria; phylum Cyanobacteriota; class Cyanobacteriia; order Cyanobacteriales; family Geitlerinemataceae; genus Zarconia. The sequence continues at coordinate 7,522 of JAXHUC010000145.1, forward strand.
GACAATCTCGAACAAACCGTCTTCCCGAATTTCCCCAATCCGCACCGTCTTGGAGATATGGTGGTTGGGGTTCATCGTCACCGTTCCTTCAGGTGCATCGAAGGTTTGACCGTAAGCGGCTTCCCGCACGGCGGCTAAATCGTAGGCATCGCCGGCTTGTTCGACCGCTTGCTTCCACAGATACACCATAATGTAAGCGGCTTCCATCGGATCGTTAGTCACCCGGTCTTCACCGTACTCGGCTTTGAAGTCAGCGACCCACTTCTCGTTTTCCGGGGTTTCCACGGTCTGGAAGTAGTTCCAGGCGGCGTAGTGTCCCACGAGAAACTCCGGTCCGATTTGCCGCACTTCTTCTTCGGCGACGCTGACGGACATTACCGGATATAAATCCGGGCCGAGTCCCGCACCTTGCATCTGTTTGAAGAAGGCCACATTGCTATCGCCGTTGAGGGTGTTGAAAATCACACCTCCATCGGGTAGGGCTTCTTGGATTTTGGTGATAATCGGGGTGACTTCCGTATCTCCTAAAGGTAGGTAGTCCTCTCCAAGCACCTCGCCGCCTTTGGCTGCCACTTGTTCCTTAATAATCGTGTTGGCGGTGCGGGGGAAGACGTAGTCGGAACCGACGAGGAAGAATTGCTGACCTTTGTTTTCCATCAGCCAGTCCACGGCCGGTTCGATTTGCTGGTTGGGGGCCGCTCCGGTATAGAAGATGTTCTTGGAGCATTCTTGACCTTCGTACTGCACCGGATACCAGAGCATGTGGTCGGCGGCCTCGAAAACGGGAAGCACGGCTTTACGGCTGGCAGAAGTCCAGCAACCGAAGACGACCGCAACTTTGTCTTCTTCGATCAATTTCGTGGCTTTCTCGGCAAAGGTGGGCCAATCGGATGCGCCATCTTCTTCGACGGCTTCGATTTGCTTGCCGAGGACTCCACCGGCTTCGTTAATTTCCTTGATGGCGAGCTTCTCTGCATCGACCACGGTGGTTTCGCTAATGGCCATCGTCCCGCTCAGGGAGTGGAGAATTCCGACTTTGATGGTATCGCCGTCGCCACCACCGGCTTCTTCGCCGCCAGCTTCGGCACTTTCATTTCCTTCCCCTCCCCCATCAGCAGCCGGGTCGGTACAAGCTTTGAGAAATAGGCTCGTTCCCAGTGCGGCAGAACCGTAAATGAGAAACTTGCGCCGTCCTAATCCTCTTGACATATCGCTCTCCTCCTCACAATAAATTTTGGATGTATTTCGTTAAATGCACTTCGATCGCTCGCGAGCGATCGCACCCCGATGATTCGATGGAATGGCCCGAACCAAATCGTTCGAGAGATCTGATATCAGTAGTAGATATCTAGAAATCGGTCTGACTTTCTAGCTCGAGACCCCAACCCGATCGCCAAAATGTCAATCTCGATTACTTTTGGCGATCGGCTCCACATTCTATCCTTCCTTGCCCTCTCAGAGTAACTGAGAAGTTGACTCTCAAAAAGTTGAAGACCGGACAGATGCTCAATACTTAGTTCGCCATCATATGACGAATCGATCGATTGAGATCGTGTATTTTGTTACGAAAATGCGGGAGGCTTTCGAGGATGTAGTACGTTGGCGACTCTGGGAGCAAAACCGCAACCGACCTTCAGACCTCAGTATTCGATCGGGCATTTTGTCGCATAACGTTGTCGGCGAGAAAACCCAAAATTTAAGGTCTGCTTGAGAAATCAGGCAAAAATGCCGTTTCGATTCGGGGACGAGCCACTCTTAAATCTCCGCAATCCGTCCCTTCTTCCGTCGGCTCAAGTTCAGACCCAGATTGATTTATAACGATTTAACGCTTGCCGCTTGCTTGTTGCAGTTTTTGGTAGTAGTTGTTACACTCAATTGATAAACAACTTGTTACCCTACAAGTGTATTGTCAGCTCTAACAGAAGTCTGGTAGTTCTAAGGTGTGAGGAAACGATGAGAAATATACTGTGGAAAATCCTTCTAGTTAGCCCTGTCGCACTTTTTGGGCAGGTCTTACTATCGAACTCGGCAGTGGCGAAAGATTTGGCACCGAGCCTGAAATCCGACCTCAAGCTGTCTGAAGTTCAAACGTCCGAGCCGATCGAACTGTCTCAAACGGCGATCGAACCCGCTTCTTCCGTCTCGGTAGACGAGTTCATGCAGGTCACCGAACAGCAATCTTTAGGAGAATCGGAGCAAACCTCGGTTGATTCGATTTCTCAAGTTACCTCAATCTCGCAGTTGAGCGACGTACAGCCGACAGATTGGGCGTTCCAAGCGCTACAATCTCTCGTCGAGCGCTACGGTTGTATCGCAGGTTACCCAGATGGAACCTATCGCGGCAACCAAGCCACGACTCGTTACGAGTTTGCCGCTGGTTTGAACGCTTGCTTAGACCAAATCCTCAACTTAGTTGACATTGAATCTGAAGTCACTGCCGAAGATTTGGCCGTGATTCGCCGCCTGCAAGAAGAGTTTGCCGCCGAACTGGCCACCCTGCGCGGTAGAGTCGATGCCCTCGAGGCACGCACCGCCGAACTCGAAGCGAACCAGTTCTCCACCACCACGAAATTAATCGGGGAAGTGGTCTTCGGCGTTGCCGACTCCTTCGGCGATACTGAGGAAACCGTCGGTCTCGACCAAACGGTGTTCCAAGACCGAGTTCGTTTGAATTTCGTCACCAACTTCGACGAGAAACAGCAACTCTGGACTCGTCTCGATGCCTCGAACGCAACCCCTCTGACCAACAGCGGCATCGGTGCGACCACCTACCAAACCGCCGACAGCGGTAACGATGTGGGTATCGGTTGGCTGGCGTACTACTACAACGGCGACAACTTCCAAGTTTACCTTCCCGCCGCGTTCCCCCTCTGGCAGGACTTCGTTCCCACCGTCAGCCCCTACTTTGAAGGCTTTACCGGTGCGAACAACTCCATCACCAGCTTCGGCGAAAGCAACCCGATTTACAAAATTGGTCTGGCCTCTGGTGGCGGTCTCGGTTTGAACTACTTTGTCGGCGACAACGTCACCGTCAGTGCCGGCTACTTCGGTGGCGACTCCTTCGATCCCTCAGAAGGAAGCGGCTTGTTCAACGGTGAGTACTCCATGTTGGGTCAGCTGACCTTCTCGAGCGGTAAGCTCGAACTGGGTCTGACCTACGTTCACGCCTACTTCAACGATTTTGGCGGTGGCGGTATCGGAGATGTGGATGGAAATGCCATCTTCGACACTCTCGTGGGAACCTCCGCTGCCCGCAACCCGTTTGACGTGGCAACGATCACCAACTCCTACGGTGCTTCGGCGGCCTACCAGCTCTCGGAGAGCATCTCCGTTAGCGCCTTCGGTGGTTATACCGATGCCTTTGAAGCTGGTGGTGCAGCCGATGCCGAAATTTGGTACTACGGTCTTGGGTTTGCCTTCCCCGACTTGGGTGGCGACGGCAACCTCTTGGGTATCCAAGCCGGTGCCGAGCCTTACGTCGGTGGTATCGACTTCGGCGGTGCAAATATCGCTGGGGATGACGTGCCTTTGAGCATCCAAGCCTTCTATCGCTATGCCGTCAACGACTACATCAACATCACTCCCGGTGTCGTCGCTCTGTTCAATCCCGGCGGATTCGGCGATCTCGACGAGCCTCTCGATAGCGATCCGATCGTGATCGGCGTTCTGCGCACCACGTTCAACTTCTAAAGCGATCGAGTTTGACCTCGTTTGTTTTAGCTGAGTTCTAGAACATAAAAAAAAGCCCCGCATCTAAACTTGTGGGGCTTTTTGGCGATCGAAATAGGTATTATCTAACCAAGAGGCAAACTCCCAACATACCTACCGCGATAAATCGGGCTGAGAAACCTCCGGCCAACTGGCCATATTACGATGTACCCAGTCCATCCCCACCTCGTTATTGAGCTTCATTTTTTGGGAGGTGCGGGCATATATTTTGGTCAAGATGTCCGTGTCTTGGGCGACGACGGTTTGAGCCAACTGTAACAACGAACTCTTCAGAACGTGAAACATGGGGCTTGAGGGCTGACCGAAAAACAAGACGTAAGTGCGGGTGCGGTTCTCGGCTTCGGGGACGAACAGATGGCACTGGGCGATCGATCCGGCAACGTTCGTACCGTAGAAAATCACCAAAGAGGGAAAGTAATTGTCCAGGTGCGCTTCGATGACTTTCGGCACCATCAGGACAGTCGGATTTTGCCAGATTTCCCGCAGCGTCGGCGAAGCAGTCGGGGCGCTGAAAAAGGCTTCCGAATGATGACCGCGATCGATAAATTTCTCGAACCGCACCTCTTCAATCCGAAACAAATCCCGGTGAGTGCCATTTTGATGGTTGTAATCGTGCATGTTCAGCAGCATCGGTAGCAAGGGAACATCGATGCTCGTCTCTGCGGTCGCTCCCACAAATTGATATTCCCCAGCAATTCGATCTAAAATATCCGGGATGGGCATTTTCGGTTCGCAGCCACCGTAAGACCAAATAAAATCCCCTCGAACTTCCAGTGCCAGGGGTTCCAATTGTGGTAGAGTTTTCTTTTGCGAACCGGGCAAAACCGTGCAACCTTGGCGATCGAATTCCAGAGCGTGAAACGGACACACCACTCGACTCGAGCCATCGGCACTCCCATCGCACCAACCCTCAGACAGCATCGCCCCCATATGCGGACAGGCATTGGGAAGCGCAGACACTTTGCCGTTGCGGTCTTTCCAGATGACGTAATCGCGACCGTAGAGCGAAACTTTCTCAGGTCGATCGATTTCCAGCATCGACTTGTGCGCCAATAGCCATGGCGCACCCTCCAACATAGACATGAAAAGGACTCCTAAAAACTCTTAAAAATAGGGATAGCGAAATTGGCTTTGCAACGACACATCTCGTCGCAAAACATGACAAATTATTCGCGTTTAACTATAATTAGACCGAAGCGATACGATTTGTCAAGTCTCCCGAGTAAATTCAAACAGTCAAGCTCGAACGGTTAAGCTCGAACGCCATTGCCACGAAAATGTCCCCAGACCCTTCCAAACCCACCCTACGCCGCCAACCCCAGCAAGCTCGCAGCCAAAAGCGGGTGGCACAGATTCTCGAAGCGGCTGCCGAGGTTTTTTGGGAAATGGGATACGATCGGGTCACCACCCACGATATTGCCGATCGCGCCCAGACCGCAGTCGGCACGCTCTACCGATTTTTTCCCGATAAACTCGCCATTTTTCACGCCCTAGAAAACCAACATCGGCAGCGAGTCGAAGAAATTACCAGCCGCATCTTTACACCTACTTTTGGCCGTCAGCCGTTAAAAGAAATGGTGCGGCAAATGGTCGAAATTTTTGCTCGCTATTTTGAAGATCCCTGCCCCCGCGTGGTTTTCACTCAGTATTTCGTTGCCCCGGAAATGTTTTCTTACTTCGACGAGCGATTTACGTATAGTTTGGTCGATCGTTTCGCCCAACTTTTGAGAGTGCGCAATCGAAACTTAGCCATCGAAAAGAGTCAGCTGATGGCTGAAGTGTTTGTCAAGTCCTACAATTCCGTACTCGTGGTGGCGCTACGAAGTCCACTCCAGCACCAAAAACAACTCTACGGCGAAATTCAAGATTTGCTATTTTGCTACCTCGAACCCCATGCTGGAGATAAATTTCTCGATGGGGAAGAAGACATTGACGAGTTCGCCGAACGGCTTGAGGCGATCGCCCGACAATATCGATTGAGCGATCGCCAGCGCCGCGTTGTATCTTACGCCCTCCAGCACGATCGAGTCACGATTCGGGACTTAGAAATGCTCTACCCCGGACTCTCCCGACGCACGTTACAGCGAGAGTTAAAGGGTTTAGTCGATCGGGGAATTTTCGTCAGCGAGGGGGAAACGAATCGGCTCGCGTATCGGTTGAAGGGAAATCTCTAACTAGCGACATCTTACGACAATCACGATTCACGATCGCCTGACTTAATGCTCGAAAATACCTTGATATTGCAACAAATCCAACGAAACATGAACCGGGACGCACTCAAAACACTGTGTCGCCAGTTCCCAGCGTTCCTCTCGTTGCAGCATCTCTGTCAACTTTTGACGCGCGCCGAGCAAGTATCTTACATCGTTGGCCGCATAGTTCAGTTGTGCGTCCGATAAATTCGCGGCATTTCCCCAATCGGAACTTTGAGCGCGTTTGTCCAACTCCACCCCTTCAAGTTCGGCAATCAATGACTTGAGGCCGTGTTGGGACGTGTAGGTTCTCGCCAGTTTGCTGGCAATTTTCGTGCAGAATAGAGGCGCGACTTCAATCCCGAGATGATAGCGCAGAGTGGCGACATCAAACCGGGCAAAATGAAACACCTTGGCGATCGCCTCCGCTTCCATCAGTTTTTTCAAATTTGGCGCTTCAGTTTGTCCTCGAGCGATCCGGATGGCGCTAACGTAACCCTGGGGATCGCATAGTTGAACCAAACACAGGCGATCGCGTTGGGGGAGCAATCCCATCGTTTCCGTATCGACCGCGATCGCATCGGCCCCAAGATATCGATCGAGGGTTTCATTGGATAAGTCGCGATCGCAAACTTGAAAATTTTCCATAATTTATCGTCAAGGTTGATTGGAAGATCCCGTAGGGAAGACTGGTGATTCGACCGAGATCGAGTTGTCCGACGAGGTCGTACGCAAGCATTTTACAGCTTTAGCTTCCCCCGATTATCTCCCGCAGAATGCAGACCCTACTGGCTGCGGACGAAAAGCTGGGTAAAGTAATATTCACCTCGATCGTTTTGAGCAACACCAATGCCGGTTAAGTTGTAGTCGCCTTCAATATTCTCCAAGTGACCGGGACTTTCGAGCCATCCTTCAAAGGCTTGAGTTGCCGGATCGCTGTAGCCTTGATTGTAGGCAACGTTCTCGGCCACCCCTCGCAACGAAACGAACTCGCCGAGTTTCTCAGCGCGATCTTCAAATCCATCGTGACTGAATTCCACCGTACCCGCAGCCATATTTGCAGAATGCTCTCGGGCGATTTCGCTCATTTGCGGGTCTAGAGTGAGAGTCGGCAGGCCTTGACTTTGGCGATACTGGTTAACTTTCCCATGGATGGACTCTTCAATATCGGCGATTTCCCCAGCAACAACAGAAATCGATCGCGGTGGTGGCGAAATGGGGGCAGAAACGCTACCCAACATTTCGCAACTACTGATGCCAATGAGGGCAAATAATCCCAAAAACAGGCGATCGAACATGAGATTTTTGGCTCCAGATTTAGAGATGTTGAAAAAGTCGCAATGCTTAGGGGAATAGGAAGCTGGGGGAGAACAGAGACATCTCCTTTTCCCCCTCAACGTTCCCGAACTAATCGCCACCCATCAATCCCAAATGTTTCGCCACCGTTTGCACATCCTTATCTCCCCGACCCGAACAGTTAATTACCACTTTCGTCCCGTCGGCAAGTTGGGGACACAGCGTTTCGAGATAGGCGATCGCGTGGGAGGTTTCTAGTGCCGGGATAATGCCTTCGAGTTGGGACAGTAACTGAAACGCATCGAGGGCCTGTTTGTCCGTGACGCTGTAATATTCAGCGCGTTGGGAATCTTTGAGATAGCTGTGTTCGGGGCCGACTCCAGGATAGTCCAACCCAGCGCTAATCGAATGAGCTTCTTGCACCTGTCCGTCGCGATCTTGCAGCAGATAGCTCATTGCCCCGTGCAACACTCCCACCTGTCCCTGAGTGAGAGTTGCCGCGTGTTTGTCTGAGTTCACCCCTTCTCCTGCCGCCTCGACTCCAATCAGGCGGACGCTAGATTCGCCGACAAATTCGTGGAACAAACCCATGGCATTAGAACCGCCACCGACACAGGCGAGCAGCACTTCCGGCAAGCCGCCCCAAGCCGACTGACATTGGCGGCGAGTTTCTTCGCCGATAACAGCGTGAAAGTCGCGCACCATCATCGGATAGGGATGGGGGCCGGCAACCGAACCGAGGATGTAGTGAGTGGTTTCCACGTTCGTCACCCAATCGCGAATGGCTTCGGAAGTCGCATCTTTGAGAGTTCCGGTTCCCGCGCTCACCGGCTCAACTTGGGCCCCGAGCAACCGCATCCGAATTACGTTGAGGGCTTGCCGTTCCATATCCTGCACCCCCATGTAGATGATGCACTCGAGACCGAAGCGGGCGCAGGCCGTAGCCGTGGCAACCCCGTGCTGACCCGCTCCAGTTTCGGCAATGATGCGCTGTTTGCCCATGCGTTTGGCCAGAAGTGCTTGGGCGATCGCATTATTGATTTTATGCGCTCCAGTATGGTTGAGGTCTTCGCGCTTCAGATAAATATGCGGGCCGCTGCCATCGGGTCGGGCGTAATGTTGGGTGAGGCGTTCGGCGAAATAGAGCGGCGAGGGACGACCGACGTAATCGCGCAACAGTCCTTGCAGTTCTTGTTGGAATTCGGGATCGTCGCGATACTTCCAGAACGCCGTTTCCAGTTCCGCCAAAGCCGGCATCAGGGTTTCGGGAACGTACTTGCCGCCAAAGCGACCGAAGCGACCGAACGGGTCGGGTTGTTGCGTTTGAGGTGTTGTTGTGGGGGTGTCTGTTGGGGTTACGGTCATCTAAAACTCCGGAGTGAGTGGAAACCCCTATCTTTCAAGTAGGGGAGGAAACGAGCGTGAGCGCGGTTTTAACCGCAGTTCCCAAAGGGTTTAGCAATCGCTCATGGGGGAAACCCCCTTTGGCGGCGTTGCATCACCGCTTAACGATTAAGCCCGTCGATCTACTGAGTAATCGCACCTTCCGGGCTGAGAATTGGGCGATCCTTTTCCATTGGGCATTGCTGACAGAAACT
>JAXHUC010000146.1:0-16333 GCA_034189805.1 Cyanobacteriota bacterium
CGGACTTGGCGGGATTCTCAACCTAACATCAGTTCGGGATAAGACAGTTTTTGGCGAGAGGGGGGAATGGGGAACGGGGAATGGGGAATAGAGAGCTGGGGGAGCTTCGGGGGAGGAGAATAAGGAGGCAAGGAGACAAGGGAGAAAGTAGGTATTTGCCGTTCTGGGCCCCCTACACTCCATCCCCCATGCGCGCATTTTTAATTTTGCATTCATTTTTCCCCATCCCCCTCATCTCCGCGTCCCCTCATCTCCGCGTCCGGAGCGTCCCCGCGTCACCGCGTCCTCCCATCTCCCCCATCTCCCACAACTGGGCATTTCCCCAATCTCGCTCTTAGAGTAGAGGTATGACCACTCGATTTCGAGCGTCTGGTTCTTCGCTTGAATTTCGCGATGAAATTTCGATTTTTTCCCCACATCACTGCAACATTAACTGCACTCGCCATTCTCGGTGCCGTGTCGATTTTAGAATGTCGAGAACGGACTCGATTTCAACAAGCATACCGATTCAACGTTCTCAACAAACTCAGTGCGGTGGGATCGGCTCTCGAATCTCACCTCGATCGCCACTTGGCTGTTTCCCGTGGTTTGGTGGCTTACGTCTCGACCCATCCGGAGATTGACGAAGCCGAATTTCAGCGTCTGGTACCGGTTCTCTTGGCGCAGCAATCCAATATTGAAAGTGCGAGCCTCACCAAAGACGGTTTATCCAGTTATACCTACTTTCCCAGAGATCGCACCTTCGATCGCATCGAACTCGAGCCGGAACAACAAGTCGCGATCGATCGCAGCATCGAATCTCGCAGTTCGATCGTCGAACCCCCAATTACCTTACCCGACGGCCGCTTAATTGTCACCGAACGCGCACCGATTTTCGTCACCCCTCTCGGTACGCCTCCCGAGAGCGGAACCTATTGGGGAACGGTCAGCTTGAGGCTCGATCTAACGACGGTTTTGCAAGAAATCGGCGCGCTCAACCCCCACACCAACCTCGAATACAGCTTGCGGGGTAACGATATTTCCGGTCGTCAAACCGTGTTTGCCGGCGATGCGACGATTTTTGAGCGACAGCCCAAACTTGTCGATGTCAAATTACCGCAAGATGCGTGGCAGTTGGCTGCCATTCCCAAAGAGGGATGGACGCAGGAATCGCCCCTCTTGTGGTGGCTGCGCGGCGGCGGGGGATTGCTGGCGTTTTTAGCTGGAATTGGCGTTTTCAAAGCCATCGACGATCCCCGACGACAGCGCCAGGTTCTCGAACTTAAAACCAGCCGCTTGCAAACCGCACGAGATTTGTTCCAAGAGGTACTCGAACATGCCAACTGTGCCGTCGTCCGTTTAGATGTTGGCGGTAATATGACCTATCTCAACCCCCGCGCTCGATCTCTGTTGGGATCGGCTGAGGAAGAACTGCTGGGGCAACCCTTTAAAGTTTGCGTGCCACCGACTGCCGACGCGCAAACTCATCCCCTACTCGAGGCGATCGAACGCAGTCTGACTTATCCCTACAACGACTTCGATCGAGATGCAAAAATCCGATGTCGCAATGGGAAAACATTATGGATGGAATGGCGCGGGAAGGCGATCGTCGATCCTCTCGGACAAGTGGTCGGTGTGGTGTGTCTGGGATACGATATTAGCCAGCGAGCCATGGCCGAACTCGAACTGCGCGCCTCGGAATCCCAAATGCGGGCGTTAATTGCAGCCATGACCGATCCGATCTTCGTCCTTAACGATCGAGGAGATTTCGTGGATATGGCTCCTACTCACCCCGATGTGGCGATCGCCGATCCGACGGGTAAAACGTTAGAAGATATTTTTAGTCCCGATCGCGCTCGAGAGTTCCTGGACATCTTGCAAAAGGTGCTCTCAACCCAAACCACGCATTCTTTTGAATACAGCCTGACGATCGACGATCGAGAAGTTTGGTTCGGGGCGAGTTTGTCGCCGATGTCTGAAAATACGGTCATTTGGGTGGCGCGCGATATTAGCGCTCGCGTCCTCGCCGAAGCTCAATTGCGATCGGTGGCATCGGAGTTAGAGCAGCGAGTTGAAGAACGCGCCGGACAAATTCAACAGGGCAATAAAAAGCTGCAAATCGAAATTGTCGAGCGGATGCAAGTTGAAGAAGCCCTACGGGAGAGCGAAGCCCGAAAACGGGAAAAAGCCCAGCAACTCGAAGAAGCCCTCGAAAAACTCAAACTCACCCAAGCGCAACTGGTGCATACGGAAAAAATGTCGGGGTTGGGTCAACTGGCGGCGGGAATGGCCCACGAAATTAATAATCCCGTCGGCTTCATTCACGGCAATCTCGCCCACATTCGAGGCTATGCCCGAGACTTGCTCGAAACCATCGATATCTATCGAGAAGAATATCCCCAAGAAAACGATCGGATCGAGGAATGGCTCGAAGAAATCGAACTGGATTTTCTCCAGGAAGATATCTACAAGACGCTCGAGTCGATGGAAGCGGGAACCGATCGCATTCGCAACATTATTCTGTCCCTGCGCAATTTCTCGCGCTTGGATGAGTCGGGAACGAAGCGAGTCGATGTTTGCGAGGGGATCGAAAGTACGTTGTTGATGGTGCAACACCGCTTTCACCGCCAGTCGAATTGGCCCGAAATTGAACTGATACGGGAGTTTGCGGATTTGCCGAAAGTGGAGTGCTACGCCAGCCAGCTCAATCAGGTTTTCGCCCATATCATTTCTAACGCCATTGATGCCCTCGACGAACAGCGCGGAGATTGGACGGATAAACCCAATAACGACGAGCGATTTCCTGCTGTGGCCCGACCGGCAATTCGCATCCGCACTCAAGCCATCGGCGACGAGCGGATCGGAATTTCGATTGCCGATAACGGACCCGGAATTCCCCCAGAGTCGATCTCGAAAATTTTTAACCCGTTTTTTACCACCAAAGATGTGGGGAAAGGCACGGGGTTGGGGTTATCGATTAGCCATCAAATTATTACCGACACCCACGGAGGAACCCTTGATTGCGCGTCCGAACCCGGTTGTGGAACCTGTTTTCAAATCGAGCTGCCCCTCCGGAATCTAGCGTTGGCATAATGTAGCTATCGCCTAGAAAAAACATCGATTTTTGAGTTTCTCGATCGCCAAACCTATGGATTTTACAGATTTAACAACAACGGTGTGGAAAACACTTCTGGTCAACCGCATTTGGATGACCTGGAATTTATTTCTGGCACTGTTACCCTTGGCTATTAGTTTGTGGTTGTTCGATCGACCTCGCTCTACTCTCTTTCGTTGGGGAGTGGTAGGTTTGACCGCAGCGATGTTCGTGGGGACTTTTTTAAAATACCCATCTTACCTCGTCGAAATGATACTCGGGGTCTTACAAAATGTCCGCACGAGTTACTTGGCAATCGCCGTAGTATTAACGCTAGTCCTCATGGGACTTGAAATTTGGGTGGTGGGAAAACAGAAATCTCGCTCTCCCCTGTGGTGGCTTGGCTGTGTAGTTTTTATCGCCTTTTTACCCAACGCTCCCTACGTTCTGACCGATATCATTCATTTAATTGAAGATATCCGTCGCAACTACTCCGCCTGGACGATTACTTTAGTGCTGGTTCCCCAATATTTACTCTTTGCAGGAATTGGATTTCAAGCGTACGTTCTCTCATTAATCAATCTGGGAGAATACATGAAGGGTCAGGGACTGGGAAAATTCGTTCTGGCAACGGAGTTATTCGTTCACGGTTTATGTGCGATCGGAATTTATTTGGGTCGATTCTGGCGTTTTAATAGTTGGGATTTACTCACCAAACTCGACACGGTACTCCAAAGAATGGCAAACGAGCTATTTGCGGTTCGACCTTTAATGACTCTGTTCGTGACCTTTGGCGTTATCGCCAGTTTGTACTACCTCTTGAAATGGGTAACGGAATCGATTATTATCGCACGACAGGTCAAGCAGTCCTCTACTTTTGAGATGGCTGCATCTTCCCCACCAGAATAGCTTTAAAATTGGTGAATCTCCATGCAGGAAAACCGCGAAGTCTTACTTCGTAAACTCACTCCCTATCTATTTTTATTGCCGGCGCTATTCTTGCTGAGTATCACCGTCATCTATCCCGCACTTCAAGGCTTTTACTTAAGTTTTACTCGCTACGAATACGACCTAACTCAAGCTCCCGAGTGGGTGGGGTTGACTAACTTTCAACGGTTGTGGGTCGATCCGCTATTCTGGCAAACCTTGCGGCAGACTCTACTCTATCTCGTTGTTGTCGTGCCGATTTTAGTCGTTCTTCCCTTGGGATTAGCGATTTTAGTCGATCGGAAAATGCGGGGAATTTTGTGGTTTAGAACGGCTTACTATACCCCAGTTGTCATTTCGATGGTCGTGGCGGGAATTGCCTGGAAATGGCTGTACTCGGAAAATGGAATTCTCGATCGTTTCGTGCGGTTATTCGGATTTGACAGTGGTATTCCCTGGCTGACCAGTCCCAAATTAGCGATTTTTAGCGTGATGGCGGTGACGGTTTGGAAGGGATTAGGATATTACATGGTGATTTATTTAGCGGGGTTACAAGGCATTCCCGCTCAACTCTACGAAGCTGCCGCACTCGACGGTTCCGACGGCTGGCGGCGACATCTCGATATTACCGTTCCCCTGATGCAACCTTATCTGCTTCTAGTCGCTGTGATTTCTTCCCTTTCCGCCACGAAAGTTTTTGAAGAGGTCTTCGTGATGACGCAGGGGGGACCGAGAAATAGTTCGCAAACAATTGTTTACTATCTTTACGAACAAGCGTTTAGTTATCTAGAAATGAGCTATGCTTGTGCAATCGGCTTAGTTTTATTTCTGCTGGTTTTAGGATTGTCGGTCTTGAATTTGAAACTTTCAAGTCGAGCGCAATGATAGGGTAAGCATTCAGCAGTCAGCCACCAGCTATCGATCGCAATGATGAGAAAGCTTGCAGAATCTCACCGTATTGAACTGCTTTTTGAAAATCATTGCTTGTTGTCAAACAGTGACGTACGAGAGCAGCTTTCACACCCGAGTCCCAATTACTGTTTGCGTCGTCACTCCGCGCGTAGTATCATCGGTCTCACTCGCGCATACCCTGGATTTACAATAAACTTCAAGTTGCGATACACTATCTAAATTGTTAAAAACATCTAAATTAAAATCGTGGCTTCTAAAGATCGACCCGAAGAAAAAATCGATCGCTACTTTCCAGACTTTCAAAATTTTGAACGCGACAGCTTAGAGGCTCGATCGAAAGAAGCTATTGACCTAACGAAAAATATATCGAAAGAAAGTTTGAATCAAAACACAAATTCTAAATCTAAAGAATGGAATAGAATTGCCGATCGCTTTTTTATCTATATTTTTACCGTTAGTCTTATTTTTGGATTTTTCGGAACGATTATTACCAAGACAACTATCGAACAAACAACGAATCTAGAATCGGGCGAGCGAATTGAAATCGTTACCTCCAAACAAGGCGATATTTTTACTCAAATTGTTGGATATAGCTTAGCCAGTTTGGCGGCAACAATGGGATTAATTAATAAGCTGATCTCGAAATAAAGAAGAAGCTTAGTTTCTCTAGATAAATTGTCAGCATTCAGGTCTCGATGACGAACAAAAACGATGTAAGGGAGAGTTTAGCAATATCTTGGAAGACTTGCCTAAAATGACAATCTCATACCCGCCCCCTACAGATTGTTAATCTAGCTGTATTTAAAATCCCACTTAAATCCGTACGATAAATTGGCTTAAAACTTAGTATCTTAGACAAAAATTTGCAATTTGTAAAGAATATACTCGTATCAATAGAGCTTTCTAGACTGAAAAAATATCAGAATTTATCTGTCACAGAGCAAACTGACTTAACGAATGCTTACAATCAATTTGAATTGGATGTAGTAAGCTAAGGACATCGGTAAATGGGGGAAAATATTATGAACTCAGACACCAAATTGATATTCTTCGCTTTGGGGATTCCGATCGCTGGCTTAGTGTACTGCGGCATGGGGATTACCACGATGGCATCCGTGCCGATGGTGCGATCGCACCCGTTGCTCTCCGGTGGAATTTTCTTCTTCGTCCCCTTTCTCACAGCAGCGTTTATCTGGATGAGAGCATCGGCAAGGAAGTATCGACACTGAACTTTCTCGGAGAGTTGAACGGTGGGAATTTGAGTCGGTACGGGGCGATCGTTCTTCAAATTAGCAAGCGGACTGACAATCGACGGCGGAACTCGCGTGCGGGAGATTTGACAATCGAGAAATAGCCGATCGCTTTCTTCTATCATGTAGAAAAGCGACCTGAATTTGGTAGGTATGTTCAATCTGACGATCGGCTTGTGTTTGCTCGGAACCGTTTCGATCTCTTCGATACTATTTACAGGGTTCGATCGAACCGTTTTCGCCCAGACAGAAGAAGCCCCCGAAAGCTCGGAAACAATTGACGAAACCATCGAAGAACCCGACACGGAAGAGCCGACAGTAGAAGAGCGTCCGTTGTCTGAATTCATCGAACCTCTGGAAGTGTGCTGGCTTGAAGAAAATCCTCAAGAGCAGGATGGTTGTTCGTCGGAAGTCACGGTCATTACCCGAGATACGATTTCGCAAACTGAGTTAACCGTCCCGAGTTTGTGGTGGGCCGAGGAGCAATTGAGCGATCGATTTGGCACTAAATTGTTAAATAACTGGCTGGCTTATCCCGAATTGAGGCGAGTAGATTTGATTGTTAACCGACAGCAGTGGGCGATACTCGACTATTTGCAACGTTATGCATTTGTGAACCAGATGGGAACGGTCGTGCGAGCCGATCGCTACAATTTGAGAGTCTTTAATTCTCGAGAACCCGAACGTCCTTTAGCAACTTACACCTGTAACTTCGATCTCAATTCTTCTGTCGATCCCATTCGAGATGCGACGTGCGAAATCGAGATAAATTCCGGCGCGAGACCTACTATTGAAGAAGAACCCGATAAGCGATCGGGTGAAGATTTGCCGCTCTAGGTTTGTGGTTTGAAGTGGGGAGCGAGCCTTTCATCTGTGACCCGTTCCACGTTCCCTTAATATAGAGTCAGCAGTTTATCAACGCGACGATCGAGCTTGGAATACACTGAACTAGCTAGCAATCCGGCCGTAGCGGATTCACTGGCATTGTTAAGTTACTATCGCTTCGAGTTTGGGGCATGTCCTCCCGATCGAGCGATCGCCGAGTGGCTGGAGACTTATCCGGTCAACTGGTTGCGCTTGGCAATTATCGAAGCTCTTTACCAAGGTCGGTACAAAGCCATCTCCGTTACCCAGATTTTAGCGGCTTGGCAGCGGCGCGACCAACCCTCTCCCCATTTCAACTACGAGTTTGAATCCTTAGTCTGTCGTCACGTTCAACTGCCGCCTCAAGCTGTTGAGACTCAAGTTGACCAAAATTCCCAGCCAAATTCCCAGTCAAATTCCCAGTCAAATTCCCAGTCAAATTCCGATGCTTCCCCTCCACCCATCGAGACGACCGATGAAGCGATCGACGATCGCGTTGTCGATGATGATGGGACCCAAACCGAATCGGTAGAGTTAGTTTCATCGGACGAACCCGACGGACGATCGCCTGATGAAGAGTTTGAGGAAGAAATCGTTCTTGAAGAAGATGCCGACACTGCGTCGATGCGATCGAACGGTAATTTAGAAGGTGCGGTCAAATCGGGTAAAGAGCGAGCGTCGATCGTGCAATTTTCTCCGAGCATCGATCTTTCAGACTTTTATACCCGACTCAAAACCATCGCCGAGAAAAGTCAACCCGAGGGCGATTGCCCTGAAGGTGAAGGGGAATAACCCTCCTATAATTAATTGAGATAGACCAGATAGCAAACGAGGCAGGGGATGACAACTTCAGACGAAAAAAACAAGACCGGTGGAAAATTTTCTGCATCTCAAGCCGCGATCGGTTTCTTGTTGCTTCTGGTTGGTGCGGGGAGTGCGATCGTCGGTCAGCGGGTTTTGCTCTCGAGAACTGCCGATCCGATCCCCGAACCGGAAAGCACTCCAGCTCCGGCACAAGTTCTACCTTTGCCCGTTGAGGTGGCCGAACCCGACATCCTGATATCGGACCCTGAAGAAACCAACTTTATCGTCGCCGCCGTCAATCGCGTCGAACCGGCAGTGGTTCGGATCGATGCCGCTCGCCCCGTCACCGATTTCGGCTCGTTCCCGCCTCGCTTGTTCGTGCCCCCCGGCTTTGGCGGTTCCCCGCAAGAACGGGTCGAACGGGGAACCGGCTCGGGATTTCTCATCGATCCCAACGGGCAAATTCTCACCAACGCTCACGTCGTCGATGGAACGGATACTGTGGAAGTGACCCTCAAAGACGGTCGTCGGTTCGAGGGGCAAGTTTTGGGAACCGATCCCCTCACCGATGTTGCCGTCGTGAAAATTGAGGCGACGAGTTTGCCAACGGTTTCGATTGGTAATTCCGACTTGCTGCAACCGGGAGAATGGGCGATCGCCATCGGCAACCCCCTCGGTCTCGATAGTACGGTTACGGTAGGGATTATCAGCGCGACGGGGCGATCGAGTACGGATGTGGGGGTTCCCGACAAGCGCGTGGGGTTCATTCAGACCGATGCGGCGATCAATCCGGGCAATTCTGGCGGCCCCCTACTCAACGCCTCTGGAGAGGTGATCGGCATGAATACAGCAATTATTAGCGGCGCTCAAGGTCTGGGGTTTTCTATCCCGATCGAAACCGCCAAACGCATTGCCCAGCAATTGATTACCAGCGGCAAAGTCGAGCATCCCTACCTGGGAATTCAGATGGTAGACCTCACCCCAGAAAATCAAGAGCAAATTAACACGAACTCCGATCTGCCCTTCAAAATTGAGGTCGATCGAGGTGTGGTCGTGCTGCGAGTCATTCCCGACTCTCCGGCCGAAGTTGCCGGTTTTCAGGCCGGAGACGTGATTCAGAAAATGGAAAACCAACCCATTTCTCGATCGGAAGCCGTTCAGCAAATCGTACAAGCCAGCAGCATCGGTACGCCGTTAGAAGTGGAAGTGAATCGCAACCAACAGACGTTGACCCTCACGGTTACACCGGGAGAACTGCCAGTGCAGTAGATGGAGACGCGGGGACGTGGAGAAATGAGGGAGATGAGGGAGATGAGGGAGACGCGGAGGAAACGGGGGAAACGGGGACAAGGGAGTATTTGACGTTCATCATTCATCATTCATCATTTTTCCGCGCTTCCGAACTCCAAGCTTCTCCAGCTTCCCCGTTCCCTATCCCCTCTTTCCCACCGGATGTCTATAAAATATACCCAGGTTTGTTTATAAGTTCTTCACAACTCGATTGCTAGGGTGGAGAAGAGATAAACTCGACTCTAGCTTCCACCATGACAGATCCAGCACTCCCCCACCTTCCGAACGTGCGCGATGACCTCGGATTGAAGGCTGAGCGCAAGTCTTCTCGATCGCGTCATCGGAGAGATGCACTGCTTATCGCTCAACTTCAAGAGCAAATTGCCGTCCTGACTCAAGTTAATCTGACCTTGCAAGCGGAACTTCAAGCGCGTCAGAAACAAGAAGCAGCTCTCAGAGAACGGGCAGTGCGATCGCGTTTGTTTTTCGATCGGGTTCCGGTGGCCGTGGCGATGTTCGATCTCCAGATGCGCTGCGTGCTGGCAAGCGATTGCTGGCGGAAGAATTTTTTGGCGGATCGAGGTTCGATCGATTGCGATCTCAATGGGGGTTTGGAGGACGAGACGATCGCCGATCTTTTCCCGGAAACGGGAGATTGTTGGGTGGAAATTCACCAGCACTGCCTGGGTAGCGGGGAGCAATTCCAGGAAGAGCGCAGCGTTTGCCGTGAAAATGGGACGATCGAATGGTACCGATGGATCGTGCGTCCTTGGCACGATGAAACCGGAAAAGTTGGCGGGACGATTGCCATTGCCGAAGCCATTTCGTCTTACAAAGAAATCGAAGAGCAACTGCGAGAGTCCAAACAGCTTTTTCAGTTGGTGATGGATAACATCCCCCAGTTGATTTTCTGGAAAGATCGCCACTCCATCTACAAAGGCGGCAACCGCAGTGCGGCTCGAGTTGCCGGACTCGACTCCCCTGAAGAATTCATCAGTAAAACAGACTACGATCTGCCCTGGACGCGGGAGGAAGCTGACTGGTATCGAAAGTGCGATCGCCAGGTGATGGACTCAGGTCAGCCCACTTTGCACATTATCGAAACCCAGCAACAAGCTGATGGCAGACAGGCATGGCTCGATACCAATAAAATCCCCCTGCGAGATGCGAAGGGAAATGTCGTTGGCATTCTGGTGACCGTCGAAGATATCACCGAGCGCAAACAAGCCGAAATCACCCTCAAGCAGCTCAATCAAGAGTTAGAACAACGAGTCAAAGCGCGGACGACAAAACTCAGTCAAGTGGTGACTCGACTCAAGCTCGAAAGCCGAGAGCGCCGTTACGTCGAGAAACAATTACGCGCCTCAGAAGCCCGACTGCAAAGGCTTGCCGACAACATTCCCGGTGCGATTTACGAATTTCAACTCGATCCCGACGGGCGGATGTGCTTTCCCTACGTTTCATCGGGATTTCGAGATGTGTTCGATCTAGAGCTAGAGGGGTTAGACCGAGATGCAACTCCCGTGTTCGAGCGCATTCAGACCGAAGACTTTCCAGGTTTGCAAGAAGCGATCGCCCATTCGGCACGAACTTTAGAAAACTGGCAGTCCGAATGGCGAACGATCGCGTCCTCGGGTAAGTACAAATGGTGCAAAGGCATCGCGAAACCCCAACGCCAGCCAGAAGGCAGTATTCTCTGGTACGGGTGCATTGTCGATATTACCGATCGCAAGCGCACCGAAGCAACAATTGCCGTTCAACAACAGCGCATTTCGGGGCTGGTGGAACAGTCTCCCCTGGCCATTATTGAGTGGACTCAAGAATTTAAGGTGCGGGCTTGGAACCGAGCGGCCGAAACGATGTTCGGTTACTCCCGAGAAGAGGTGCTCGGTTGTCGAGCAGCAGAACTCATCGTTCCTAACAGTGCGGAAGCTACTGTCGCCGAAGTGATGAAAGAACTTCCCAAAGGCACCGGCGGTCATTACACCGTTAACGAAAATATTACTAAAGATGGACGTTGCATTGTTTGCGAGTGGCACAACCAACAACTCGTCGATAGTCAGGGACAGATTGTGGGGGTGTTTTCGATGGTGCTCGATATTACCGATCGCAAACAAGCCGAGGTAGAACTGGCGAAGTTATCCCTTGTTGCCAGTCAAACCGATAGTGCCGTTGTCATTACCGATCGACATGGCTTGACTGAATGGGTCAACGATAGCTTCGTCCGGATTTCCGGTTACACCCTCGAAGAAGTGCGCGGGAAAAAGCCCGGCGATCTCTTGCAAGGGCCTCAGACCGATCCGCAAACCGTCGAATCGATTCGGGAAGCTCTGCACACCCGCACGCCGTTTCAAGGGGAAATTCTCAATTACGACAAACAAGGTCGCTCCTATTGGCTGTGGTTGAATATTAACCCGATTTTTGACAGCAACGGAGAACTGATTAACTTTGTCGCCATCGAAAGCGATATCAGCGAGCGCAAAGAGTACGAACTCCAGCTCAAACAACAAACCACCGCCCTCGAACAAACCCTCAGCGAACTCAAACGCACCCAAGTCCAACTGGTTCAGAGCGAAAAGATGTCGAGTTTGGGTCAGCTCGTCGCTGGCATCGCCCACGAAATTAATAATCCCGTCAACTTTATCTACGGCAATCTCACCTACGTTAACGAATACAGCCAAGACTTGCTCGCTGTGGTGAAAGCCTATCAGGAATGCTATCCCGACCCGCCTCCGGAAATTCGATCCGAATTCGATCCGATGGAGATTGAATTTTTACAAGCAGACTTAGCCAAATTACTGCGATCGATGCGAGTGGGAGCAGAGCGGATTCGGGAAATCGTTCTGTCTTTACGGACATTCTCTCGTTTGGATGAGGCGGAGATGAAAACGGTGGACATTCATGAAGGGATCGAGAGTACCCTGACAATTCTACAAAGTCGTTTTAAAGCCAGTACCGATCGCGCCGAAATTTCACTCGTCAAACAATACGGACAACTGCCCTTGGTGGAGTGTTATTCCGGGCCGCTCAACCAAGTTTTTATGAATATCCTCGCCAATGCGCTCGATGCCATAGAAGAGCGCGATCGCACTCGCAAACCAAGGGAAATACAGCAAAATCCCAGCACGATTCGGATTGTCACCGAAGCCAATAATGAATCGGGACAGGTGACGATTCGGATCGTTGATAACGGACCGGGGATTCCCGAAGAAATTCAAAACCAAATTTTCGATCCGTTTTTTACCACCAAAGATATTGGCAAAGGAACGGGACTGGGAATGTCGATTAGCTATCAAATTGTTCGAGACAAACATCGCGGGTCTCTAGAATGTATCTCTCAATTGGGTGAGGGGACGGAATTTACGATCCGAATTCCCGTTCGAGCTTCTGTAGATTAACTGCTTAGATCGAGTTCGGATAATTACTGACAATAAAGAATCGCTTGTACCTCAATTAATGTAAATTTTAATGAGCAGTGTTTAAGCGAACCCGATATTACACAAATTCTTCAATTCGGAGTAAGATCTGTCCTGGACAAAAGGTGGGCGATCGCTCTTAGTAATAGCGATCGAGGTGACGATGCAAATCGATCGATGTCTTCACAGCGCGCTGCTGGTTTCGGACTTAGAACGAGCTGAATATTTTTACGGTACGGTTTTGGGATTGACGAAAGTCGATCGGACTCTCAAGTTTCCGGGTGTGTGGTACCAAGTTGGGGAGTATCAACTTCACCTGATTGTCGATCCCAATCTGCGCGTAGACTTACAAAATGAGGAAAAATGGGGGCGTAACCCTCACATTGCCTTTTCGATCGTCGATTTGGCGGCTGCGAAAACTCGTATCGAGGAATGCGGTTTTGCGGTACAGACGAGTGCGTCGGGTCGCGCGGCGCTGTTTACTCGCGATGCCGATGGTAACGTAATCGAACTAAGCCAGTCTGCGAGTGGCGATCGCGAAACGATAACGGTTGTCAGTTAACGGCGATCGGGCACTGAATGACACTCGATCGTAACAGTTGATGTGTGTGAGAAGCTCGGACTCTGACGTTCTCGTAACGTTTTTCAAGTCGCGTCCCGTTCCTATTACTATTTCTGCGCCAGGGTTTGGCGATCGTCCATGCGAGACGTAAATGATAAGAATTGTTGCTTACTGCTACAGCGATCCTTTGCTCGAACCCGCTCCCGATCCGGCCATTTGGGGTTGGGAAATCGATCGCGTCTATCAAGATTTGGGGCAGCGGCAACAATTACATCAACTGATTGAAGATTGTCAAACTCAGCGAACGGACTACGTGTTAGTGCGCCGACTCGAAGAACTCGGGGATACGGTAACAGAGGTGTGCGATCGCTCGAGCGCTCTCGAATCTGCGGGGGTTGAAGTGGTGGCGATCGAATCCGATACCCATCGGACTAATCTGTTGCAGCTCTTCGCCGAAATTCAACGCAGCCAGCACAGTCGCCGCATTCGTCAAGGACACGCTCGCAATCGGGTTGACGTGTTGCCGCCTCCAGGCAAAGCACCTTACGGATACCGACGGGGCAAAGATCGATACGTGCTCGATCGGGCAACTGCTCCGATCGTCAAAGAATTCTTCGACTATTTTCTGCTTTACGGTTCCGTGCGGGGAGCAGTACGCTATCTGGGGGCGCGCTACGGCAAGAAAATTTCCGCAACCACGGGTAGGCGGTGGCTCACCCACCAGGCCTATCGCGGCGACTTGTCCTATCACAACGGGGAAACTATTTGCGATACTCACGTCCCGATCGTCTCGCGAGATGAAGCCGCCCAGGTCGATCGACTGTTGCGCCGCAATCGCCGGATGCCCCCCCGCACGGCAAGCGCCCCCCGTTCTCTGGCGGGTTTGGCAATTTGCGCTCGATGCCGTTGTTCGATGACGGTGACTCGAGTATCCCGGCGAGATAAAAAGTACGAGTATCTCTACCTGCGTCCGGCTGATTGTCCCGAAAAGCCTAAATGTAAGGCGATCGCCTACGAGGCTGTTCTCGAGAGAACCATTGAGGGGATTTGTCGAGATTTAACCCAGGCAGTGGCGGGACTGCCGATGTCCGCGATGGAGGGGGTCAAACAATCCGCTCGTCAGGCGATCGCCGCCAAAGAGGAGATTTTAGGGCAACTGAGCCAACTGACCGATACGGGAGTATTAGATCCTCAAACGGCAAACCTACGCGCCTATACTCTGAAAACGGAGATTTCCGAACTGCGAGCAAGATTGGCTCGATTGCCACCAGTCAACTTGCGCGAAACGGCTCAAGCGGTTTCAATTCCGGAGTTCTGGCGAGATTTATCCGAAACCGAACGCCGATTTTATTTTCGCGAGTTTATCCGCTGTATTGAAATTTACCGGAACGAGAAGGGGTGGGAATTGCAAATCGCGTTTATTTTTTGAGAATGGCGACGTAAGTATTCAGCGCACTCGCAATACTCCGTTCGGAGTCGCTACGCGAACGGCTTTCAGTTTTTAAAGAAAATGAAGTCCGCATTGGTTGAATCGGAGTACTCGCTCCCTGGAAAATTCAGAGCTTATCGCACGAGAATCTGTTGCAATTTCAGCTCATCAAGTCTTTGTCAACCGAGCCAACTTATCGGGGAAAATTTCGATCGCGAAGGGGTCGTCCCCTGGCGCGTCGAGCGGTGCGCGCGTCACCTGACCCAAATACAAAGGTTCGGAGATTCCGGGTTCGGGATGGACGACGGTTCGGGCGCGCAGCAGCAGTTGTCCTCGTCCGGGAGATAGGCGACCCGGAGCAATCAAGTTGATAGCAGACTGACGCAGGGTGGCTTCTAACTGCGATTCGGTGATGTCTGAGGGGACTTTAATCGTAATCAGATTGGCTCCGTTGTCGAAAACGACCGTGTAGTTAATCGAGCCGGGAACGACGGTGGGAGCGAAGGGGACGATACTCAAGCCAAAGCAGCCAACAGTCAAGACCAGAGAAAACGCACTAATCCCCACCAAGCGAAATCGGGTTCCCCATTTTAAAATGAAACCCAATCCTGTTAAACCGGCAAAAGCCAGAGTCATAATGCCAAACCATTGGGTGGCTTGGAGAAAATCAGCCGTCGTCAGCATAGTTTCACCTCGACGATCGCACCGGGACGATCGCAATGTGCAGTCGGTACTCGAGGGCAGTATATCAAAATCTGGCGACGCGCGCCTATGGGTTGGCTCTAGAGCGATCGGTCTGCAAGTTAGACTTCGGTCGCAGAAGTGGCGTGACGGTCGGGAACGATGCACGAACCGTAGCGTCGAGCGTAAACTTGCGTAAATTCGGCCCCAAAAAACAGAATCTGAGCCGAGTAATACACCCAGGCCAAAACCACGACTAAAGAACCAGCCGCACCGTAAGTCGAGCCAAAACTCCCGCCACCGAGATACAATCCCAGACCGAACTTACCAATGGTAAACAGAGCCGCAGTAATCGCAGCACCCACCCACACGTCACTCCACTGAATTTTTACATCGGGAAGGTACTTATACATGAGGGCGAACAACAAGGTGATGAAGCCGAAGGAAATCCCCGTGTCGAGAATTTGCCAGAGAAAGTCTGCTCCCGGCAAGAGATGAGAGGCATAGCGATTGAGTCCGGATAGCGCCGCACTGATAATCAGAGAAACTAACAGTAAAAAAGCAATTCCCAAAACAGCGGAAAACGAAAGAATTCGCTTTCTCACCAAATTCCAGAGTCCGTTTTTCGGTTTGGCTTTGACATCCCAAATCGTATTGAGTGCCTCTTGAAGTTGAGCGAATACCCCAGATGCACCAAACAAAAGTACGGCGATGCTGATAATCGAAGCAAAGCTGCTAATATCGGGCTGGTTAGCGTTTTCAATCGCCGTTTCGACGACTTGCGCTCCTTCTCGACCGACTAACCCTTGGATTTGACCGACAATTTCACCTCGGGCGGCTTCTTCTCCAAAAATGGCTCCGGCAATGGCGATGGCGATAATGAGTAATGGTGCCAGGGAAAACACAGTATAGTAAGCCAAAGCCGCTGCTAAACGAGAGGCGTTATCTTCTTGCCACTCTTGAATGGCTTCTCGGATTAACTTCCACATTTTCCTTAAGGTCATTTCTACTGAATTTTCGCTTGACAAGTACTTTAAAGACCTATATTTAAGTTTCCCATCATCTGAGAAATTTAGTCACTATCTAAAGTTATAATTGTACATCTATCTAAAGATAGAGAATTCA
>JAXHUC010000147.1:0-16234 GCA_034189805.1 Cyanobacteriota bacterium
AAGATAGTTTCACCGCGAGAGTGGGGAACGGGGAACGGGGGCTGGGGGAGCTGGGGAGGCAGGGGAGGCTGGGGAGCAGGGGAGGCAACAAGTACTGAGTTTTTAAACGATATCCCAATTCCCCCGTTTCTCCCCCATCTCCCTCATCTCCCCCATCTCCCTCACCTCCGCGTTCCCGCGTCATCTTCTCGACCCGTGCCATCGTTTTTTCCAGTGCGTCGTCGGTTCGAGGGAACTGGTTTGTTGTTCGGTGTGGCGGCGTTGGAGAATGCGATCGGGCGCATCGGCGAGCGTCGGATCGCGGTAGGGAACGGCGGCACGGGTTTGCAGGTGTTCGTATTCTTTGGGCGAAAGGGGCGGTAAACCCGACGGCTGCAAACTGGCAACAGTGCCGGGAGTGCGTCGTCCGACGGGGGAAGTCGAACCCAGATGCCATCCGGCATCTCGTAGGGCCGCGCGTACCGTCGCCGAGCAGGAATAGGTCGCTAGTTTGGCCGACTCGTGGGCGCATCGAGCCACCTGCGCTAGAAATTCCACCGTCCAGAGTTGGGGGCAACTGGGGGGAGAAAAAGGATCGAGGAAAATTGCATCGGCAAGGAAGCCCAAATTTTGGACGTGCTGGATGGTTTGTCGCGCGTCGCCGATGAGGAGTTTGGCGTTGAGTTTCTCGGTACGAAGGTTGCCGGATGTGGCGAGTTGAGCCAGAAGCGTTTCAATTTCTGCGGGCCATTGGGAGAGCAAGCCTTCGGAAATCGCCGCTTGGGGAACGTGGCGATCGAACTCCAACCCAATTAACTCTACCCGACAGTAGGGATTAACTTGCCAAATTGCACTCAGAGCCGCAGCGCTATTGTATCCGAGTCCGTAACAAATATCGAGCAAGCGCAGTTGGGGGTTTCGCGCCCGTTCGGCAAGTTGGGTGGGTTCGACGAACTTACATTGAGCTTCTTGTTTCGCCCCGTGGTGGCTGTGGAAGAGTTGGTTGAATGTGTCGGAGAAGAAGGTACTCGAACCATCTTCAGTGGGGTGAGGTGAAAATTTCACGGGTTCGATCGTCTGGGTTTCGGTTTTACTATACTCGTCAACGATCGACTTTTATTTCAATAATTGAGAGGTGACGATCGGTAAAGTTAAGGCTTTGAGCGGCGAGTATTCGAGTAAGACTGACAAGCGCAGTACGAGGGACAAAAGAGGACGATCGGTTAAGCCGAATCGCGATTCATTATATGTTGAAGTAAAACGTTCGCAAGGTCATAATTTTGTCGAGCTAAGTCTATTGATGTCACCCCTCCCAGCCAGTTTTTCATATAAGGATCGGCACCATTTTCAAGTAATAACAGACTTAATTCAGAATCTCCGTTAAGAACAGCCAGATGTAAGGGTGTATTGCCTGTGGGGAAACCATCTCTGACGTTAACTTGAGCGCCACGATCGATTAAAAAACTGACAATTTCCAAACGACCGGAACTCACAGCTTTATGTAATGGCGAACTTCGATCGGGCTTGGTTTTCTGGTTTACATCGGCTCCAGATGCGATAAGTAATTCAATAACGTCTAGGTGACCTCCTTCAATTGCTAAAGTTAATGCTGTGTTTCCCAATCTTTCAATATTGACTTTTGCCCCTTTTTTAATTAGTAATTTAGCAATAGCATAATAGCCATTATGCGATGCTAAATGTAGTAAGGGTGATAAAGTCTGGTATTTGATATTTGGGTCAGCTCCTCCCTCTAACATTTCTCGAACGAGAGAAACATCATTTACTAATACACTTGTCAAAAAATCAACTTTAGCACCTTTCTTGATAAGTAAATCGTATATTTCTTTGCGATTAAATAGAGCCGCTAAATTTAGAGGCGTTAGACCATTTCTATTTTGAATGTTAATAGTTGCGCCAGAATTAACTAATAAAGAAGCACAATTTAGATAACCATTCCTTAACGATCTATGTAAAGCTGTTTCGCCTTCAGTATTTCTTATATCTAGATTTTTTCCTGCTAATATATATTTTTTAATTTCAGGTAAATTTCTCTCATCAACAAATTTATGAATTTCTTTTTGTGGACGTAAAGCAATAATAACCTTAGGTAAAATCCAGAGAAAATAAAAGGGAAAAAGTGGTATATATAATAAACCTCTTACAATAAAAAACGTGTAATAGAGAAAGAGATAATACTTCATCAAAACACCTAATCCTGGGTCAGTTGCTCTCGAATCGCCTCAATAATCCGAGTATTAGCTTTTGGGAAAGGGTACTCATCCAACTCATCCACCGCCACCCAGCGAACTTCATCGGATTCGATCGGGCGGGGTTCACCGCTGACGTACTCGCAGTGATGGACGTGGAGGGTGACGCGGAAGTGGGTATAGGCATGTTCGACGGTGATGAGTCGATCGCCCACTTTCACTTCAATGCCCAACTCTTCTTTAATTTCTCGCCGAACGCAAGCTTCGACGGTTTCCCCCGGTTCGATTTTACCGCCGGGAAACTCCCACAGCCCGCCGAGCAATCCTTCCGGGCGGCGGCGATCGATTAAAATTTGCCGTTTGTCGTTCCAAATGACCGCAACGCCAATTTGCTTGTGAGGGATGGGAGAACGGGTTTCGCGCATGGGGATCTCTGATTGCTTTTCCAAATTGTACGCCGCGCAGGACGTTCTCCAAGGACAAAGCAAACAAGCCGGGTTTTTCGGGGTACACAGGGTTGCCCCCAAATCCATAAACGCTTGGTTGAAATCGCGCGGCTGCTGGGGATCGAGGAGAGTTTCCGAAAACTGCCACAAATCGTTGAGGGCTTTGGCTGGCGGAACGGGAAGGGCCACCAATCGCGCCAGAACCCGCTTGACGTTACCATCTAAAATGGGAACGGGTTGGTTAAATGCAGCGCTGAGTATGCCCCCGGCGGTACTGCGGCCGATACCGGGGAGGGCGAGTACGTCTTCAAATCGATCGGGAAACGTACCACCGTGTTTGCTGACGACCTCTCGCGCGGCTTTGTGGAGGTTGCGGGCGCGGGCGTAATATCCCAGACCCTGCCAGAGTTTGAGTACGTCTTGCAAATCGGCAGTGGCGAGGGTTTCCACATCGCTAAACCGATCGAGCCATCGATGGTAGTAGGGAATAACGGTTTTGACCTGGGTTTGCTGGAGCATGATTTCCGAGACCCAGATCGAATAAGGGGTGGGGTGTCGCCGCCAGGGCAAATCTCGTCGAGATCGTCCGTACCATTGCAAGAGCGATTTTCGCAGTCGATCGATCGGTAGATTGCCAAAGTTAATGAAGGTTGGGGGCGGCGGTTGTTTTCCCTTTGCCACCCCGTTAGCGATCCTCGTCCTTCGTCGGCGTGGGTTCTTGTTCCCAGGCTTTCTCAAAGGTCAATCGCTGTTCTGCATTGCGCAGGAAATAGCCGCTCATCATCGCGGAGGCGAGCAACCGTCCTAAATTTTCTCGACTGGTGGTGATGCTCACGCCAAAATTATCGGATGGCAAGTTACCCAGTAAGCCGGTAATGTTGCGCTCGATCACCTGAAAGACTTCTGTCGAGCTGGGTTTCGAGAGAGTAGACACTGTTTCCGGACTCAGAGATTGCACGTAATCCCAGAGTAAATTGACCTGTTCGGAATAGTCGCCCACCGATTCTTGCGACTGTTGAAATGGATGGTTCAAGGTAACCCCCTTCGAGCAAAAAAGTTTGCTGCGAAATATACAGTACTTTTATTCTATAAACTTCAGCAGATATTGCGGTTGGCAATTCTCGTCAGTTGAAGTTCTTTCCACTTCAATGTAACAGGAGGTACGGGCGCGAGGCAGTGGTCTCAACCGAACTCCAGGCTGTGGGTTTTCACGATTTTTTGGCGTTAGACCGGATTGAGATGTCTTGAAAACAATGGTGTTCGATCGAAAAGCCACCTATTATAGCTCAGCCTTCTTCTCAAAAAAGTCCCCCTCAAGGAGACTGACAAAAATCGAGCCGATCGACTTAACTGAAATCACCGATCGCCCGATCGCATTTATCGAGCCTTGCAAAGTAAACTAAAATGACTGAATACGCCTAGCGCTCGGACAAAGCGCTCAGTTTTAGATCCCGATTTATTTTAATTTCATCGTTTAATTTCATCGATCGTTCCCCAAACATATGATGATTGCCTCAGATCGAACTCGCAACTGGCAGCCCATTATTAAACAAT
The DNA here is from genome assembly GCA_034189805.1 of Cyanobacteriota bacterium. Lineage (GTDB taxonomy): Bacteria > Cyanobacteriota > Cyanobacteriia > Cyanobacteriales > Geitlerinemataceae > Zarconia. The sequence goes on from JAXHUC010000147.1 coordinate 4,187, forward strand.
TTGAAGCCGTTGTTGGCAAGCGGGGGGTCGTCCGCCGCAAAGAAGAGTTGCTCACCTACGAATGCGATGGCCTCACCAGCTACCGACAGCGTCCGGCTGTGGTGGTTCTGCCCCGCACCACCGAACAAGTTGCCGAACTGGTGAAAATTTGCGATCGCGCCGAGATTCCCTGGGTTGCCCGAGGTGCGGGAACCGGACTCTCCGGCGGCGCGCTGCCCGTGGAAAATTGCGTGGCGATCGTTACGGCTTTGATGAAAAAAATCCTCAAAGTCGATCTCGAGAACCGACAAGTCGTCGTGCAACCGGGGGTGATTAATAATTGGGTGACGCAAACCGTCAGCGGGGCTGGATTCTACTACGCCCCCGATCCCTCAAGCCAAATTATCTGCTCGATTGGGGGTAACATTGCCGAAAACTCCGGCGGCGTTCACTGTCTCAAATACGGCGTAACCACCAACCACGTCCTCGGACTCAAACTCGTCCTGCCCGATGGTTCGATCGTCGAGACGGGGGGTTCGGTTCCGGAAATGCCCGGATACGACCTGACGGGAATCTTCGTCGGCAGCGAGGGCACGTTGGGTATCGCCACAGAAATTACCCTAAAAATCCTCAAAACCCCCGAAGCGATTTGCGTGCTGCTAGCGGATTTTGCCAGCATCGAGGAAGCTGGGGCGGCGGTCGCCGATATTACCGGGGCGGGGATTATCCCGGCGGGGATGGAGATGATGGATAACCTGAGTATTAACGCCGTCGAAGATGTGGTGGCGTTAGGGTGCTATCCCCGCGATGCCGTGGCAATTTTGTTGGTGGAACTCGACGGTTCGACGGTGGAGGTGAGTGAAAATAAAGAGCGAGTGGCCGCTCTGTGTCGGAAAAATGGCGCGCGCAGCATCACTACCGCCAGCGACCGCGAGACCCGCCTGAAACTCTGGAAGGGTCGCAAAGCTGCCTTCGCCGCTGCCGGCCACATCAGCCCCGACTACTACGTGCAAGATGGAGTCATTCCCCGATCGCAACTGGCTTACGTCCTCAAAGAAATTGAAGCCCTTTCCGAACGTAGCGGCTACAAGATTGCCAACGTCTTTCACGCCGGGGATGGTAACCTCCATCCGTTGGTACTGTACGATAGCGCTCGAGAAGGGGCGCTCGAAGCTGTCGAAGAAGTGGGGGGCGAGATTCTCAAACTCTGCGTGAAAGCTGGGGGTACAATTTCCGGAGAACACGGTATTGGAGCTGATAAAAGGTGTTACATGCCGAATCTGTTTGCCGAATCGGATTTAGAGACAATGCAATGGGTTCGCGATTGTTTCAATCCTAAAGGACTTGCCAATCCGGGCAAAATCTTTCCCACGCCGCGCACCTGCGGCGAGGCAGCTCGCGCCAAAGTCGCACTCGGGCAGCAGGTTGAAGGGGCGCAATTGTTCTAGGGGTCGTTCTCGAGAGCGAACTCGAACGATTCGGGACGTAAATAGAGTCTCTTCGGTCACCTTGAGACTCGATCTCGTTGAGATCGCCATCGGCATTCACATCCTGGATTCGAGAAGATTGCAGGCTTCCACGGTATGACCTCCGACGCTTGCGACTCCGATTGGAGATCTCGAAAATGGGAAGAACGATCGCTCGGGTCAGCGGACTGGCGAGATCGCCCCGAGCCAAGAGAACCATCGATCGATTTGTCACAGGTTTTGTCGCAAAAATGGGTCTGAATATTGTCATGGGTAATTCAGCGTGCCGTTCTCGTTGGACGAGAAATTGTCGATCGGGTGATGGGATCGCGTGATGGTAGCACAATGGCAGGGGTGGATTCGATTTTGGCAGCGCCGATCTCGCCGGGGATGGCAACTGCGCCATCTTTGGGTGTCCCTCGCGGTCGGACTGTCGATCTCGGCGATCGTCTCGATCGCTTTTTCGAGCTATCAATTTGCCCACCAATCTCTCCTGAATGGATTCGAGAAGAATATCGTTCTCGAACTGGGCGCGGGAGTCGATCTGCTCGACGGGTGGCTCGAAACTTATCGGACGACTCTAGAAGCGATCGCCCGGACTCCCACCATCCGCACCTTCGATCGAGAGCAAGTGGCGTTGTACCTCGAGGGCGAACTCACCCACATGGAAGGGTCGATCGATCTGAGCTTGGGGACTTCAGAAGGTATCGCCTACACCACCGATCCGGGGAACTTCGACATGTTGAATTCGGACACCGTTCGCCAAGCGCTTCAAGGACGAATTGGTATTTCCGATCCCAGATTTTCCTTTGCTTCTGGGAAAACGCAAGTCAGAATTGCCGTTCCGATTTGTTCGAGCGGTGCATCGTCGTGTCCGAATCGAGCGTCGATGGGGTTTGTGGTGGCAACGATCGAAATTGAAGGAATCGTTGAGGTATTGGAGAGTTTGGAACGCGGCAGGGGCAGCTATGGGTTTATTCTCAATCGAGTTGGGGAGCCAATTATCGACCCCGACAGGCGTTGGGAAGACACCTCCCTACTCAAATCGACAAACCCCAACCTACAGCAAATTGCGCGGCGAGCGATCGGTCGCCACAGTCACATCGAGCGCCTGCTTCTCAATGGGAAGCGAATGTATGTCGCCTACGAACCGCTAACCCAAGCGGACTGGTCGATCGCCCTGACGATTCCCGTCCGCCAGCTCAACTCCCAATTGATGCGACTCAATTTATTGGCGCTTGTCCTGGGACTGCTACTCGCGTTTGCCATGGGTTCGGCCCTGCGACAAGTGGTGTCGGCGGAAAAAAACCGCTCTCTGGCAGCTCAAGAGGGAATGCTCGATCGCCTCACCGGACGAATTCACGCTTCTTTAGACCTCGAGCGAATCGTTCAGACGACGGTGGAGGAACTTGTCGAACTCCTGAGCGTCGATCGAGCGGTATTCGGCTGGTATTCCCCCGAGGAGCGGATTTTGGATCTGCGCTGGGAATGCGCTCGGCAAGGCATCCCTAATCATTTGGGGCAATTTTCCGTTCCCCTAGATTTCGAGCATCAATTGCACCAGGGCGATCGGATCGTCCTCAAATGTATCGATCTCAACATACCCCCGAAAAAAGTAGAACTCGACACCCTAACGTATACTGCCCTCCCGGTTTCCTCCTCGTTCCATCGTCTTGGATATCTCATCTGCTTCCACGCCAAGGGTTGGTTCTGGCGCAACAGCGAGCAAATCTTACTGCGATCGGTGGCCAACCAATTGGCGATCGCCATTACCCAATCTCACATGCACGCCCAAGCTCAAACCCAAGTCGAACAGCTCAATCAAACCCTCTCGGAACTCAAAACCACTCAGACTCACTTGATTCAAACCGAAAAAATGTCGGGTTTGGGTCATCTGGTTGCGGGGATCGCCCATGAAATTAATAATCCTGTGGGTTTTATCTACGGAAACTTGCCGTATGTCAGCGAATATGCATCCTATCTTTTGGAATTAATTGACCTTTACGAAGGCCAAATTCACCACCCACCCGATGAAATCGCTCGATTTAAACACGAGATCGAACTCGATTATATCCGAGACGATTTACCCGAAATTTTAACCTCGATGAAAGAGGGAGCCGATCGCATCCAAAAAATCATTTTATCTTTACGAACGTTTTCTCGACTCGATGAAGCCAAGAAAAAACCCGTTAACATTCACGAAGGAATCGATAGTACCTTACTCTTACTCAACCATCGCATTAAAGATAAAATAAAAATTGTCAAAAACTATGCTTATATGCCGCAAGTTGAATGCTATGCCGGTCATATGAATCAAGTTTTTCTCTATTTAATCGATAATGCTATTTCCGCCCTAAAAAATTCTTCCAATCCTAATAAAACGATTACCCTTTCAACCGCAGCTATTCCCAATCCCGAGAAACAATCGATTTATATTTCAATTGTCGATAACGGTCCGGGGATTCCCGCTGAAATTCTCGATAAAATATTCGATCCGTTTTTTACTACGAAACCTGTCGGCCAAGGAACGGGACTGGGATTATCCCTTAGCTATCAAATTATTGTCGATCTCCACGGCGGTCATATTTCAGTCGATAGCGCCCCCGGACACACGGAAGTGATTCTCGAAATTCCCGTTCGCACCAATTGCGTTTCTCTGTCGAGTTCGGGATAATCGCCTTGAGAGGCTAACCCGTTTGCCGTTCTAAGAATTGGGCGATCGCGGCGTTAAAGGCTTCCGGTTCGTCTAAAAAAGCCCAGTGGTTGCCAGGGACGCTTTGAATCTCGAGGTCGGTCAGATAGCGTTGATAGGGCTTGAGTTGCCAGTTGTAGCGGTTCACCCCAGCCTCTGGTTGCACGAACAGAGTCGGGACGCTTACCGGGCGGGTCAGTCCCCGTACTCGCAGCACGGCATCGAAAATCTGGTTGCGGGCGGCGATCGTAAATTTGCTCCCCCATCGACCATCGGGTTTTTGCTCGATACTCTGGCGAAATGCCCCTTGTTGAAGCGAAGTCCAGTCTCGGTATTGTTTCATTTGACGGGCTTTAGCTTCAGCCGCTACCTCGTTCTCAAAGGGGCCCATACCTTGGAGAAAGGGCAAAAATCGATAGAACAGCGGAAAACTCACTCGCAAAATTTCCGGCATCCCGTAGACAAAAATCGGATCGACCAACACCATAGAGTGCAACCGTTCCGAGTGCTGAGTCGCCCAAATCGTCGCCACCTTACCACTCCAAGAGTGACCGACCACATGAGCGCCAGACCAACCCAGGACATCCATAAGGGCTTCCAAATCGCCAATGACATCATCGAATCCGTAGCCCCGTGCGGGTTTGCTACTGTCGCCGTGACCCCGCATATCCACCGCTACAACATGATAGCGATCGCCCAAAGCATCTCCCAAGGCCGACCACACTTCGGCTGTATCGGCCAAGCCATGCAATAGCAGCAGGGGAATCGTCCCCCCAGACCATTCGAGATAGGAGAGATGAATATCCCCAACCTGCATCGTTTTGCGTACACCCGGCATTGCTGCGTCCCCTCTCTAACTTTTAACTTTTAATTTTCTCCCCCATCTTCGCCAAAATCTCCTCTACAATCAGCCCCCAACCTTGACAGCCAACCGCTGGGGCGACTTGCCATCCCCGATCTGCCAAACCGGGATGGGGGCCGTTTTTGCCGGGAATAATGGCGGGAATATCCACGACTTCCAGCATCGGGCGATCGTTAGGACTGTTTCCCAAACCGATGGTGACGATCTCCGCATCCGGGAACATCGCCCGATACCGTTCCACCAACCACCGTACCGCTTTGCCTTTCCCGGCTTCCGCACCGATCAGATGGGAAAAGCGATCGCCGACGGTAATGTGAAACCCGAGTTTTTCCCCTTCGCGGGCGATCGTTTCTGGGGGAATCGTTTTCGGGGTGACGAAGGGTTCGGTAAATTCTCGCGTTTGCGCCAATTTCACCTCTTCTGGGGGCAATCCCGTCAGTTGCTGTACTTCCTCAACGCTCAAATCCCCAAATCCCCGCAAGGTTTCCCCTAAAGCTGCCGCCAGTTTCGTTAGGGTTTCTCGGGCATCGGCATAGGTACAGCCCAGGCGCATCAGGTGGTCGTTTCCCCATTCTTCGCATCCGGACACCTCGAAGCGGCGATCGCCTTTGGGGATAAAAATACCACTGCCATTTTCGACGATAAAGGGTTCGGCGAGTCCGATTTGTTCCCCCAGGGTTTCTACTTCCCGGCGGGTTTTGCTAGTAACGGGAATGACGGGAATGTGGCGAGATTGGAGTTGATGGATTGTTGGGAGGGCGCTGTCGTAGCGGTAATCGTCCGGGTTGAGGAGGGTTCCGTCTAAGTCGGTGAAGATGAGGATATGTCGTTGAGATGAGTTGGGGGAAGTCATGGGCGATCGAGGGGGAGCAACCATCACTCAGGTTAGTATAAAGTCGGCTTGAATTATCTAAATTGTTACAACAAACACTAGGGCACCATCTCAACAAATTTTTACCCACGATCCAGACTGAAGTAGAGGAGAAACTGATGATAGGTCGTTTTATCAATCCCAAAACCGATTATGCATTCAAGAAAATTTTCGGTTCCGCCCAAAGCAAAGATATCCTGATTAGTTTCCTCAACGGTCTCATTTACGAAGGCAATCCCACCATTGAGGATTTAGAAATTATCAACCCCAATTTACCGCCACAGTTACAGGGGTTAAAAGATACCTATCTCGATGTGAAAGCTCGCCTCAACGACGGAACCCTCGTCATTATTGAAATGCAAGTGTTAAACGTAGAATCGTTTGGCAAGCGAGTATTATACAATGCCGCCAAAACCTATGCCTTTCAACTCAATTCTGGGGAAGGGTATCGGATGCTCAAACCGATTGTGGCGCTAACAATTACTGACTTTGAAATGTTTGACGAATTCGAGGGGGTCATTTCCCGGTTCGTCTTTCAAGAAAAGCAAACGAACATCTCCTATGCCGAGAACGAGATGGAGTTAGTGTTTGTCGAACTGCCAAAATTTACTAAAGAAATTGACGAGCTCGAAACTCTCACCGACAAGTGGATTTACTTTATGAAATCAACACCATCCCTGGCGACGGTTCCCGACAAGATGGATGAGATTCCCGCCATTCACAAAGCCTTTGAAATTGCCAATCGCACCAACTTAACTCGAGAAGAACTCGAAGCCCTCGAACGGCGAGAAATGTTTATTTACGACCAACAAGGGGCGATCGCTTTGGGTCGCCAAGAAGAAAAACTGGCAATCGCCCGACAACTGCTCCCCCTCCTCGACGACGAGGCAATCGCCCGAGCCACGGGATTGAGCGTCGAGGAAATTGGGAATTTACGGTAAGAATAAGTCCATCCCCGTTACCGACGTTCTCGTACTCAAGTATAGGAGAAGAAAAAAACGATGATAGGTCGCTTTATTAACCCCAAAACCGATTATGCGTTTAAGAAAATCTTCGGTTCTGCCCAAAGCAAAGATATCCTGATTAGTTTCCTCGACGGTCTCATTTACGAAGGCAATCCCACCATCGAAGATTTAGAAATTATTAACCCGAATTTACCGCCTCAGTTACAGGGTTTAAAAGATACTTATCTCGACGTAAAAGCTCGCCTCAACGACGGAACCCTCGTCATTATCGAAATGCAGGTGTTAAACGTGGAATCGTTTGGCAAGCGGGTTTTATACAATGCTGCCAAAACCTATGCCTTTCAACTGGACGCTGGGGAAGGGTATCGAATGCTCAAACCGATCGTGGCGCTGACGATTACCGATTTCGAGATGTTTGACGAATTCGAGGGGGTCATTTCCCGATTCGTCTTTCAAGAAAAGCAGACGAACATCCCCTATGCCGAGAGCGAAATGGAGTTGGTGTTTGTCGAACTGCCCAAATTTACCAAAGACATCGAAGAACTCGACACCCTCACCGACAAGTGGATCTATTTCATGAAATCTACACCATCCCTGGCGACGGTTCCCGACAAGATGGATGAGATTCCCGCCATTCACAAAGCCTTTGAAATTGCCAATCGAACCAACTTAACCCGAGAAGAACTCGAAGCCTTAGAACGGCAGGAAATGTTTATTTACGACCAACAAGGGGCGATGGCTTTGGGTCAAAGAATCGCTCGCCAAGAAGGTCTCCGGGAAGGCCTTCAGGAAGGTCGCCAAGAAGGTCGCCAAGAAGAAAAACAGGAGATCGCCCGACAACTGCTCGCTCTCCTCGACGACGATGCGATCGCCCGCGTGACCGGATTGAGCGCGGAAGAGATTCGGAATTTACGCCAGGAATAGTTCGGTCGGTATTCTTTCAGGTTGTCGCGACCTTGCAGCTCGATCGCCGCAAACTGCTGTAAGATCGACAAGTTTGATTCGGGTTTAAGGGTTGAAAATGTCACAATCGCAAGTATCTCCTAAACTAATTATTCACGGAGGGGCAGGTAGTTCTCTCTCGGGAAAAGGGGGCGTAGAAATCGTCCGCAAGTCTCTGTATCGGGTTATTGAAGAAGTCTACAAATTCCTGCAAGAAGGGGGGACGGCGATGGATGCGGTGGTACGCGGTTGCCAACTCCTCGAAGACGATCCGCTGTTCAATGCGGGAACCGGTTCGGTACTGCAATCCGACGGACAAATTCGCATGAGCGCGTCGCTAATGGATGGGGCGAACCAGCGCTTTAGCGGGACGATTAACGTTTCGCGGGTGCAGCATCCGATCGAGTTGGCCCAAACGCTACAAGAGCAAAGCGATCGAGTATTATCGGACTGGGGTTCGGCGGAATTCGCTCGCGATTTAAGCATTCCCGTCTTCGATCCGATGACCGATAAGCGCCTGAAAGAATGGCTGCAAGATCGCGATGAAAATTTCGATCGGGCGATGGCCAATGTGGTCGCCGAATCGGCCGGACGGGGAACCATTGGTGTTGTGGCGTTAGACTCCCAGGGACAGTTAGCCGTGGGAACTTCTACGGGGGGAAAGGGATTCGAGCGGATCGGACGGGTGAGCGATTCGGCCATGCCTGCGGGGAATTACGCCAATGCCAACGCCGCAGTCAGTTGTACCGGAATTGGGGAAGATATTATCGATGAATGCTTGGCGGCGAAAATTGTCGTGCGCGTCACCGATGGATTATCTCTTGAAGAAGCGATGGAGCGATCGATCGCCGAATCCGATCGCAACGGACGGGATTTAGGAGCAATTGCCCTCGATTCTACCGGAGCGATCGCCTGGGGAAAAACCAGTGAAGTGATTTTAGCGGCTTTTCACGATGGCGAACACATTGGCGATACTTTGGAAGCGACGAAAGAGACGGCGACTTCTACCTTTTGAGTCTGAAGATCGCGTTATGAGTCCGTTGAGGTAACTTTAATCGGTAGAGCCTGTTCCAAACACTCGAAACTCATCACATCTTGGGGGGTTTGTTCGGAAGCATTGAGATTGCTATCGACAACCCCCGCAATTTTTAGCGCTTTGGTAACCAACTCGGAGCAAAATAGGGTCGAGAACGATTCGCGATTCTCGACTTTGAAGCGCTCGAACAGATCCAATCCCGCTCCCATCACCTGAGTGCGATCGTAACGGACTTGCTGATTGTTGGTTTGCCGCAACCACGCCTGCATTTCTTCCATTCCTTCTTGAGGCAGGGGTTGTTTGAGCGGGGCCCACCACACCGAACCGTCATACATCAGTAGGCGCTTGGAGAGCCAGTGTAATTGCACCCCTTTAATTAACTGGTTATTCGTGGCATCCACGCCAATACTTTCGGTGGTCGATTCAATCAACAGCACGCTATCCCCAAACCCTCCGGACAATCGGGTGTTATGGACCATACCCACGTGAGAATAAATCGATCCGGTCGCCCATTTAATGATAGAAGAAAAGCCTGTATTCCCGGAAAAACCAATGACATCGCCGGTTTTCATCTGGGGACGGTATTTCTCGTATAACTCTAAGGAGCTTTGGGTTCTGTTTCTCATGGAAAACGCAATGCTGGAGCGATCGGTACAATCTCGATTGAGTTTACTACATCTGGGGAGCATTCGGGATGCAGAATCAGGCACGGGAAATGAAGAATAAAGCAGTGACGATCGCTTTTTCCCAGACTCGCGCTTCTGTACCGCACAAAGCGCGAGAACTGCTATAGATTGAGTTTAATTGAGTACTTGTATTCAGGAGCCATATCGTGCCATACATTCAAGTTCGGGATGTCGAACATTACTATGAGTGGTTGCCTTCAGAACAGGCCAAATCCACACAGATCAAATCCACCCGACCCACCCTCGTCTTTTTGCACGGTTGGGGAGGTTCGGCACGATACTGGCTCGATACGGCCAAGGCACTTTCCGATCGATTTTCTTGCCTGCTCTACGACCTGCGAGGATTCGGGCGATCGCGTCTATCTGAAACAATGCAAGGCGACTACGAACTCGAAACCTATGCCGAGGATTTAGCCATTCTTCTCGATCGTTTGGGCATCGAAAAAGTCTACCTGAACGCCCACTCGATGGGAGCTTCGATCGCGACATTATTTCTCAATCGCTATCCCCAACGAGTCGAACGAGCGATTCTCACCTGTAGCGGTATTTTTGAATACGACGAACGCGCCTTTAGGGCCTTTCATAAATTTGGCGGTCAGGTGGTAAAAATCCGCCCCAGATGGTTGCTGTGGATTCCGGGCATCGATCGGGCGTTCATGGCTCGGTTTCTCTACCGTCCCCTGGCAAGTCAAATGAGACGGGAATTTTTAGAAGATTTTATCATTGCCGATTATGAAGCAGCCCTCGGGACGATCTACAGCTCTGTGAGTCAGAAAATGGCTTTGGGAATGCCCGAAGAATTTGCCCGCATCCAAATTCCGACTCTATTGGTATCGGGAGAGTTCGATCGCATCATTCCCGCCAAAATGGGTCAGAAAGCCGCCAGTTTGAGCGAAAACGTTCAATATGCCCTCATTCGAGATACCGGGCATTTTCCCATGCTCGAAGATGCTTCTGGCTATCTGACGGTGGTGCGATCGTTTTTAGAATCGACCGATGGCTAATTCCCAAATCCTTTGGCTTGGGAGTTGACGCAACTTTGTAGCTGCATTCGCAATTTGTCGCGATCTAAGCCCTGGCCGATGAGTACCAATTGGGTTTTGGGTTCCCCTTTCCACTCGTCGTCATCGATGGAGAATCGCTTGCCACTCAAGTGGAAAATGTGACGCATAGGACTTTCCGCAAACCAGAGAATACCTTTAGCGCGGAAAATGTTGTCGGGAAGCTTGTTATCGAGAAAATCCTGAAACTTCTTGAGACTCAAAGGTTTATCGCTCTCGAAGGAGACTGACGTAAACCCATCGTTCTCTAAATGGTCGGAATGGTGGTGGTGATGGTCGTGGTCGTGATGGTCGTGATGGTCGTGGCCGTGGTCGTGGTCGTGGTCGTGGCCGTGGTCGTGGTCGTGGTCGTGGTTGTGTTCCGTCTCTTTCTCCTCGAAATAACGATCGGACTCGAACAACCCCACACTGAGAATCAACGGCAGGGAAACTTGAGAGCGAGTCGTGCGCAGAATCCGCGACCCATCCTTAATTTCGCGAATCCTCACTTCGAGCAAATCCACATCCGCTTCATCCACCAAATCCACTTTATTCAGGAGAATGATATCGCCGTAGGCAATTTGGCTGTAAGCGGCTTGGGAATTAAACAAATCGAGACTGAAGTTTTCGCAATCGACCACCGTTACAATCGAATCGAGGCGGGTCATATCGCGTAGTTCCGTTCCCAAAAATGTCAGTGCCACCGGAAGCGGATCGGCAAGTCCCGTCGTTTCTACTACCAGATAGTCTACCTTTTCGGGACGTTCTAAAACATTGTAAACGGCATCGAGCAAATCGTCGTTGATGGTGCAGCAAATACAACCGTTGCTCAACTCCACCATATTGTCTTCAGTGGCGACGATTAGCTCGTTATCGATGCCAATTTCGCCGAATTCATTGACCAAAACCGCCGTTTTCACCCCATCTTGATTGGTGAGGATATGGTTGAGGAGCGTGGTTTTGCCACTGCCAAGAAAACCGGTGATGATAGTGACGGGGAGACCGTGCTTCGGCACATCCATTGCCAAGGGAGCTGTTTGAGAATCTAGAGTTTGCATAACGTCTCGATTAACCTCGATTAATGGCAAATTCTTATAATCAAACTCCTATGATATCTCCTTCGACCCAGAGATGGGGAGCGAATCGAGGTATGTTTTTAGATTCGGGTGAATGAGAGAGGTAAGGGGATGAGGGGAACAAGGAAGAATTGCTAATATTGCCTTCTCTTCTCAATTCCCCATCACCGCGTCCGGAGCGTCCGGAGCGTCTGGAGCGTTGTCTCTCCCCCATCTCCCCCATCTCCCCCATCTCCCTCACCTCCCTCACCTCCCCCAACTTTCCTAAATTGGGGGTGGAGTCCCACACGATCGATTTTCCCGAATGCGTTTAAGATTGAAATGCGTTTAAGATTGAAATGAAATAGTTCCGATCTCGCGCGAGTGTGTCCAAGATTTGTTTTGCAGCCAACAGAAAACTCGCAACTCGCTTATCAATTGCGGTTTTTCGATC
>JAXHUC010000148.1:0-16088 GCA_034189805.1 Cyanobacteriota bacterium
ATCGGCTTTTAAGAGAGACGGTTTGCTTCGGTTTTTGCCGCCTTCAGCCGTTTTTTCAACAAACTTCCACCTCCTAATGCCAAACCCGAAACCAGGAGCGTTGTCGTCGGTTCTGGCACGACCTTCGGGCGGAACCCGGCGACCCACATTCCCCCCAGGGGTTCGCCACTTTCTCCAGATTGAATCCAAGTTCTGTTGGGAAACATCACCATGACTGGTGAAAATCGGGGATCGCCATAAATCCAAAAATCTTCAGCCATCGGTAATGGAGCTAGACGGGCAAAACTGACACCGGCTAGCGGATTGTCGAAATTCGAGGCAACCCAAGACGTGGCGGTAAAAGCAGAGTCCTCCAACCCCCAAGATAGATCCTCGATGGTTGCCGAAAAGCTCGTCAACTCGAACCATCCATCCTCAGCGGTCATTTCGAGTTCGGGGAATCCTTGAAAGAGAAATGTTCGCTCGAGGGGGTATCCGTCATCGTAGCTGAATTCTCCAAACCCGACTTGTACGTCATTGTTGTCGAAAAATTGAAGATCGAACTCGACAAGAGCCGCACGAGCGGGGGAAATTACCAGAAGGCTGAGACTGGCTAGGGTGCTAGTGGCGATCGCCGCTAACTTTAGGTTGAAGAATTTGAGAGAGAAAATCATAGTTGAAAACACCTGATTCTTAGGTAATGACCTAAAAGGTATCACTACTCGATCGTCAAGAATTTAAGTGAATTTACGGATTTTGCGGTTATTTGTAAGCTTTTTCGATCGAGCGTTTATTGAAAATTTGCAATGACTTTACAAGTTTTTTATGAAATTTTGTGAATGCTAGTTTGAAGTCGAACAGTTTCACCGCCAGGTTAACCGAATGCGGAATGGGGAACTCAGGACATACGAGCGAAAAAAAATGGCTGACATTTACGCTCAGCCATCAATTAATCGAAGTGGGGTAAAAATTCGGGAGTTACTTGCGAATGAGATGTAATCGTGTTGATTTGCAGCTTATTTGCGACGTTTGCTAGCCATGCGCTTATCGTTACTCCATTCAATCAAAGGAATATCGGCGATCTCGTCGAGTCCAACCGAAGCGAGCATTTGTTGCCACTGAGCCTCTAAATTGGCATCGTTGGGATAGGAGCGACGCTGCTCGGCGAGTACGGCGATCGCATCGTACCAAATGGAAGCTTCGGTATAGATCGTGACTTTCTCGCTCGCCGAGGTGGTTGCGTCTGTCTTGACCTCGGTTTGCTCGGCATCAACTCGCTCGATCCAACCTTCGACGTGAATATCGGCACTGCGATCGTTTGGGTTGCAGATGGCGGAGAAATACCAATGATAGCTTTGCCCGACCTCCAATGCGGGAGCGGAGTCTTCTTTGAGGTCGATGGTAACGATTCCCGCTTGGCTAGGAGCGGTTAGGGTTTTCGTATAGACCGCGTTGTCGAGATCGTCTAGTAAAACAAATTCGACTTCGAGTACGCCCGAACTTGCCGGAAGGTAAAACAAGAATTCTGGACGATCTAATATCGTTGCGCCGGCCGTTGTTTCTGGAACTAAAGCGGTTAGGGCATTTCTAGCCACCCCGGCAGGACAGTCTCCGCGAGTTCCACCCCCTTCTCGACGACCGGGAGTTCCCAGACCGTCGGGAGGTGTAAAAGCATTCCATTCATTGCCAGCAATTTCGATCGAGAGGTTCGATCGTTCTGAAGTCGGTACGCTCATCCCAGGTGCTGAAAATAGCCCTAGAGATGCGCCGATCGTGAGAGAGATAAGAGAGAGGGTAAATGTTTTCCGAGTCATGATTAACACTCGCGATGGATACTTATATCTGAAACAAAATTAGATGAAGATGCTGTGTTGAGAAGGTTGCTTTCTCTTCAATTGTATTCAGTGTTTTAGTCGATCTAGTATGAGGAAAATACGTATTTTATTTAAGTTTTTTGTTACTTTAACTAAAAAATAAATTGAGAAAAGTCTTTAAACTTTGAAAGTGGTATTTATCAAAAAAGTATGGTAACGTCAGCTCGGGTTTAGCCGCAGGACCTCTCCCATACCGACGGCTCAAAAGTGTCAGATCGTGGCAACTCTTGGTTTAAGTTGGGTTCGACGATGTGAGTCAGTTAACTTATCACCAACGAACGCGCGCTGTCGCTGTAGTGGTAAGCGCAAAATACGATCGCGCTAGCTCTCCCCCAAAACCAGTACGATACCGATCGATCTATGGCTGTTGAAGTCAAATCACCCAAGAGCCATATGGGAGGATTGCTAGCGCTTTCAGGCTAAATCCGATCGTAATGAATTGAAGTGCGTACGGTGCGACTTTAAGCTTTACGACTCCATTTACGCCGAGATAAACCCAACAAACCGCCGAAAGCCATCCAACTCAGCCAAGTCATTGCGGGTTCGGGAATGGAAGCCGAACCTTCACCCCCAGGAAACGTGCCATCGAAAGAACCATCCGCAGAGGCCACGTTAGAAGGCACGGGATCGAAAAAGAAATTAACCTCGCCGTTGACTTTGACTAGTTCGCTTGCCTCTAAGTCCAGGATGCCAAATTCATTTTCTAGAAGTTCCGGCAGACCGGGAACGCGATCGGCAAACACGAGTAAATTCGTGCTTCCGGCGAGTCCGTAGCTGAGATTATCGCCATCTTTGGTGACGTAGGCAATATTCGGATCGACGGTGCGCTGAAATCCTCCCCCAAGCAGGAAGCCGTCGTAAAGTGCTTCCCGACTCGCGAGAAATCCAAAGCCGTTATCGGCGAGAACGTCGAACACTTGAGTTTCGCTAATGCCATTTTTAGCTAAGTTGGCATCAAACGCGAGATCGAACCAAGTATTGGCTAAATTATCGGCTCCGAAAGAGATATCGAGATTATCTCCCAATAAATCTTTTGCCGTTAAGCTGCTAAAGGTAACGGTCGATCCATCGTCGAAATCGACATTTAAATTCGTCACTCCTTCGTAGGCTAAGAAATCGTTAAAGGAATTCGTCGGAAATCCGACTTCGCTACTGATAAATAGCTCGATATTACCGCCGGGATCGGATGGAGTACTGCTGCCATCGGTCAAAGCGGAAACGAGTTGCGTTGCGTCTGCACCTTGGGAGACCAAACATTCGAGATTTCCGTTGGGTTCGGGGCAGGCCAAGATATTATTGGGGGCGAACACTTGAAAGTCTGCGGCCGGATCGACTCCGAACTGAGGTGCGCCTGTTCCGGTAATGCTTGCTCCGGTGATGCTTGCTGCCGACGCTTGGCTTGCTAAGGTCAGCATACTGGCGATCGCCGAGGTAAAGATGACGGCTTGCTTGACGGTTGTTTTCATCGGGATCTGTCTCCAGAAAGTTAGAACGTTCGAGGTTATGAGTCCTGGATGGATTGTCTTTCGATCTCGAGCGCAGATGCTCGAAATCGTAGAGTTGAGCGGCTACTTTCTCGGGCAAACTCGATCGCTATTGGTTGATTAAGTCTGAGTCGAAAAGTTGGGCAGTTCGACTCAGATTTAATTTGCCAAAATAGCAATCTCAGTCTATAAATTTCTATAATACATCGCCACGATAAAAGATAAAGTTTTTGTTAGTTATTCGCGATGCTAAATTTTGAGCGATCGCCCGTTTAAATCCCGCCCTATGGTGCTTTCAGACCCACTCATTTTTTGAACGTGGAGAAGCGATCGCTCCACTGGCAAAAGTAACAGGACGATCGATATTCAGAACCGACAAGGAAACGATATAATCGAAGCGAGTCAATTCTCTCGATCGAGACGGCTGCACCATGTTTCAAACCGATCCCCCACAATCGCCCAAAGACGTACTCCCCACGATGTACGATCTCCCTAGCGAAGACCCGGAGGAACCCGGTTTGCCCGATACCTTTCACCTGTGGCAGCCCCGCCTGCTCGATGCGACCTTTTGCCCGACAGATTACCCGAGCGATCGCATTTTGGTGGCAAGCGACCTCAATCTCTACTACGATCCCAAGCATCCTCTCTGGTACAAACGTCCGGACTGGTACGCTGTTGTGGGTGTTTCGCGCCTTTACGAAGAAAAGGATTTGCGCTGGAGTTACGTCGTCTGGCAAGAAGGGGTCGATCCGTTTATCGTCGTGGAGTTGCTCTCGCCGGGAACGGAAAAGGAAGATTTAGGACAAACCCTGCGAGATGCCGAGTCTCCCCCAACCAAATGGGAGGTGTACGAGCGGATCTTGCGCATCCCTTATTACGTGGTGTTCGATCGCTATACGGATACCCTGCGCGCTTTCAAACTCGATGGCAGTCGTTACGCAACCATCGAAATCCAGGACGATCGCTTTTGGATACCGGAGTTGAAACTGGGACTAGGCGTGTGGCATGGAGAATACCAAGAAGTCGATCGCCCCTGGTTGCGCTGGTACGATGAGACGGGTTGGGTGCAAACTCCCGTGGAAAAAGAGCAGCAACGCGCCGAACGAGAACGCGAACGAGCAGAACGAGAGCAGCAACGCGCCGAACGAGAATCAGAACGAGCGGAACAGGAGCATCAACGCGCCGAACGACTGATGGCTCAATTGCGATCGCTCGGCATCGATCCCGAGACGCTAGATTAGGCGAGATTACCGATTCTGAAGCGTTGAGAGTCGATCGCGAATCATGTCTAACTCTCGAGTATTCCCCGCAGCGATCGCTAATTCTTCTCCTCGTTGGTAGTACGATCGGGCAAAATCGAACCAGTCTTGTTCCTCATAAAGCATTCCCAACATTCGATACAGTTGCGGATTTTGGCTGCCATTTTCTTTAAGGGCTTCGAGAGATTCGATCGCCTCGGCTTTTAAATTCCGGGCAATATATAAATGATGCAAATCCACTAAGACTTTTTCTTCTGCTGGCAAATTCAAGTCATCGAGTTGTGATGCAATCTCTCGAACTTCGATCGCCCCTTCTTCATTCAAAATCGAGAAATTCCGCCGCGCCACCGTCGCCGCTTGCGACTGCGTTACCGCTTCTACCGTCAACCGATAGCGCACATCCCGCGAAAGCGGCATCTCGAAGGGAAAATCGAGGGCGATCGTTCCCGCGTCTGAAGTCTCCATATCCAACGCATTGATGGTGGTTTCCCGCACGGGTTCCGACTCAGCAATATCGCCAATTCTGATGTTGTAATGAGTTGCCCCCTCTACCGCCAACCAAGACAGCTTCGGCATTTGAGTCAGGATAAAGGTTCCCGAAGGTGGCTGGAGAATATGGGGTTTGTTGCCCTCGGGATTGCGCCCGTCGTCTTCATAGCAACCCTGCGGGTCATTACAATCTTGTTCAGCAAGGAGTGACGGTATTCGAGTACAGCGATCGCCCACTCTGCTTCCCCCACTCGGCACGTCCCAAATTTCCCCACTGCCGTAACACAAAACCCGAATTCGGGCATCGGTTTCGAGTTCTAAGGTATCCTCGGCACATAGCGACGCGGCTGCTGCGATCGACGAGTTTTCAACCTGAAGAATGCGCCCTACCCACTCGCAGTTTATACCCGTTGCCGCAGCGAAAGGGCGATCGAGATTCCATACTCCGATCGTTCCCCCCATTGTCAGGGAAAAAAGAGCCAGCACCGAAATATTCATATTGTATTTGCGCCCCGATCGTCTTGCAATTTTGAATTTACGCCGAACTTATATTAAAAGCCTAAATCCTGACTTTATTCTGACTTTTTTGAACTTTTTGGGTACTCTTTCCCCATTTTCGACTCTCGCCATCAGTTGAGATAATTTAGATCGGGCGTAATTCCCAATTCTTCATTCTCCAACCTCAGACACGCGCTGTCGGGCGATAGTCTGCCAAGTTTTAATTTCCACTTGGTCTCTCGAATCCCCATCCCGACAGTCGCGCCACAACTCCAACGCCTCTTCACCTTGGGTTTCTCGCACCATTGCCAGCAGGCAGTAGGCATCAGTGCGGTTTTCGTTGAGTGAGATCGCCTCTTGTAACCGTTCGGCTGCTTCGCGATTTTCCCCTTGCACCCAGTACGCCCAACCGAGGTTCTTGTGCAATGCCGATGTCACATTTTCCTTCCCTTCGTACTGTTCCACCTCGTCTAACCCTTGCAAACTCAGTTCGATCGCCCTGTCGGTTTCCCCTTGCAAAACGTGCAAGCGGGCTAAATCGCTCGTGGCATTCACAGAGACGGAACGATTGAAGGCGATCGCTTTTTCGTAGTTGGCTGCCGCGCGATCGAAGTCTCCCGAATCGTCGTAGAGTCCCCCCAAATTGTAGAGGGTGACGGGGTTTTCTTCGAGTTCCAATGCCGTTTCGTATGCGGCTTCGGCACAATCGCGATCGTTTTGCTTTTGGCAAACAAACCCTAGATTGTTATGAATTTTCGACGATTGGGGGGCAAATCGTAGCGCCCGTTCGTTATAGTCGCGAGCGCGATCGAGTTGTTCTTTCTCGAGGGCTTCAATTCCGCGATTGTAAAAGTATTCAGCTTGCCAGGGAAACGAGAGTCGATAGATAAATGTCAGAGTCAGTAAACTCACCGCACTCAGTTTGAATTTAGGAGAATTGAGGAAATGTCCGAGGCTTTGCAGGCGCAACCTCCAGGGGGTCAGGTTTTCGAGCAGCCACTGAGTACTTTGCGGTCGATGGTAGGGTAATGCTGCCATCAACATATCGATGAAATCCGCCAAAGGGTAAGAAATTTGCGGTGCGAAATTGCGCCATATCAGTTGACCTGTTTTGGGGTGGACGGGCAGTTCCGAGGGGTGTTTTCCGGTGAGTAAATGCACGAAAGTCCGTCCCAGAGCAAAAAAATCTGATTGGGGCAGGGCTTTGCCATCCATTTGTTCTTGCGGGGTATAGCCTGCGGACAACACGGCCGTGATTTGGGGAACGTCGGTTTTGAGACCCTCGAATCGTTTGAGCTTGGCCATGTAAGTATCGCTCATCTCCCGCACCGCCCCGAAGTCAATCAGCGCTAACCGTCCGTCCGGTCGGCAGATAATATTCGCGGGTTTGATATCTCGGTGAAAAAAGTTTTCCCCATGAAGGACATCTAACATTTGGATTAATTGCTTGAGCCAGACTAATGCAAGTCCTTGTGAGATTACCCCATTTTGCATCAGCCACTGCTCTAAATTCAACCCTTCGATTTTTTCCATCACCAAGCAGTACAGGGTGCGGGAAGAGGCATTGGGAATGAAGGGAAAGTAACCATCGAGATCGACTTGGGGAATGCCGGGATGGTTCAGTAGTTGTAAAGTGAGGGCTTCTCGTTCAAATCGTTCGATCGCCTCGTGGCGATCGTCTCTGAGAATTTTCATCACCTTGCGCGTGCCGCGATCGTCCACCTCAAAAACTTCCCGATCGAACCGCGAATTGAGAGGACGCAGCGGTTCGATCGGGCGATAGCGGCCTTCTACAATCAAACTCGTCCCGCAGGCTTGGCAGGTCGTTTCCGTGTCGGGATTGAGAGGGTGTGGACAGTCGGGATTGATACAGTAAGTCACATATTTGAGAACCTATTTTTAACCGGAGTTTGAAGAGACAACATTTTGATAGCCGAGGGTATACTTTTTTAAGAGGTACGGAAGTTCGTAGAGGGGTTCTGACGAGTCTTCTTGAAGTGAAATATGCAGCCAAAATTTGTTTTTTAAACTTGCCAAGGTTTCAATAATTTTGGAAGAGGTTAGTTCTTTCTTAAAATGGGTTTCTACCTCCTGATAGGAAACTGGCTGAGGCTGAGTGGCTAGATATCGCAATAGTTTCTGTTCGAGTTCGCTAAACTTTTCAAATTCTCGATCGAAATGTTCCCGAGATTCGGCAAAAATCCAAGTTCCTTTCTGAATAAACCAAGTAACGTTTCCCAGAAACACATCTTGAAGGTAACGAGCCACCATTTTTAGTTGGAAGGGGTTCCTATTACTCATTGTAATTAAATCTTCCCACCGATCTTCTTCTTTTAATTGAGCTTCCCGGAGAATCTCCTTTGCTGCATCTAAGCTCAATCCCTCAACAGGTAAAGATCTAACAGTGCTAGTCGCGCGTTCGAGCAAATTAACTTCTCGGGGTTTCTCGTAGGAAATCAGCAGCAAACAGCTTTGATGCTCGAGTTCGGCCACTTGCCGCAATAGCATTCCATAGGCTTCGTATCCCCGGCTGTAGGGTTTTAAACGGGAACCGCCAGTAAGCACCGCGTCGAAATCATCCAGGACGAGCAAACACCGCTTCGCGCGCAATCCATCGACGAGCTGAGCGATTTTTCCGGGAATATCTGGGGCGAGTTCGAGAGTGGAACCGCAGACAAAATCGAGCCAATCTTCGAGTTGTTCGTCTGGTGGGGGTGTATTGCGCAGCGATCGCCAAATCAAGCGATCGAACTTCCCCTCCACCTGTCCGGCCAGTTTCCGAGCCAGTGCGGTTTTGCCAATTCCCCCCAAACCCAGCAACGCCACCAATCGGCATTTTCGATCGACAACCCAGTCTTCGAGGGTCTCGAGTTCCTCTGTGCGTCCGTAGAACATCGGGAGATCCGGTGCTTCCCCCCAATCAAGTCGATCGCGCTGCAAGTTGGGCAACGGTTGGGCTGACTCTTGCGAGATTTCGCCCCGATTTCCGTATTCTCGAAAGCGCGATCGAATCAGTTGCTGGAGTTTGTTGAGCTTAACCGGTCCTCTGCCTTCCACCCCAAACTTTTTATACACTTGGCTCAGTCGCTGGCGGATAGCAGACTCGTTGGCTCGTAATTTTTCGGCAATCTCAGCAATATCATCTCCGGCAATTGCCAGGAAAAACGCCTGCCACTCCGACCTAGAGAGGTCGTTTAGATCTGCCTGGTCGCGTAAAAACGACTCAAATTCGGGATCGGATTTCATCATCTCGGGTTTCTGTGTTTGATGGCTTCTAGAGTCGGTGGTGTCGGTTTGCCAGACGGTTGGTTATACTGCCTGTATCGAGTCGTCAACTGCTGCCGAGGTGCTTTTGTCGTTGCCCGGCCGGTAACTTTTGGATAATTGACACCACAGCTAATTGGACGAATGCTACGTGCTTCCGTCCTCGATCGAACACCCCATTTATCTTTCGTTCCTCAACGCACCAACAAGCAATAGGAACTATCTACGTTACCTCAATACGGATGTTCTATATCTATACATACTAAGCCCAGTGACTTTCACCTGAAGAAAACGGGTAAAAGTCTTCATCTGAGTCATTTCTTTCACATCTTTCACAAGAATACTGTTGTCTTCACATTTTCTCCACAATATACCTTACCTGAATTTAACAGCCTCAAGTCGGTATTCAATATATGACGCTATATAACGTTGTAGTAGTCATACGGCGATCGGTTTGTTAGGTCTGAATTGGAGTGCGTCAGCTTTACCACTGTGCGATCGAGATGCAGTTCTCTCTCGATATTTTTTATTCATCCCGATCCCATGCGATCGATTTTCTCCGAGACGATCGTTAATTCACAAAAACTTATAAACGGAAGATTGACACTCTCACTTAAGTAATATAATCTATTAAAACAAAGCTAGTATGCTCACAAAACGACTTCATTACTTGTCCATTTCTAGATGACGGACGATCGCATACATCGGTACTGGTATTTCAGCACAGCTACACTGTAGCTCGGTCTATTTCCATTTGACTCTTCGCATAAGTCGTAACAATTACTTGCTTTCGAGAAAAATTCAGGCTAATTCTTCGATCTAAATACTGCAACCAGCTAAGGCTGGGGTTTAAGTCTGTAGAACCACTCCTATGGAACTTCGCCTTGCTTGACCTCTATATCATTGGGGGTCAGATGGTATTTGTCTTAGAACCAGATTTCGCTCGTGCGTAAGTTTGTTCGAGTCAGAAAAAGCGATCGAAATTTATCGATCTCGTCGAATGATGCCGCGATTGTAGCTCGTTCGTCAGTTTTTATCATTCTCCAATTTGATACTGAAATTCTCCATTGAGAACTCATCTTTGTTCGGGAACCAACTACTAATGTTAAATTCACACAACAATAACAATCCTTTTGACGATTCATCCATCAGTACCCCTTTTAATACGGGAATTTCCGAGGGAGGTCTCTTAGAACTTGACGATCGTCTCCCAGAAATCGGTTCGGAGGAAACAATACCAATAGAAGAGATTCCTATTGTCGATGAAACTAATATTCCCCTCGACGATCCGCTCCTGAAAAGTGATGAAACCATCGCAACGGAAAATGCTGACTCCTTAACTGGAGAAGAGATTGAGGACAACGATACTGCTTTAGAAGAACCGACCGAACCCGATTTACTCACCAATCCCAGTGATGGAGAAGAGGCGATCGAATCTGCCGACACCTCAGAGGAAACGGAAACGACATCGGTGGGTGAAGTAGATGAGATAGATGATGAAACTGATGAGGCCCAAACACCACCTGACGACGTAGAACCCAGCGAAGTCGAAGAAGTTGAAGAGAATCTCGAAGACAGCGAGACGATCGAAACGGAGGAAGAGACAGAGGTTACGGTAGAAGAAGCTAACTTGGAAACATCGGTAGAAGAAACGGAGGAAGATGGGGTCGCCGAGGATACAGATACTGAGGATGTAGACCTGGCAGTAGATGGGACCCTCGAAGAAATCTCTCCCGTTTCCCCCATAGAACTCGCCAGCGTCAGTTCGGGTCTCTATGAAGTCGGTGGCAATGGCACAGTCCGCCTCGACTACGCTTACGACAGTGGTAAATTCGAGTCGGAAGTGGCGATCGTTAGTACCGAGGGACTCGAAGA
This sequence comes from Cyanobacteriota bacterium, assembly GCA_034189805.1. GTDB lineage: Bacteria > Cyanobacteriota > Cyanobacteriia > Cyanobacteriales > Geitlerinemataceae > Zarconia. Next base: position 10,723 of record JAXHUC010000148.1, read on the forward strand.
CTTTTTACCCACAGATGGCAATTTTTCTGAGTTTAACGCCGAAATTGCTCGTCGGGTATCAAGTAATTCCGAATTGGGTCATATTGCGATTGCCGATGCCACCGAAGGCGCGCGCTTTAGCAACACGAAATGGGGAACGAACCGAAATTCTGGAACCTATTTGGGTGTGAAATCCTTCCAGATGAATCCCGGCGATAACGTCATGCTGGTGATGGTTGCCAACGGTACGTTCCAAAATGTGCTAGATAAACCAACGGTGGATGGATCGAAACGCCTTCTCTTCTCAGTTTCCGAACTCAATCCCGAAGGTCACGTCCAGGTCGCGCAAGTTCTCGATAGCGGTGCAGATGGCAATCTGATTGCTTTTGAAGATTTACGACTCGATCGCAACTCCGATCGAAGTTTCGACGATATCGTTTTACAAATGCGCGGTGTTGAGGGTCCAACGTCGCCATTATCTGATGTTATCGATCCGACGAAGGGTTTTTGGTCGCAGAATATGGGTCAGGCATTAATTGACTATGCCAACCCTTACGTTACGCCAGAAGCAGCGGAGGAAAGCGAATCGATCGATACTCCCGCTGATAATGTCGTTCTCCCGGTAGAAGATGTAGTCAGCCCAGAATCAGATGTCGATGCTGAGGTGGAGATTTCCGAAGATAGCACCGACGATGAGAGTGAAGCATCGATCGATACTCCGGCTGATGATGGGGAAATGCTACCGGAAGAGGCAACCGAAGATGTAGAGGATGTAGAAAATGAAGAGGAAGCGGTTACTGAAAGTTCCAACGATGCGATCGCTTCAGAGTCGATCGATGGCAACGCGGATTTACCCCCTGATTTATCCCCTATTGGGAGTCCTCCCACCGATGCCATTACCGACGAGTTGACCGATGAGACTGGGGATTCTCCTTCCGAAGAAACTGATGCAACGGCTCAAAGTCCACCTAGCGATACCGATGAGTTGACCGATGAGAACGGGGATTTACCGCCTGAAAATACAGAAGATGAGGCGATCGACAATCCCACAGGTCCCATAGAGGTTCCCGAACCCGTCGTTCCCGAACGGTTCGAGTTCCCGAAAAAAAATCAGCCCCTCATTGGGGTTATCGATACGGGACTGGCTGCGAATAACCCAGACCTCGACTACAGCAATATCACCTTGGGAAGCGATCGCGTCGATGGTGATGGCAACCCATTGCTAGAACCGGGAGAAGGTAGCGAACACGGAACCCATGTTGTCGGAATTATTGCGGCCCAACAGGATAACGGTATTGGCATCGATGGGATTAATCCCGATGCGCCGATAGTTATAGAACGTGCTACTGGTTCTGGGGAGTGGGCAGAATCGTTGATAACCTTAGTCGATCGAATTCGGGAATCCGAACAACCCAATGGAATTATCAACCTCAGTCAGGATTTAATCCAAACCAACCCCGACGGTAGTATTGCAACCCGTTACGAATTAACCCCCAAGGAACGTGCGGCGATCGAATATGCCCGCCAGAATAACATCTTGCTGGTGGTGGCAGCGGGGAACGATAACGGGGTGATGTCTGCCCTCGGACAGGCCGGGCAAGAATTTGACAACATCGCCACCGTTGGTGCTGCCCAGCGTTTAGATGTCGATTCTTCCGTCCCCGCTTCGGAAGCATTTATCCGTGCCGATTATTCGAGTTACGGCTACGGTCTGGATCTGGTGGCTGAAGGTGGAACCGTAGACAACCCGATCTTCTCGACTGTTGGTACGGGTATTGGCACAATGGCAGGTAGTTCCGTTGCTGCGGCAAACGTAACAGGCGGGGCATCGCTGGTGTGGGCGGCAAATCCCGGTTTGAATTACAGCCAAGTCCTTCAAATCCTTAAAGATACATCTACGGACTTAAGCACGACCAACTGGGATGCAGAAACGGGATCTGGATTTTTGAACGTCGATGCCGCAGTGAAGTTAGCAAAGGTGACGGCTCCGGAAGAGTATACGCCACCGGCTAGCTTTATTCCCGATACTTGGATCGGAGAAGACATTGTTATTCCGGGCGAGCGAGCCGTTGAGATTTACTCTGGTAGTTTCAGCGGTCAAGTCATCGCCACAATTGGTGCTAACCTACGTTCGGGACCCGGTACAAATTACGAGGATGTTGGAGATGCCGATTTCAACGAGCCATTAAACTATGATGCTTGGACTGTAGGCCAATTCATTTCTTATCCCGGTTTGGGAGAAGACGATCGCTGGTATCGGCTTGCTGGAACTAATTCGTGGATTTCAGCAGCAATTACTACAGGCGAGCCACCAACTATCTCACCTAATCCCGATCCCGACCCGACTCCCGACCCGACTCCCGACCCGACTCCCGACCCGACTCCTGACCCAACTCCCGAACCAACTCCCGAACCAACTCCCGAACCAACTCCCGAACCGACACCTGACCCAGCATACTATCCCGATTTAGCATCGCTCTCCGATGACCTGTGGAATGAATACACCGGAGATAATACTCGGTTTGACTTTGGTTGGCCAGATTTCCGAGACGAGCGTCATCTCACCCCACAGTCGATTCGCGATATCTACACGGACTTGTCCAATGCCGTTTTGGGTAAACGCGGTCCAGTCACCGCCGGATATTTGCTCGATCCGGGCTATCGCCAAGGAATTGGCAAGTGGCACTCTGGAATCGATCTAGATGCAAATCCTGGCGATGCTGTTCAAGTCGCCGTTGGGGGAAATATTGTCACCATCCAGAGTATTAGTGGCGATTACTTCATGGGAGTTCAAGGTGACGACGGTAAACTTTGGATTTACGGTCATCTGGGAACAGTTGCAGTTCCGAGCGGTCGAATCGAGACCGGACAGACCATCGGGACGATCGGTTCTGCAAGCCATTTGCATTTAGAAGTGCAGGCAGGGCCCAACTACAGCTCCTCCCAAAGTGCCGACCAAAACGTGGTTGAAAATGCGACTCTCAACCCCGTCAAGTCATTCTGGGAACTTCAGAATCAAAATTCCTTCGCACCAGTCGATCCAGATACTCCAGGGGGTCCTCAACCCGCTATTCCCGGTCGACAAGCCGAGTACATCATCAAACCCGGAGATACCCTATCAGGCATCGCACAGCGATATCTAGGTGATGCCAATCGCTGGCCCGAGATTATGAAGTCTCCCAATGGCGAGACATTTACCTCTGAAGAAGCGCAATTATTACAAGTCGGACAGTCGGTGTATCTACCCGTCACCTACGAAACTGGCGACGGCCACCCCGTCTCCAATCCTCCTGTCAATGGTTCGACAGATGGAATGCGTCCCTACGAGTTCGGTCAGTTGGGATCTCTCGACGATACCCTCTGGGAGATTGCCGAACGAGAGTTGGGCAGTGGCTTCCGGTGGACGAAAATTCGCAAGGCAGATGGAACGACATATACGAGTGCTCAAGCCGCCCAAATTGCCAAAGGAACCACTGTTTACCTACCGACGGAAGAGAGTGGTGATGATGGAGACGATCTCGACACGGGATTACCTCCGGAAAGCAATCCCATTGTCATTGAGCCAACAGATAATGTTGTCAGTGAGGCTGGAGTTGAGTTTGTTGCAGGGCATGAGGGAACCCGTTTAAATTTATATAACGATCCGGCCGGTCACTGTACGATCGGCATCGGGCATCTCGTTCATTTGGGTGCGTGTAATGGCAGCGAACCGGCGGAATTTCAGAACGGACTCACCACAGAACGCGCACTCGAACTACTCCGAACCGATCTTGCTCAAAAAGCACAAGCGGTCAAAGATCTCGTTCGAGTGCCACTCAAACAACATCAATTTGATGCACTCGTCAGCTTTACTTTCAATTTAGGTGAGGGAAATTTACGTATCTCAGATTTACTCAAACGGCTAAATGCTGGCGAGTACGATGCTGTTCCCTATGAGTTGAGCCGATGGAATAAAGCTACAGTGAATGGTCAATTAGTACCATTACCGGGACTGACACGACGGCGCGAGGAAGAAGGTATTCTCTTCCGAGACGGAATATACACTTAAAGATCCTCTATTTTTGGAGTAAAAAAAGGTTAGTTAAAAACGATTGCCTTTTCTAGAACACGCTAGGGGTCAACGGCCGTTGACCCCTACAGTAATTTAGTAGGTGGGTGAGGAAGAAATGCGATCGCCTCTTCTTAAATATGTTGGCTTGCTCTATTAATTTCTCGCTTATAATTAAAGCAATAAAGCTACAAAACAATAGATATGCAAGTTACAAAAATACTTAAAAACTCAGACTTTCAGTCGGTGATATTGCCAGAAGAGTTTAATATTTCTCAAAGTGAAGTATATATAAAAAAAATAGATAGCGTTATCGTTTTGATTTCTAAAGAGAATTCCTGGGAGTCTTTATTTGAGAGTTTGAGTTTATTTTCCGAAGACTTTATGACCGAGCGAGAGCAGCCACCGCTAGACGTTCGCGAGACTTGGGAATGAAGTTTTTACTCGATACCAATATTTGCATCTACATCATCAAGCAAAAGCCTCCCAAAGTCTTCGATCGATTTCGAGAGCTAAGCCCCACCGATATTGGCATCTCCTCAATTACGATCGCCGAACTCGAATATAGTGCTTATAAAAGCCAGCGTTTAGCCCAGAATCGATCGGCACTAATGCAATTTTTAATTCCTTTAGAAATTGTTCCCTTTGATGAAAGAGCGACTCAAACTTACGGTCAAATTCGTGCTGAATTAGAGAAAACGGGAATCGTTATTGGTTCGATGGATATGCTCATTACATCACAAGCGATCGCCTTGGAATTGACGTTGGTGACAAATAATGTTCAAGAACTATCGAGGATTCCGGGCTTGACTTGGGAAAACTGGGTGGAATAGATCGCTCTTCCCCGAGAAACGGTAGGGGGCAACGGCCGTTGCCCCCTACGATAACGCGATCGATTGGCGAAAAATCTTCGCCAATCCAATACCATCGACTCAAAAACGCTACAACGGAACAAGAAACTCCATTCTTTGAACCGTTACCTTCACCCCTTCATGCATCTACCCAAAACCAGCCGCCCCCACTATCACCTCATCTTCCCCAATATCTTCGGCTTTAAAGGAGGCATCCAAGTCTACTCTGCCTTCCTTCTCGAAGCCTTACAAAAACTGACTCCTGAAGCCCACTACGATGTCTTCCTCAAATACGATCGACCCAATCGCTTCAATTCCCCATTCCTCCCCCACACCCAATTTCACTGTTTCGGACAGTTTCCCCGCTGGCTGCAAAACCTGTTCCTCGCCCTGAAAATCCTCTTTCTCGGCATCTGGCAGCGTCCGCATTTAGTGGTTACCACCCACGTCAACTACGGCATCGCCTGCTACGTTCTCCAACGCCTCAC
>JAXHUC010000149.1:0-15982 GCA_034189805.1 Cyanobacteriota bacterium
AAAGTTTTGGCATGACTAAATTCTACAGTTATCGCGTCGCCATTTTACTCAAATGGCGATACGAACCTCACCTTCGATCGAGAATTTTCTATGCAAGGTTTATCTACCATTTACCATCAATGTTTGGAAAGACTTCACTGGTCTCTGAGTCATTTGCAGGTCTGCGTTGAGACACCTCAACTCCACGAACTAGCTCAACTCATCGTGCAGCCGATGACCGGCCCTTGGCGCTTTTTTCACACGCCGCAACATATTTTTGAAGTCGGCGGTCAAGACGATCCCATCGAGATGCTAGCGGCAATGTTTCACGATATCGTGTACGTACAAGTCGATTTGAGCATTCCTCTGAATCTGGGTTTGTACTTGACTCCGTTCGTTCGCGAAGTTGGCGACAAACTCGTGATTCGCGAAGAATCCCAACTCCGAGACGATCGCGCGTTTGCAGTTCTCCTCGCCGTTTTTGATTTTCAACCCGGTCAGACCTTAGAGACATTCAGGGGACAAAATGAGTTTTTGAGTGCCTTAGTTGCCATCAAAGCTCTAGAATCGTTTCTGAGTCTGGATCGATTGGTGCGAATTGCGGCGTGCATCGAAATGACGATTCCCTTTCGAGGGCATTCTTCGGAAAATCTGACACCCGTCGAGCGCCTGCACCAGCGCTTGGTAGCGGCAAACGATCGCTTTCTCCTCGGACTCACCTCGCGAGAGCTAATAGAAACAACCAAAAAAGCCGTTCGCACCAGCAATCGTGATGTTGGCGGATTTGCCGATTCCACCGCTCATTTTTTGGCAAATACCTGGAAATTGCTGCCTGAAACTAATCACAGTTTAATCAGCTCGAATTCCTATACCGTGCGCGACTATCGAATCGCCTTACAAAAGATGGAAGGCTTTATTAGTACTCTCAAACCCGAAGTCATTTTTCATCAATTTCAGGGCGAACCCCACGCACAAACGTACCAATTCTTAGGGGATAAGGCGCTCAAAAATCTCGAAGTCGCTCAACTGTATCTAGCCACTAAACTCGTCACCATTGCCACGATCGAATGTCTCTCTTATGCTTTGGGGTTAAACGTTCCCCTGGCGACGATTATGGGAATTCATCCCGATGCCGGAGCGCGAGGCATTCGCTTGGAAAACTTCATTCCTCAATCTCCTGAAGCCTACCCGCCAACCACCGATCTCGAATGGCAGGTGCTCAATTTTTTAGAGAAGGGACGGAAAGGACGGGGTAAAAATGAAGATTACGATCTCGATAACTCTCCATTGGCAACGTTCTTAGTCAAGTCCCTCGGATTTAGTGAAATTCGCTATCAGTGCGATCGCGCCAAAGGCTTTTTCAATCGCCAACTTTCTGCTCGAGAGTTTCTCGAGGAATTCAATTTCGGGACGCTCGAAACGATCGTCAAAGCCATTTCCTTGATGTTTGAAGCTCAACAAAATGCGATGCAGCACTCTTTATCAATTCTCGAAACATTTTCCAATACCCAGGCTGTCTCTCAAATTCGCGAGAGAAGAACTCGCCAAAAACAGTTATCGGCTTATAACGTTCAGCTCTAAGACTCAGTGGGATTTCCCGAGCATCGACCCTGTTTGAAAACCCATTGAAAACCCGTTCGTCGTCGATGGCTCATCACTCATTACTCCACACAATGGTTGTCGAAGCACTAGGAGAATTTGGTAAACTCGATCCATCGCACTCGCGATCGCCCTCAATGCTCCAGACAAGATTCGCCATCCGATGTACGGTTCGAGAAAACTTCTCTCGATCGGTTCGATGGAATCCTATCGGCAAAGCGTTCGATCGTCAATAACAACCATGGATAATAACGTCTCTCAATGGATTGGGGAAATTCAGTCGCTGCAACAGCAACTGGCTCGGGTCAAGCAAGAACTCGCAGCCGCTCGAGCCAGCGCCGAACATTGGCGATCGCTCTACACTACCGAAGCCCAGCAGCGTCGCGATTTCGCTGAAGCAGACCGAGCCAAAATCGAACAGCTCGAAACTCAACTCCAGCAATCCCAAACCGCTCCAAAACGCTTGCAAACTGATGTTTTAAATGTTGCCCAGCAAGAAGCCGAACAACTCCCCTTCGACCAACTCAAGCCAAAATTAGTCGATCGTACCGTGGAATGCGATCGTCTGCGCCAAGAACTCGCCCAGTTGAGAGACGCACTCAAAACCGAACGAGACAATCATGCCAAAACCCGCACGGACTTGACTACGGCCCTCGGAGACACCGTCTCCCTGATTTCTAGCGCGAAAGCCAACAACAGCTCTCCCGATATTCCCCAGTTTCTCGAGCCGGTGCGAGACACCAACAGTCAGGAAACCGAAGAGCCAGGGCAAGTGTCGCTGCCTCCGGCCGACGAACCCAAGCAACTCAATCCGAATACCGATCTCCCCCTACCTCAGTTGCCTGCATCTGGCGATCGGGGAACGTTCTAAGGGGATTCTCAAAAGGCGATCGCCCGAGAAGATTGAGTTGTCCGGTTCTCCGCCGTCCCTTCAGCCGCTCCGGAAAAATACCTCGAACCTGGGGTTTACTAAACGGATTTCCTCCGAGAAAACCGAAAATTAAGATATCCTAAATAGAGACGTAACTTTGCAGAACTTTACAAAAGTCTTACCCCGATCGGATTCATGAAATGTATCATCAATCGCCGCGCTCAGTTTTCGGCGAGTCATCGTTATTGGCTGCCCGAACTGAGTGCGGACGAGAACTTGCAGCGATTCGGTCGCTGCTCGCAAGCACCGGGACACGGTCACAACTACGTGCTCTACGTCTCGATGGAAGGGGAACTTGACGAGTATGGCATGGTATTGAACCTGTCGGATGTCAAACACGATATCAAACGGGAAGTCACCAACCAGCTCGATTTTTCTTTTTTAAACGAGGTTTGGCCCGAATTCGAGCAAACCTTGCCGACAACGGAAAATGTAGCGCGGCTTATCTGGCAACGGCTTGCCCCCTACCTTCCCCTGGTCCGCATTCAACTGTACGAACATCCCGAACTTTGGGCTGATTATTTAGGAAACGGAATGGAAGCTTACCTAACAACGAGTACCCACTTCAGCGCCGCTCACCGACTTGCACTGCCGGATCTGAGCTACGAGAAAAATTGCGAGATTTACGGGTTGTGCGCCCGCCCCAACGGTCACGGTCATAATTACCATCTCGAAGTCACCGTCAAAGGAGAAATGGACTCCCGCACGGGAATGCTCGTGGAATTGGGAGCGTTGATGGAAACCATTGAAGAACATGTCGTCAAACCTTTCGACCATACCTTCCTCAATAAAGATATTCCCTACTTTGCCCGAGTGGTTCCCACCGCCGAGAATATTGCCATCCACATCCGCGATTTGCTGCGAGAGCCGATTCGCGAACTCGGAGCCGAACTCCATAAGATTAAGTTAATTGAGAGTCCGAACAACTCCTGTGAAGTCTACTGTACCCCGGAAACCGCAGAAATGCCTCTCACTCAAACTCGAGAACCGGTTTTAGCTCGGGTGTAGTTAGGCAGCGCTCGAGATTTGAGAACGGGTACGGAAACTGTAAAAACCCCGCCGCTCGAGCGACGGGGTTTATTGTGAGGATTATTTAGCTAAACTCAAACGAACTTGAAGGCGATCGCACTTTATGCGATTGATTTAAGCAAGTACGAAAAAATAGATAGTCTCGAAATGTTGGTGCGATCGCGCCAATTCTCACGAACAGACAAATTGCGTTCCTTAGCTTCTAGAGTGAGAGTTGAGAGTGGTATTAACGAGTACCTTCTTCAGGCGCGGTCTCTTCCGGTATCACCATTCCTTCGGGAACGGTCTCTTCGGGCATCATCATCCCGTCGGGCATCGGCGAACCTTCCGGTAGCGTCATATCCTCGGGGGTCGTCATTTCACCAGGAGTCATCGTCCCGTCTGGAGTTGGTTCTTCTTGGACTTGCAAGACGCTTTCGGGTAGCATCACCGTATCGATGGCGTGAATCGTGCCATTGCTTGCTGGAATATCGGCCTCAACGACCATGGCATCTCCAACCATCACCCCGTTGCTCAAATCGACAGCAAGGGCTTCTCCTTGCAAGCTGGGAATCGAGCCAGATTCGAGATCGGAAGACATAACCGAGCCGGAAACGACATGGTAGGTCAAAATTTCGATCAAAGCTCCTTGGTTCTCTGGCTTTAACAGTTCTTCTAGCATTCCCGGCGGCAGCGCGGCAAAGGCTTCATCCGTCGGTGCAAAAACCGTGAAGGGACCTTCTCCGGCAAGGGTTTCCACTAGGCCAGCCGCTTCGAGTGCTGCGACGAGCGTATTGAAAGAGCCACTGGTTGCGGCGATATCAACAATGGTTCCACTGGCCGAGGCAACTTCTTCAGATTGGGTTTCGGAGACCGTCTCGGAAACAGAGCGATCGCTCGAAGCCTCGAATGCCGACTCAGCAGTTGCAGGCACATTCAGCAGAGCGCTGGCTCCGGCAATGCCCAAAAGGCAAACCGCACGTTTGAGCCAATAAGCACCCATTTGATTAACCATATTTTGGTATCTCCTCGTGTAAAGATTCCGTAAAAGTAGAATGAAGTTATTCTATACCATTAAGTAAAATTAACTATATATCCTTCCGGAAACCTCACCTAATCCCGAACTTCGATCGCCGTACCTAAGAATACTCGCTCGTACAGCCGACGAATTTCCGAATTTCGCATTCGCAGGCAGCCGTGGGAAATAGCTTGCCCGATTTGGCTCTCATCGGAGGTTCCGTGAACGCCGATATGTAGAGTACCATCGGTCCAAAAACCGATCCACCGATCGCCCAACGGATTTTCTTCCCCCGGTTCGATAATTTTGCCATTGATGGGTTGTTCCCACACGGGATTTTTTTCCATGTGAATCACCTCGAACGACCCCGTAGGGGTTTCCCAACCCTCTTGTCCGATCGCCACCGGATAAACCCCTTCGAGGCGATCGGCTTTGTAGAAATAAAGTCGGCGATCGCTCAAATCCACCGTCAAGCGCACGTCAGACTCAGCCCCTCGTTTGGTTCTGCTGCGATCGAGGCGAGAGCGGGCGAAGGTGGCAATTTTTTCGACCGTCGTCGGATTTTCCGGCTCCATCACCGAGAGAGTTTGCGGGGAGCGTACGAGACCGAACTTGGCAAAGAATAGCAGAAACAAGACCGTCCCCACGCACAACCAGAGCGTGTGGCGGGAAATCTCTTCATCGTCCATTAAAGAGGTTTGACGAACGGGCGGTCGCTTTGGAGGTGAATATTTCATCTTCAAAGTTTAGCGAATTTGCCCGTCGATCGTATAGGGAAATGGGAGCTGGGGGAGCAACGGGGGAAACGGGAGAAACGGGGGAATTGAGATCTTGTTCAAAAACTCAGTGCTCGTTGCCTCCGAGAGCTACACAAGCTCCCTAAGCCCCCCAAGCCTCCCTAGCTCCCCAAGCCCCCGACGCTCTCCGAGATCGAGTCAATCTCCCAAACAGATGCCCAAACCTCGGGCGGTTTTCACCAGGGTATCTTGGGGATCGACAGCTCGGTAATTGGCGATCGCTTCGCCGATGGGAACTTCAATGACTTGGCGATCTTGCCAGGCCATCATCCGATCGAATCGACCTTGGGCGATCGCATCGACAGCCGCAACACCAAAAGAAGAAGCCAAAAGTCGATCGAGGGGGGAAGAAATCCCACCGCGTTGGATGTGACCCAAAACCGTGACTCGCGTTTCCGCCCCGCTATGTTGGGCAATTTGCTCGGCGAGGTACTGTCCGATTCCCCCTAAGCGACTTTCACCGTGTTGTTCCATTTTCTTCACTAACTCTCCGGCTTCGGTGCATACTGCTTCCGAGACAATGACGATCGAAAAATTTTGCCCTCGTTCTTGACGCTGGCGAATTTTGTGACAGACGTTTGCCAGCTTGTAACCGATTTCCGGAATCAGGATGACGTGAGCGCCGCCAGCGATTCCCGCATTGAGGGCGATATGTCCGGCATCGCGACCCATCACTTCGAGAATCATCACCCGGCTGTGGCTAGCAGCGGTAAAATGGAGTCGATCGAGGGCTTCGGTGGCAATATTGACTGCCGTATCGAAGCCGATGGAGCGTTCCGTTGCCCCCACGTCGTTATCGATCGTTTTGGGAATTCCGACTAAGTTCATGCCCCCCTCTCGAGCCAAACGGTGCAGGATTGCCAAACTGCCATCGCCGCCAATGCCAATCAGGGCCTCGAGACCGAGTTGATGGTAACCTTCAGCAATTTCTTGGGAGCGATCGCGTTCCGTTCCGTCGGGCATGGGAAATGCAAAGGGATTTCCTCGATTGGTGGTTCCGAGGATCGTACCGCCCATCGTCAGGAGGCGATCGGTGTTAGCGATATTAAGTTGCATGACTTGGGGAGGGCGCTGCATTAACCCGAGGGTCGCGTTACGAATTCCCAAGACCTCCCAACCGTAATTATCCGTAGCATGATGAACTACGGCGCGAATGACGGCGTTGAGTCCGGCGCAATCGCCGCCACTGGTCAGAATGCCAATCCGTTTGTGTTCTCCCATATTGTTTCCTATCGTAATTGGGTAGGATTTGCTTTCATCTTCAGCGGTGTCAACAGAAATGATTTTCTCTGGTGTCGGCTTTGAAGCAATCGTCGGACCGAGTTAGGGATTCGTCGGAAACTCCTCGCTCCAGGTTTTATGAAGTATCTGGGGATATTGAGGAGACAGCCAGAATCAGAGTTGATACCACTGCATTAATGTTTATCCCCTACTTCGGTACGATTTCTTAAGGAATTTAAGAATACTTATTGGTTTGGGGAACGGGGAGCTGGGGGAAGTGAGGGAGGTGAGGGAGCTGGGGGAGATGGGAGAGGTGAGGGAGAGTAAATGCAAGATACACAATTCTCCCTTGTCCTCCTTGTCCCTCTTCTCCCCCAGCTATCTAGATTCCCTACAATTCGTACCGTGCCATCACTTCACAGCCCGATCGCGCGAGTTGGAAGCCGAGCTTTTCGCACAGATGTTGCATTGCCCGATTATCGGAGAGAATCTCGGCGCGGACGAGGGTTAGCTGTTCTTGCCGCGCCACTTCGAGTAACTGCCTCAGCAATTGCGTGCCCACACCCCGACCTTGAAAGCGATCGTTCACCAGCATTCCGAATTCTGCTTCTCGGGTTCCCGCCAGCCGACTCAGGCGGCAAATACCGAGAATTTCCGATTCGTCGGTTTGGGGATCGTGAGTTTCGGCCACTAGGGCAATTTCGCGATCGTAATCGATAAAACAGATCCGGGTGAGGCGATCGTGGGAGATGCGCGCTTGCAGCTTCATCAGGTGGAAATAGCGGAAATAGACGCTTTCTTCCGAGAGGGTTTCGTGAAATTTCACCACCAGGGGTTCGTCTTCGGGACGGATGGGGCGCACGATCGCGGGAGTCTCGTCGCTCATCGTCCAAGAGGAGACGTATTGAGACGGATAGGGGCGAATTGCCGGACGGGGCAGGGGATCGACCTCGGGTTCGTGCAAGATAATCCGCCCGTCGAGGGCGAGCAGTCCGTCGGCACTGGCGAGGAGGGGATTGATATCGATTTCCCGAATTTCCGGGCGTTCGACGACGAGTTGGCTAAAGCGGACGAGGAGTTGTTCGAGAGCGGCTAAATCCACGGCCGATCGCCCCCGTACCCCGGTGAGGGCCGAGTAGATCTGGGTGCGCTTCATCATCCGTCGTGCCAGGGTGGTATTTAACGGTGGCAATCCTAGGGCCCGATCTTTAAAGATTTCCACCAATTGTCCCCCCGTACCGAATAGCAGTACCGGGCCGAACTGGGGATCGATGCTACTGCCGAGAATGAGTTCGTAGCCGTCGAGTTTCACCATCGGCTGGACGGTGACTCCGGCAAAATCCTGCGGGGGAACGGCGGCTTGGATAGTGCGGTAGGCTTCCCGCGCGGCTTCGGCATCGGGCAGATTCAGTTGCACCCCGCCCACGTCTGTTTTGTGGGTGATGGTTTCCGAGTGGAGTTTGAGGACGACGGGATAGCCGATGGCATCGGCGGCGGCGATCGCTTCTTCTTCGGTGGTGGCGAGGTGGGTGGTGACGGTGGGAATGCCGTAGGCTTCGAGGACTTGTTTGGATTCCCATTCGCTGAGCAAGGTGCAACCCCGGCGGCGTACGGCACCAATAATGCGATCGGCAATGTCTCGCTCCCGATTGCTGCTGGCGACATCCCGCGCCAGGGTCGGGGTTTCGTACAAACTCCGCAGGTTCTTGCTGTACTGCCACATCAAGTTGAAGGCGCGGGCGGCACTGTCGGGATAGGGGAAGGTGTAGATTTGAGCGTCGTTGAGGATCGCTTCCCCGGCCGCCACATCTGCCCCTCCCATCCAACTGGCGAGGATGGGTTTGTGCTCGAGTTCCGGCTGGAGTTCGGCGATTGTCTGGGCGATCTTTTTGGCGGTTTGGGTGGGATCGGTCATCGCCTGGGGGGTGAGAATCACCAGCAGTCCGTCGCTGTTGGGATCGGTGGCGGCGACTTTGAGGGCTTTGGCATAGCGATCGGAATCGGCATCGCCGAGGATATCGATCGGGTTGCTATGACTCCAGTTCGGGGGCAGGAAGGTATCGAGCTTTTCTAGGGTCTCCGGGGCCAGCGTCGCCAGTTGCCCTCCCGAAGTGATGGTGGAATCGGTGGCGAGAACTCCCGGTCCTCCGGCGTTGGTGAGGACGGTGAGGCGCTTGCCGCGCGGGCGGGGCTGTTTGGCGAGGATTTCGGCCATATTGAACAAATCCTCGATCCGATGCACCCGCAACACCCCGCAGCGACGGAAAGCTGCGTCGAGTACGTCGTCGCTACCGGCGAGGGTTCCCGTATGAGAAGCGGCGGCTTGGGCGGCAACCTCCGTCCGTCCGGCTTTGAGAACGACGATCGGCTTGGTGAGGGCCACTTCTCGGGCGGCGGACAGGAACGCCCGCGCGTCGCCGATGGACTCCATATATATAACGATACTTTGGGTGGCCGGATCGTCACCCAGGTGGTAAATTAAATCTCCCCATCCCACATCGAGCATCGACCCGATGGAAATAAAGGCGCTAAACCCGACGTTATCTTGCAAACTCCAATCGAGAACGGCGGTACACAGCGCGCCGCTTTGGCTGATGAAGCCGACGTTCCCCGGACGGGCCGTGGTATTGGCGAAGGTGGCGTTCAACCCGCTCAGGGGACTCATCACTCCCAAACAGTTGGGACCGATGACTCGCATTTTGCCGCGACGGGCTTCGTTAAGGATTTCTCGTTCGAGGGCGATCCCCGCTTCGCCTGTTTCTTTGAATCCGGCGGAGATGACGATCGCGCCCTTAACTCCCGCATCGGCACATTGGGCGATGATTCCCGGAACCGTCGGGGCGGGGGTGGCGATGACTGCCAAGTCTACCGGTTCGGGAACGGCGGCGATATCGGCATAGGCACGAACGCCCAAAATGTTGCGGCGTTTGGGGTTGACGGGGAATACCGTGCCGCCGAAGGGGGAGCGGATCAGGTTCCACAGCAAAGAGCGCCCGACGCTGTTATGCTTTTCGGACGCGCCGATGACGGCAACGGTTTGAGGGGAAAAAATAGCGTTGAGGGCATCGCGATCGCATTGGAGAATGTCGTGGGCGCGATCGGGTCTAGGGGCAACCGTGGGGGTTGCCGCCGAAATGGGATAGGTCTGAGTCATGGTAAATCGGTACTCCTGTCTGGTCGCTGATGGGTGTGGCAGTGAGAAAATCGGTGAAACGTTAAATCGAAAATAAAAGATGATGGATGCGTCGAATTTTCGTCAGTATCGAGCGGAATGGAGCTGTCAGATTTGACAAGTCCCATAGGTCGATCGCCCGCGATGAGAATCCATCGCGATCTGACCGAATGCAATTTGATTCGGAGAGGAGTCGATATTTGAATTTCCCCCTTTTTCGTGAGAATGAAAGTGGGTGTGAAAGTTGGGCAGAGAGTTGAATTCGGGCAATGGCGATTGTCGTCCTAACTATCGACAGTCCGCGCAAACTCGAGAACTCCTAGGGGTCAATCGAGACAACCGAGGATTTGAGGCTTTCCTAACGTTTGTTTGGCAGACCCAAAGGCAGTTTGGGTAGCGATTGCTTGTTTCTTAGTTATTATACCGTTTTCCCTTCAATCTTAAATCTTAAAAAAACGTTATTTTTTTTATCTATGGTTCGGATAGATTTTTAGTTATTGATTTCTAATAACGAGAATAAAAAATGAGAATATTCTCATCTTCTGTTTGTAAAACATGATAAAAAAAGAAGCTTGAAATTTTAGATCGGCGTTAAAATAAAAGTAATGAAACACAACAACATCTCGATCGTTCCCCAAGCCACTACATAATAGGGAGAAAACGCTATGTTCGAGCAATGGAAAGGTTTTAGTCCGGGAAAATGGACCCAAGATATTAACGTTCGCAACTTCATTCAAAAGAACTACACCCCTTACACTGAAGGCGATTCGTTCCTCGCACCGCCGAGCGACCGAACCAAAACCCTATGGGATAAAGTCACCTTTCTCATGGGGCAAGAACGAGAGCGCGGGGTTCTCGATGCCGATACCCAAACCCCCACCTCTATTACCGCCCACGCCCCCGGCTATATTGCTAAAGATTTAGAGCAAATTGTCGGCTTGCAAACCGATAAACCCCTCAAGCGAGCGATTATGCCCCTTGGGGGAATTCGAGTGGTGAAAAAGTCCTTAGAAGCCTACGGCTACCCTCTCGATCCGCAAACCGAAGAAATCTTTACCAAGTATCGTAAAACCCACAACGATGGGGTGTTCGATGCTTATACCTCCGAGATGAGACGGGCGCGCAAATCCGGCATTATTACCGGGTTGCCCGATGCCTACGGTCGAGGTCGAATTATCGGCGATTACCGTCGGATTGCTCTCTACGGAATCGATCGGTTAATTGAGGACAAAAAAGCCCAACTGAGTTCCCTCGAACTCGACTGCATCGACGAAGAAATCATTCGCCTGCGCGAAGAAATTTCCGAGCAAATTCGCGCCCTGCAAGAACTTAAAGAAATGGCCGCCGCCTACGGCTTCGAGATCGGTCTTCCGGCCGCCAACGTGCGCGAAGCCATTCAGTGGACCTATTTTGGCTATCTCGGGGCAATTAAAGAGCAAAATGGGGCGGCGATGTCCTTGGGCCGCACCTCCACCTTCCTCGATATTTACGCCCAGCGCGATTTAGAAGCCGGAACCATTTCCGAAGCGGAAGTCCAAGAATCGATCGACCATTTCGTGATGAAACTACGGATGGTGCGGTTCCTGCGCGCCCCGGCCTATAACGAACTGTTCTCGGGCGATCCCACCTGGGTCACCGAATCCATCGGCGGTATGGGGGAAGACGGACGGACGATGGTCACCAAAACCAGCTTCCGCTTCCTGCACACCTTATTTAACCTCGGTCCGGCCCCGGAACCCAACCTAACGGTGTTGTGGTCGGAACGCTTGCCGGAGAATTTCAAACGGTTCTGCGCCAAAGTCTCCGCCGAAACCAGTTCGATTCAGTACGAAAACGACGACCTGATGCGGCGCTACTACGGCGACGACTACGGGATTGCCTGTTGCGTCTCCGGGATGCGCATCGGCAAGCAGATGCAGTTCTTCGGGGCGCGGGTGAATCTCGCCAAAGCCCTGCTGTATGCCGTCAACGGCGGCAAGGACGAGAAAACTGGGGTGCAGGTTGCGCCGGAATTCGCCCCGATGACTGGGGAATACCTCGACGACGGGGAAGTGACGGCGAAGTTCGATCTGCTCTTGGATTGGTTGGCGAAACTCTACGTCAATACCCTCAACGTCATCCACTACATGCACGACAAGTACTGCTACGAACGCCTGGAAATGGCCCTGCACGATCGCGACGTGTATCGGACGATGGCCTGCGGGGTGGCGGGATTGTCGGTGGTGGCCGATGCCCTGTCAGCGGTTCGGTACGCGCGGGTGAAAGTACTGCGCAACGAAGACGGCCTGGCGGTGGATTATGCCATTGAAGGGGATTATCCCAAATTCGGCAACAACGACGATCGCGTCGATGCGATTGCCTCCCGCGTGGTGGCCGACTTCATGAACAAAGTGCGCCAACACAAAACCTATCGCGGCGCGGTTCCCACCCAATCGATTCTCACGATTACCTCCAACGTGGTGTACGGCAAGAAAACCGGCAGTACCCCCGACGGCCGCAAAGCCGGACAGCCGTTTGCGCCGGGGGCAAACCCGATGCACGGTCGGGATACCCACGGGGCGATCGCCGCGTTGGAATCGGTAGCGAAACTGCCCTACGAACACGCCCAGGATGGCATTTCCTATACCTTCTCGATCGTGCCGAAAGCCTTGGGTAAAACTGAGGACGATCGAACCAAAAACCTAGCGGGAATGCTCGATGGTTACTTCCACAGCGAAGGCCATCACATCAACATCAACGTGTTGAATCGGGAAACCTTACTCGATGCCATGGACCATCCGGAAAAATATCCTCAGTTGACGATTCGGGTTTCCGGGTATGCGGTGAACTTTATTAAGTTGACTCGCGAACAGCAGTTGGATGTGGTGAGTCGGACGTTTCACGAGAAGGTCTGAGGGAGAGCGTGGGGGGCTTCGGAGGCTTCGGAGGCTTCGGGGGAAAGAGGAGCTAAACTCTACCTTGTCCCCCTTGTTTTCCCCCTCTCCCAATTCTCTCCCTGCTCCCGATGCTCCCATTTAGCGTTTTATCAACCAAGGCGTTGGATGGTTAATCATTTTCACTAAACCGCTGAGGATTTGATTGTAAGCTCCGTAGAGTTCTCGACCGACTTCGGTTTCCAAATAATAAAAATGGACGGCAAATTCAATCCAGGTCTGAGTTTCAGCAGCTTCGGCTTCACAATCGTTGAGTTTGGCTACAAAAGCCGCTCCGTAACGGCGTTTTCGCCAAGCTTCTGCCAAGTTCGCACAAACGGAACGAGAAGAACGACGGATTTGGTCGGTCAAAGAATATCGTTCTTCAACAGGGAATTTTTTGGAGAGTTCCCAAATCTGGACGGCACAGGCAAAAGCGATTTTGTAGATTTCTAAGTCGCGATGGCGACAAACGGTTATCTGGTATTCGTTTCCATTGGCATTCATTGCCATTTCCCCTGACCCCACTCGTTTCTTCCAGTTTATGCCGTCTGTTTTGAGGGAAAGGGGAGAAATGGAGGCAGGGGGAGAATTGGGAGAAACGGGGGAAACGGAGGCAGGGGGAGAAATAGAGGAAAGTTTAGCTCCCGAAGCCCCCCAAGCTCCCCAAGCCCCCCAAGCCCTATAAAAAAGGAGGTGCGATCGTGATTGCTACAGCTCTCGAAACTAAAACCCAATCGGCGAAAGAAACGGCTTTCGTGCTGTGGTTTGAGGAAGTGGGTATGACGGATGTGCCTTTGGTGGGGGGAAAGAATGCGTCCCTGGGGGAAACGATCGGGCAACTCGCGCCCAAGGGGGTGAGGGTTCCCACGGGGTTTGCGACGACGGCCTACGCCTATCGGTATTTTACCCGTCGGGCGGGGTTGAATACCCAACTGCGGCAGATTTTCGCCGACTTGGACGTGGAGGATATGCAGAATCTGCGCCAGCGCGGTCAGCAAGCCCGTTCTTTGATGTTGCATACGCCCTTCCCTCCGGAATTGGAAGCGGCGATCGCCAGTGCGTATTTTACCCTGTGCGAGCGCTATGGAACGGATGCTAACATTTGCGATCGCCTTGATGGGGAGGAACGGCGCAAGTGCCGGGAATACAACTACCATACCGATGTGGCGGTGCGATCGAGTGCTACGGCGGAGGATTTGCCCGATGCTAGCTTTGCCGGCCAGCAGGAAACCTACCTCAACGTTCATGGGGTGAAGAACGTTCTCGATGCCTGCCACAAATGCTTTGCCTCCATTTTCACCGATCGGGCGATTTCCTACCGCACCCTGCGCGGCTTCGACCATTTCGATGTGGCGTTGTCTGTCGGGGTGCAAAAGATGGTGCGTTCTGACCTCGCCGCCTCCGGGGTGATGTTCTCCATCGATACGGAAACGGGGTTTAAAAATATCGCCCCGATTACCGCCGCCTACGGATTGGGAGAAAATGTGGTTCAGGGGTCGGTGAATCCCGATGAATTCCTGGTTTTCAAACCCACCCTCGCCGAGGGATTCCGCCCGATCCTCGAAAAGCGCCTCGGCAGCAAGGAAATCAAAATGGTCTACGACCTCGGTGGCGGTAAATTCACCAAAAACGTGCCCGTCCCCGAGTCGGAACGGGGTCAATACGCCATCGGCGATGATGACATCCTCACCCTGGCAAAATGGGCGACCATCATCGAAGACCACTACACCGAAATTCGGGGAACGGATACCCCGATGGATATTGAATGGGCTAAAGATGGGGAAACCGGAGACTTATTCATCGTCCAGGCGCGGCCGGAAACCGTTCAATCGCAAAAATCCGGCACGATTCTCAAAAACTACCAACTCAACGGAACCGGGGACGTTCTCGCCGCCGGACGGGCCGTGGGGGAAGCCATCGGCCAAGGTCAGGCCCGGGTCATCCTCGACGTGCGCCAAATCGATCGATTCCAACCCGGTGAAGTGCTGGTGACGACCAAAACCGATCCCGATTGGGAACCGATTATGAAAAAGGCGAGTGCGATCGTCACCGACCGGGGGGGCCGCACCTGCCACGCTGCAATTATCGCCCGCGAGATGGGAATTCCGGCGATCGTCGGTTGCACTACCGCTACTGGAGAAATTCCCACGGGAGAGGAAATTACCGTGAGTTGCGCCGAAGGGGAATCGGGGAAAGTCTACCGGGGATTGGTTCCTTTTGAAGTGAGCGAAACCCAACTCGACACCCTCCCCGAAACCCGCACCCAAATTTTGATGAACGTCGGCAATCCCGAGGAAGCCTTGGGCCTCGCGGCGATTCCCTGCGATGGAGTAGGGTTGGCGCGGTTGGAGTTTATCATCGCCAACCATATTAAAGTTCACCCGCTGGCCTTGTTGCATTTCGACGAACTTGAAGATGAAACGGTCAAAGCTCAAATTGCCCGCCTCACCCCCAATTACGATCGCAAAGCCGATTTCTTCGTCGATAAACTCGCCCGAGGCATCGCCACCATCGCCGCCGCCTTCTATCCCAAGCCGGTTATCGTCCGCATGTCGGACTTCAAGAGTAACGAATATGCCAACCTCCTGGGGGGTAAAGCCTTTGAACCAGATGAAGAAAATCCGATGATTGGCTGGCGAGGGGCCTCGCGGTATTACGATCCGGCATATTGCCAAGCTTTCGGGTTGGAATGCACCGCCCTCAAACGAGTGCGCGACGAGATGGGACTGGTTAACGTCATCCCGATGATTCCCTTCTGCCGCACCCCCGATGAAGGTCGCCGGGTCTTGGCGCAAATGGCGGATAACGGCTTAGTTCGGGGGGAAAACGGCTTGCAAGTCTACGTCATGTGCGAGATTCCCAGCAACGTCATCCTGGCTGAGGAATTCGCCCAGGTGTTCGATGGATTCTCGATCGGATCGAACGATCTCACCCAACTCACCTTGGGACTCGATCGCGATTCATCCCTGGTGGCGCACCTGTTCGACGAACGCAACGAAGCAGTGAAACAGATGGTGCGGATGGTTATCGAAAAAGCCCACAAACACCATTGTAAAATCGGAATTTGCGGTCAAGCCCCCTCCGACTATCCGGAATTTGCCCGCTTCTTAGTCGAACTCGGCATCGACTCCATCTCCCTCAATCCCGACTCGGTTCTCAAAACCCGTCTGGATATTGCCCAGATGGAAAGTTGAGGGAGTGAGGAGGACTTGGGGGGAAACGGGAGAAACGGGGGAAACGGAAATATTTGACGTTCATCATTCATCATTTTTCCCAATTCGCAATTCCGCGCTTCCGAACTCCAAGCCCCCAAAGCCTCCCCAGCTCCCCCCGCTCCCCCAG
>JAXHUC010000015.1:0-36435 GCA_034189805.1 Cyanobacteriota bacterium
ATATGAGTATGTCGAACATCTAGTGCGGGTAGCAAAAGCCAAGGCATTCTTAAAGCTGGGGCATCGTGACACATGAGTAAGGCCTATGTGCCTGCTGCACTCAGATGATTGGTTGGAGATCGCGCAAATTGGGCTTGTGAGTATTGTTTAATCCCTGAAATTGCTGTCCTTGTATCTCATGAAATTGACCATGCGATCGCTCAAAAACACGGTGGACGAACAGACAAAGAGAACTTGGCCCTAGCCTGTACGATTTGTAACAAGTATAAAGGGAGCGATATCGCTTCCGTCGATCCCGTCAATGGAGAAATTGTCAGGTTGTATCATCCTCGTCGAGATTTCTGGTTTAGTCATTTCCAAATGGACGAAGGCAAAATTCTACCCCGGACTGCTATCGGACGAGTGACGGTACGATTGTTGCAGATGAATCGCTCCGAGCGGGTGGAGGAACGGAAGTTGCTTTTACAAGCCAATATTTTGAAGATTCCCAAGTAGTCAATTTATATGTGAGACTTCTCCAAAAGTCTCATTCACCCCAAAAAACAGCAATCCCAGACACTTACCTGGGATTGCGATTGAAAAACACGAATAATAAACGTCCCTAAAACCTAGGGTTGAAAACTGACAGAATCTTACGGAACCACGGCAACGGGTGTATTGATATCCACTTGCTCGTAGAGGGCGAGGATGTCCTCGTTGCGCAGGCGAACGCAGCCGTGCGACACCGCCTGTCCGATGAGTTCTTCGTTGGGCGTGCCGTGGAAAGCGAACATGCCAGTTTCGTCGAGGAGGAAGACGATAATTGCCGGACCGATGGGGCTATCGGGACCTGCCTGAATCACCTCTCCCGTCCAGGGATTTTGCCACACGGGGTCGAGGGCCATATCTAACACGGAGAACTCACCCGTTGGAGTTTCCCAACCCGGTTTACCCACGGCGACGGGATAGCTGGCTTTGACTTTTTCCCCTTCGTAGAGATAGACTCGACGATCGCTCAGATTGAGCACCAAGCGCTGCTCGAGTTCGACTGGGGTAGTGGCTTCGGGCGGTTCGGGGGCTGCCGGTGCTTGCGGTCGGACTTCCGGTTGCGGTTCCGGTGGCACTTCTTCTGGGAGAAAATCGGCGGGATTGTCAACAGGAGGCAGTTCTAACTCCAGTTCGATCGGTTTTGGCAAAGCGGGGTTAGAATTAGAGTCTACCGCAATCACCGGATAGGTTTTCGGAGCGGCCGAACCCGATGCGATCGCCGGTACTTGACCCAGTAGCATGAAGACGGCTGCACTGGAGCCAAAAAGCTTCAAGCTTCGCGATCGCCACTGACGCGAGATCCATGCAGTCATATCTAAAAGTTTCCTCCTCGATGTTAACCAATCTTTGAATCGGGAGCGCGCTCCCTTTACGTAATTATAGCCTTCATACTCAAGCCGCTCCATTCCGGAACGGCTTGAGAACTGGAGATTTTGACTCCTATTTCCCGACTCAAACACTTAAGCCTTTGAGGAGTCAGCCAGAATAGAGATCGATTTACCAGAAAGGATCGAAGTTGCAGTTGACGATCGTCGAAGTGCCGTCCATATTATCCTCAGCTAAGATGTAGCCAAAGTTACCAGCGCTATCTTCGATATAATGATAGACAGACTCGGGACCGGCAACATTACGTTCGAGCAGATTGATTTGCTCGCCATCAAACATCGCAACGACCGAAGCACTACTCGTATCGGGTTCCTCATAGAGAAACAGTTGCGTGCTCGAGCTAATATCCACGACGCGGCAGACATCGCCAGGGCGCTCGCCAACAGCTTGAGCGTTTGCCGGTACGGCCAGGCCGCCAACGGCGACAGAAGCGACAGTTACGAGTGCGGCAGAAATGCCCAATTGGTTAAATTTTTTCACGGATTTCACTCCTCAGTTGCATTAAAGAATTTTTCGCTTGTGTTCAGTTTAACTGTTACTGCTTTGTGATGTCCAAGCCTCAATCGATCTAGACGGCAGCTCGTCAAAATAGGGTTCGATTTACCAGAAGGGATCGAAGTTACAATTAACGATTGTCGAAGTGCCATCCACGGGATCTGAAGCTTCGATGTAGCCAAAGTTCCCCGCACTATCTTCGATCTCGTGATAGACTAAACCGTCTTCACCAGCCACGTTTCGACGAATTAGATTAATTTGTTCGCCATCAAACATTGCGACGACAGAAGCACTGGTCGTATCGGGTGCTTCATATAGAAACAGTTGCGTGTCCGAGCTGATATCTACCACGCGGCAGACATCTCCGGCACGTTCGCCAACGGCTTGAGCGTTGGCAGGTAAGGTCAGGCCGATCGTGGCAGCAGACGCGACAGTCGCGAAAACAGCCGAGATACCCCATTGGTTAAATTTTTTCACGGGTCTCACTCCTCGATGAGTGTTGAATAGATGTTTTGGCAATTATAGACTAACATCACCGAACCGATCGTTAACGATCGATTCTCCAAACCCTTCACCTCTATTGAATTCATCCCTCCGACCCCTTCGACTCGACCGCTGAAACCGGATACTCGAACCGCCCTCGTCCTCGAAGGCGATCGCCCGGTCAAATCCGTTGTTGCCAGACCGTTACACTTAGATCGCGGATCTGGTTCGCAAGGGCGATCGACGCGGATGGTGAATTCGATCGGTCGGAAGGGAAACTTTTTCGATTTCTTTTAGCTTTTTGTCAAAAATAGCTCGGTTTCCAGTCTTTCTAAAGTGGTTTCTAAATTATCGTTAACCACTTGCACGTCAAATTCGTCCGCTGCGGTAATTTCTTCTCGGGCCCGTTGGAGGCGACGAACGATCGCGGCTTCGGAGTCGGAAGCCCGAGAGCGCAGGCGGCGTTCTAACTCTTCAAAAGATGGAGGCAAGATAAAGATGGAAAAAGCCTCCGGGAAGCTTTGCCGAACCTGTTTGGCTCCTTCTAGCTCGATTTCGAGAACGATCGAGCGTCCTAAGCGAATCTGCTCTTCAACGGGTTGGCGGGGCGTTCCGTAACAATTACCCGCAAATTCGGCCCACTCGAGAAACTGCCCGTCGGCGATCGCCCGATCGAATTGCGATCGATCCGTAAAATAGTAATCTTTACCGTGGATCTCTCCGGTTCTGGGCGATCGCGTCGTGGCAGAAATCGACAAAAGTAGTTCCGGGTGGCGCTGGCGGAGGGCTTTGAGTAAGGTTCCTTTACCCACGCCGCTCGGTCCGGTAAAAACGATGAGTTGACCGGGTGTTACCCCAGAGTCGGGAGTCATCGACGTGTGGCGCTCCTCCGGCACAGGCACGGGAGCGTTCCCTGGCGACCTCCAATCGTTCATACCCTTCCCCTGTTGATGCTCGATAATTTAGGTGCGATAATTCGCGTTGTGATTATCTTTGCTCAGAACAAATCGATTGGCAACCGTTTCGGGTTGAATGGCTGAGAGAATTACGTGAGAAGAGTCAGTGACGATGACGGCTCTCGTTCGCCGTCCGTAGGTGGCATCGATGAGCTGTCCGCGATCGCGCGCGTCGTTGACAATTCGTTTGATCGGTGCGGACTCTGGAGAGACGATCGCCACGATTCGATTCGCGGAGACGATATTCCCAAAGCCAATGTTGATAAGCTGAATGTGTTGGTTATTCATAAGTTAAGTAAAGCCGGAAGGTTGCGAATGGGCGAGTGAGGACTAGCAAGGACTAGATCGTAGATGAGGAGACAAAACCGAATAACTGCCCTGAAATTTCTCTTGACGCTACCTTTTATGGTAGATAGAAAAATTTAGCCTAACAAGGTAAAACCTACACAAAAAAACGAGATTGAGGGTTGACCTTGCACTTTTCGCATGTTTTAATTTCGAGATCGGCACGAAGTTAGTCCTTTCGATCGTAAAATCGGGATGGCAATCCGATCGAAATCCCATCGAAATTTTGTGAGAAGATAGAGATTCCCATACCAACCCCCAGCGAAGAGCGATTTCTCTATTACGCTCGATCGACGTGAATTCAGAACGCTTAGAAGTTATCCAAGACCAATATCAGTCGGGGCTGCAAGCCTTCGAGAGCGGTCAGTACCGCCAGAGCGTCGAGTATTTGGAAAAAGCCAGCGCCTTAGTCGAACGCAATTCAGCATTGGGGGGCGAAATTCAAATCTGGTTGGTTAGCGCCTATCAAGCGTCCGGTCGCATCCAAGAAGCGATCGCCCTGTGCCGCAGTCTGAGCGCCCATCCCCATCGAGACACCCGCGCCACCAGCCGTCGATTGCTCTACATTCTCGAAGCCCCCAAACTCGAAACCCATCCCGAATGGGTGACAAATATTCCCGACTTGAGCAAACTCGAAGACAGTGCGATCGAAGATCGCCGAGGCACAAACCCGGTCAAATCCAAGTCTTCCCGTCCCCGTCGCTTACCCGAACCCAAACCCGAACCGATCGATTGGTCTCAGGTGAAAACCGAAGATAACGGATTTATTTGGCTGGCTCTGTTGGGAATCTTAGTTGTGTTGGGCGGTCTGGCGTGGTTCGCCTGAAGTCTCGATCGCGATCGAGTTTTGAGGTGGTTTTGAAGGGATTTTGAAAGGGATTTGAAATGCGATCGCTCGAAGTTGTCGGGAACGAATTTACCGAACGCACGATCGATGACTCTATCCTCCACTATAATACTTACGCGATCGTCGTTCTTAGATTTCCAGATGAAACTTCGCGCTTCGAGCCAAGCCATTCTCAGTTTAGTTTTGTGCCTATGGGCCCCCGCCAGCGTCGAGATCGCGGCAACAGCCGCATCGATACCGCCATCGGATACGACACCCATTCAACTTGCCAATACCGTCCAAATCTTTTTTCCCGATGGCAGTTTGTATGAAGGGACGATTCAAGACAACGAACCAAACGGTATCGGGCAAATGGTCTATGCCAATGGCAATACCTATCAAGGAGAGTGGCACGCCGGAAAGCGTAACGGCCAAGGAACCGTCACCTATGCCAGCGGGGAAATTGAAATGTATGAAGGGGAGTGGGAAAACGATCTCCGTCACGGTTTGGGTTTAGTCGTCTACGCCGACGGTAGCCGCTACGAGGGAGAGTGGGATGACAATCGCCGTCACGGTCGAGGCACTCAAACCTATCCCGACGGTCGCAAGTATGAGGGAGAGTGGAAAAACGATCGCCGCGAGGGAGAAGGCATTGAAAGCCACAGCAATGGTCGCCACCGCTACGAAGGAGAGTGGGATGATGGGGTCCGCGACGGTCGAGGCACTCAATATTATGCCAGCGATGAGGTTTACTCTGGAGAATGGAAAGACGATCTCCGTCACGGTCGAGGAATCGCAATTTTCCCCAATGGCGGTCGCTACGATGGCAAATGGCGCGACGACACCCGCCACGGGGATGGTATCGAGACCTATCCAAACGGCGGACTCTACAACGGC
Organism: Cyanobacteriota bacterium; assembly: GCA_034189805.1. GTDB lineage: Bacteria > Cyanobacteriota > Cyanobacteriia > Cyanobacteriales > Geitlerinemataceae > Zarconia. Next base: position 5,416 of record JAXHUC010000015.1, read on the forward strand.
GAGTTTCGCAACAACCAACGACACGGAAAAGGAACCTACATCGCGCCGAATGGGGAAATTTACGAGGGAGAGTGGCGCAATAACGAGTATGTGGGATTGTTATCGTAATTCGATGGGCGATCGCATTTCTCGAGTCGTGTAATCTCGAGTCCGGTTAAATCACCCACGGGAGCTTGAGGAGCTTCGGAGGCTTGGGAGGCAACGAACGCCGAGCTTTTGAACAAGATCTCAATTCTCCCGTTTCCCCCGTTTCTCCCCCATTCCCCGCACCTGACGTTAACTCACCATCAGTGACGACAGGTTCTCCAAAAGGAGTGCATTTTCTTCGGGCGTACCGATGGTAATGCGCAGCTTATCTTGCAGTCGAGATTGTTGGAAGTATCGCACCAAAATTCCTCGTTCTTTCAGTTGCTGGTAAAGCCATTGAGCCTGAATCCGTTCAGGCACGCGCACCAGTAAAAAGTTCGTCTGAGACGGCCAGATTTCAAAACCCATTTTTTGTAAGGCATCGGCCATTTCGGCACGCGATTTCTTCACCTGTCGGGCATTCTTCTCTTTATATTCTCGGTCTAACATGGCCGCCGCACCAACAGCACAGGCGATCGCATCCACGTTATAGCTATCTTTGACTTTAATCAATCCCGATAACAGCGTCGGATTGGCAATCCCAAATCCCAATCGCAATCCCGCTAAAGAGTATCCTTTAGACAGAGTTCTCAAAACAATGACATTTTCGTAGCGGCGCACCAGTTCTAAGGCGCTGGTTTCGGCAAAATCCACGTAGGCTTCATCGATAACCAGAACCCCCGTTACTCGCGCGGCCAACTTATCGAGTAAGTCTAAGGGAATTCCCGTTCCCGAGGGACTGTTGGGCGATGCGATAAACGTCACGGCCCCGCGTGCGGCAACCAACGCTTCGACGGGCAAACTGTAGTCTTCAGGATAGGGAACCTCCACCACGTCTGCTGTTTGAATTTGGGCGAGCGTTCGATACAAAACGTAAGTGGGCATAGGATAAACCACGCTGCGTCCCGGTTCGGTGCAGGCGCGGATAATCATCGTCAACAAATCGTCGCTCCCGTTCCCCACCAAAATCCAGTCTTCGGGAACTCCCAATACTTGACTGGCGGCTTGCTGAAACTCGCGCGCCATGGGGTGGGGGTAGCGTCGCAGCAATTCTGGAGAGATGTCCTGGAGTACCTTGAGGGCTTTGGGTGAGGGAGGATAGGGGTTTTCGTTGGTATTGAGCTTGATGATGCGATCTTTTGAGGAGGGTTGCTCGCCGGGAACGTAAGCAGATAAGGCATCAACGGAAGGGCGAAAATATGCACTCATGGAGCTGTCGAAGATTTATAGAAGAACTTTATCCTATCAAAACGTCAGTCTGGAATCGGACAGTTTCGAGTAAAGATGGGGAATGGGGAGATGGGGGAGAAACGGGGGAATCGGGGGCTGGGGGAGAGAGCTGAATGCTTACGTCTAGTTTTATGCATCAAAGGATGATTAACTAACGCTTTTATTACACTTTTACAACCGATTTTTTCCCTTACATCCCACTAATAAATAAGTCGTCATTTCTCCCTTACCTTTAACTTCGATCGTACCTCGTTTTTTGAACGCAAACTTATCTTTAAGCCGCTCGAAGGTTTGTTCGGTCACTTGAATGGCATTGGCAATACCGTGAGATTCCATCCGACTGGCTATATTGACCGTATCGCCCCATAAATCGTAAATAAATTTATTCGTACCAATCACTCCCGCAATTACCGGACCGGTGTGCATCCCAATACGAATCCGAAAAGGTTCGCGTTCGCGATCGCCTCGGTTGAATTGAGCGATCGCCTGTTGCATATCTAATGCCATCTGAGCCATCGCTTCTGCATGATTTTCTTTGGGAATGGGCAATCCACCCACCACCATATACGCATCACCAATGGTTTTAATCTTTTCCAATCCGTGACGCTCGGCAAGGCGATCGAATTCAGAAAACATTTCGTTGAGCAGTTCGACTAATTCTTCAGCAGAAATCCGCGACCAGAGTTTCGTAAAACCAACAATATCCGCAAATAAAACCGACGCATCCTCAAAATTATCGGCGATCGTTTGGGTATCTTGTTTGAGGCGAGTGGCGATCGGGGCGGGTAAAATACTTAAAAGCAAGCGTTCCGATTTTTCTCGTTCGATTCGTAACTGTTTGAGATAGGCTTTTTCGCGATCGCGCAGGCGTTTTTTCTCCAAACAAGCACTAATTCGGGCTTTGAGTAAAACGGGATTAAAAGGTTTGGGAAGATAATCTTCTGCACCCAACTCAATGCATTTGACCACACTATCAATATCATCGAGCGCAGAAATAACGAGTACGGGAAGGTAATTACGGGCGGAGTTCGACTTGAGTTTTTCGAGGACTTGATACCCGTTCATCCGAGGCATCATAATATCGAGTAGCACCAAGTCAAAAGATTGCGCTTCAATTAGCTCTAACGCCCGATAGCCGTCTTCGGCGACTACAACTTTATAGCCCTGCCGTTCCAAGCGCCGTCGCAGCAGGTCGCGATTGGCTTCATTATCATCGACCACTAAAACACAGGCTGTTTGAGCCGATTCCATCTTACAAACCTGGCGAGAACTCCCACCACATTGTACAAACAAGTTGTCCCTTTGTCTGTGGAGTCGAATCCGGTTTGTCGACTTCGGCCTCAACTAGAATCAGTACTCCACTCGACGCATCGGACGAATTTAAAGTTTTTGTCAGTGTTTATGGCGATCTCAACGATCGCTCGGATGGATAGTCTTCGGGTTGCCGGGAAAGCTGTTGAGGCTTGAGGGAGGCTTCAATTTTGCCCAACAACCGAGGAAACTCGACGGGTTTGGTATCGTAGTCGTCGCATCCAGCCTTCAAGCATTTCTCGCGATCTCCGGCGATCGCATGAGCGGTCAGGGCGATAATCGGAATGTGAGCGGTTTTGGGATCGGTTTTGATTTGTCGGGTGGCTTCCCAACCGTCGAGAACTGGCAAACCCATATCCATCAAGATTAGATCGGGCAGTGCTTTGGCTTTTTCAACTCCCTCGAGACCGTCTACGGCAAGGATAACGTCATATCCTTTCCGTTTGAGTCGGCGCGAGAGCATATCTCGATTCATTTCATTGTCTTCCACTAACAAGATCTTGACCATCGATAATCCTTCACCCAAATATTGCCAAGTCAGCATTACCAAGTCAGTTCTTGCCTTTTGCAGGCTTTTGTGACTTACGTATTTACTTTTTAATATCATCGTAAGCCGATTTGCGATCGAATCTACTTTGAGTCGGCACAGTATGACCGTTGCGACTTGAATATGTCACTCGAAGAAGTGACCTACACTCCGATCGGTCGATCGAGAAATCGCACTACATTCAAGGGTATCGAAAAAATCTCTACCGCTATTTTCCTTTGTAGGAGGAAAGCTGACAGAGTAGAGAGCTGGCTTTCTCGATGCGATGAAAATTTTTTGAGTTAGCAATATCTGCGAGCAGAATCTAAGCCGGATATTGTACGGTCTCGACACCTGATTGCGTTATCGACTTCCATCCCATCGATACGAGGGACTTACCTTATCCTGACCGTTTCTGGATGGGTCGAACTAAGTATCCGAATTTTGACTGAATCGGGATACTCACCATTGCCGTTCGATCGCAAATTTGATGGCAAAGTCGAACGATTGGCATCAAAAACAGTTTGTTTCAAATTGACCTATCTGGCAATTTTGTAGGATTTATTCATGGCTGACTCGCTCTTTTTTTTCTTTGGCTTCGGAGCCATCTTCCTCGGCTTTAAAACTCCTGAAGATGTGCATAAAGTCGCACTAATTGCAACGGGGTTAATTTGTTGGATTTGGGGATTTTCTATATCTTCTATACTTCTCCAGCTTTTATTCACGATTTTTTTGACAGGTTTTATCATGCTTTTAAGTTGAAATATGAAAATAATTTCGTAAATAAATATAATTAAAATGTTAATATATTTTAACAATTGACGTATAAAAAGATGAAAATGTAACGATCGCAATATTTTTGTTTTAAGCTTCAAACAAGTGAGTAATTTTCTATTTATCCGTTTGAGGTTTAGATCGAGCTAATGACTTGACAACAAAACTTACAGATACACACTCTAACGTTGTGCTCGTCCGTGCCAACTTCATTTTGTTTCCTTCGGGCAAAATGTCCCTGGAGGAAGATAAGTCGAGCTTGACACTTGGGTAACATGAGCTTTTTGCCACAAAACTTGAGAAATATCGCCCAAAAATGTTCTAGACTCGCTAATTTTCCAACCTATTTTTGACCCTTTCAACCTATTTATCCATCGGGACATCTCAACTATCATGCCCAACCCATCTATTGATTTCGATACCATTCCTTTTGGTGTTGGTAACTCTCCGATTTCCGTTAAAGTCGGAGACTTCAATGGCGACAGACAACAGGATTTAGTCGTGGCGAACCGCGATGCCAACACCCTCTCAATTTTGCTCGGAGATGGGACGGGAGGATTTGGTACGCAAACCACCTTCGATACTCAGCGCGCCCCCAACGCGATCGCCCTGGGAGACTTCAACGGCGACGGACGACAAGACATTGCCACCACCAACCGCTTTTCCAATAGCGTATCGGTTCTCCTCGGTAATGGGACGGGAGGATTTAGCACGCAAACGGCTTTTGCTGTGGGCATCGAACCCAACGCGATCGCTATTGGCGACTTCAACGGCGACGGACGACAGGATTTAGCCGCAACCAATCTGACTTCCAATACCGTGTCGATTCTGCTGGGGAACGGAACGGGAGGATTTAGTCCCCAAACCACCTTCGCCACCGGGGCCGCCCCTGGAGGAGTCGTTGTCGGAGATTTTAATGGCGACAGGCAGCAGGATTTAGCGGTCTCCAACCTCGACTCCAATACCATGTCGGTATTGTTGGGAAACGGAGCGGGAGGATTTAGCCCCCAAACTACCTTCGCTACTGGTGCCACACCGCGTTCGATCGCCCTGGCAGACTTGAACGGCGACGGACGGCAAGACTTGGCGATCGCCAATCGAGATGCTAGCACCGTGTCGATTCTGTTGGGAAATGGAACGGGAGGATTTAGCCCCCAAACCACCTTCGCCACTGGTGCCGCACCGCGTTCGATCGTCCTAGGAGACTTCAATGGCGACGGACGGCAAGACTTAGCCACGGCCAACCGTGACGGTCAATCGGTTTCCATTCTCCTCGGGAATGGAAGCGGTGCGTTCGATGCAGCCCAAACCTTTCGGGCCGGTGTCAAGCCCCATTCCGTGGCGGTGGGAGATTTCAACGGTGACGGACGACAAGACCTGGTTTCTGCCAACCGAGGTTCCAACTCCGTATCGTTACTGCTGAGCGTTCCGCCTCCAGAAACGATCGCCCCAGTTCTGCCCGCCGTCCGTATCACCTCCAACAATCCCAATCCCCAATTGGCGAGAGTGGGAAATACTGTTACCCTCAGCTTTAGTGCCAGCGAGGCCCTTTCGGGACTGCCGCGCGTCACCATCGACGGCAACGTCGCCACAGTTGCCAATACCGGGGCTAACAACTATACGGCGACCTATCGCTTGCAAGCTGGAGATACCGAAGGACAGGTTCCGTTTCGGATTAACTTTACCGATGGGGCGGGGAATAGCGGCACGCCCGTCACTGCCACCACCAATGCCAGTCGCGTTCTGTTCGATCGCACGCCTCCCACGGTTACCCTGAACCAAGATTTCGGGCAAGCCGACCCCACCTCTGGCGAGACTGTCACCTATACGGCGATTTTCAGCGAACCGGTGACCGGGTTCGCCCCGGAAGATGTCGCCCTCGGCAGTACGGTATCGGGCAACCCAACGGTGACGGTAACGCCGACTTCCACCAATGGCAGGCGGTATGCGGTAACCGTTAGCGGACTTGCGGGTACGGGGACGGTACTGGCGAACGTTCCGGCTGGGGTGGTATTTGATGCGGCTGGCAACCCCAATTTGGCGAGTACCAGCACCGATAATAGCGTCGCCTTCGATGATGCCCTACTGACGGTCAGTTCGATCGCCCGTGCCAATGCCAATCCCACCGCAGCCACGGAAGTCAACTATACCGTCACCTTCAGCGACAGCGTGACTGGGGTGGATGCGACGGATTTTCAGTTGGTGGCTGATGGGTTGGCGAACCCCAGCATCCTGAATGTCACAGGAAGCGATCGCACTTGGACGGTGACGGCGAGTACCGGAACGGGAACGGGAACCCTCGCCCTCAATTTGGTGGATGACGACTCGATCGCCAACACGGCTGCCGTTCCCCTGGGTGGTGCGGGGATTGGCAACGGCAACGCCACCGGACAAATTTATACAGTCGATCGTACTCCTCCAACGGCGACGGCGAGTTTGGCAGATGTAACTGCTGCCGGACCAGCGTCCTACCAATTCAGCGTCACCTACAGCGACAATATCGCCATTAACGCGGCGAGTTTGGATGGATTCGACGTGCAAGCGAGCGGTCCCAACGGGTTTGTCGGGGCAGCAAGTTTCATCGGCAGCCGGACGGAGACGAACGGCATATCTCGTAGGGCAACTTACCAATTTACCCCGCCTGGGGGAACCTGGGATGTCCTCGATAACGGCAGCTATGCAATTACCGTCACAGCGGCGCAAGTGAGCGATACCACGGGAAATACGGTGGTGGCGGGGACTTTGGGAACCTTCTCGGTGGCGATCGCCGATGTCACCAGTCCGGTTGCCCTCGGCAGCGTTTTGCCCTCGGATTCCGTCGAACCCGATCCTAATTTCGATGCCTGTCTTTTGGTGACGAATCCGCCGGTTTTCCCCCCGCTCAACTTGACGGCGAATACCCTGACTGGAGGAGTGGATGATGATTTCATTGAAGGGGACGACAATGGCAACACCATTTCTGGAGAGGCGGGAGGAGACACCCTCATCGGATATGCGGGGGCGGATAATATCCAAGGGAATACTGGAAATGACGTGCTGTTTGGCAATCGCAACGCCGATGCGATCGATGGCGGCGAGGGCGAAGATTTGGTATTCGCGGGCAAGAATAACGACGAAGTGCGCGGCAATCTCGGCAACGACATCATCGCCGGAGAGTTGGGAAACGACCTGCTGCTGGGGAATGAGGGAGATGATATCGCCTTCGGCAACCGGGGTATCGACTACATTGATGGCGGCGTGGGAGCAGATTGGATTTTTGCGGGTAAGGATAACGACGGTGTCAGTGGCGGCGATGGGGAAGATACGATCGCCGGAGAATTAGGAAATGATTGTCTGCACGGCCGCAATGGTAACGACATCCTATTTGGAAACGTGGGGGCGGATGTTCTGTTTGGCGGGAACAACGACGATCTGCTGTTCGGCGGCAAAGCGGACGATTTGCTCTTGGGGGGCGAAGGAAACGACGTTCTCAAAGGCGATCTCGGCAACGACACGCTGACGGGGGGAACCGGAGGCGATCGCTTCGATTTCCGTCCGATCGATGGGACGAACCTAATTACCGACTTTAACCTGGGAATGGATATTATCGGCTTAGCGGACGGACTGAGGTTTGAGGATTTAACCATTGCCCCTCTGGGTAACGAAACCCTGATTACGGCTGGGGAACTGTCGGTGACGCTGCTGAGTATCGATGCGAGCGTTCTTGGCAGTGCGAATTTCGCGCTGGTGTAAGTCTATCTTCGATCGAGTCGATCTGGGTGCGTTGCGATCGGCTCGATCGGCTATATACTCAGAGGAAGACTTTCTACGGTGTCGAAAGTCCAGGGCAAAAACTTGAATGTTTGCTCTTGCGATCGCAGTTTGGAGCGAGCGTGCGTTCCCACTGAGTCGAGCGAACTCTACCAGTGGAAGACGGTAAAACTTAGATGATATTCAAATGAGCTTCACTCGTCCCCAACCCGAAAATTCGAGCAATCCTTGGAAAAGAGAACTCGATCGATTCGTTCGCAACAACAAACAAGAATTAGCCGCTTTGGCTTGGGGCCTCTATCAAGAACAGCAAGAGTCAGGCAATGACTGTCCCGATACCTTGGGAATCGATCTGCAACCCACACCTCATTTTTTCAGTTGTTCGAGAGAAGCGATCGAAACCCTCGATCGAAATGTTGGCAATCGATTACGAGAAGTTTTAGGAATTCTTGACGGTCATCAGCCGGATAAAGAAGTTCTGATTTTGGGAATTGGCGGCGGACAAATCCAATTGGTTCAATACAAATCCGAACCGACTCCCCCTGAATGTTTTACCGAACTCGGAGAGACGATCGATACGTTGCTAGAACGCCTCGAATCTCGCATGGTCGAACAAATTTCGATCGATGTGCCGAAAAGTGATGGATGATTTTGTAAGCATTCAGCATTCAGCTGGTTTCAAGTCCCTAAAGCTAGAACTTTAACGGATTTTTAGACCGCAGACTCTAAATTCTCCAGGAAACGAGAACTCCGATGCAACAAATGCGATCGTGCTGAATGCTTACCTCAATTTTAAACCCATGAAGGCAAGAGCATTCTAATTTGGAACTGCGCTGGTGAGAGCGGTAAACCTAAATAAATCGGTAACCAGAAGATCAAGGCAAGAAAGACGATCGATATCGTACTTATGGTGAAGATTTTCGATTGAGGGCGATCGCTATTCCACCATCGATCGATTATCCAGGCTAACGCTAATATTGCGAAAACTAAAGCGCTCATATATAGATATAAAAAGGTACATCGTCGAACAAAAATCCAGGGTAAAAAATTAGCTGCATAGTTCATCATTAAATAAACGATAATAAAATCATCTTTTGTTAAATTAAGTGACCCATATTTGGAAGAAATACTTTCTAAAATTTTTTCTATAAACTGACAAACAAAAATTAAAATAGCCGCACTGCTCAACCACCATAAAATTGGATTGCCCAGCAAATGAACGTCGTAAATTCCTTCGCTTAAATATCGGGGTAAAGGAGGTATTATTGAATTAGGTTCGCTATGAGTCGATCGCTCGTAAAAGTAGGATATCGATCGCAACATTAGCGGCCACGTATACCAGCGCGAACAATAGGGGTGAACGTCAGAACCCGTACCGACTCCTGTTTGATGGTAAGAAAGAATTTGTTGGTGCAAACTCCTAAATGTTTCCGTGGGATTGAATTGGAGGTGGGGTATCCAAACAAGCCAATAAATAACTGTGGGAACGCACACCCAGTTCAGCAGAATTTGTGATAATTTTAAATTGGCAAATCTTGGAAATAAACTTAAATTAATATTAGGATTTTCAGATTCGATCGATTTGAAATGATTGCCTAAACTTAAATTAGAGGTAATCAATTTTATCGATCGCACTATCGAATAAATCCCCACAACACCCAACCAAAATCCCAACCCATTCCACTTCACAGAAACCGACGCACCAAAACAGATTCCCGAACCGAGTAAAAATAACTCTTTTTTCGGAGAACTGAGTTGAGTAGATTGTAAAACTAACCATTGCGCTAGCAATCCAAAAAAGACCAAATAAATATTAATGAGTGCGTATCGAGACTCGACCAAAAATATTCCCTCGATCGCCATTAAAAAGCCAGCAATAATGGCATAGCTACGGCGATCGCTCAATTGATAAGCTATCCCCGAAACAACCAGAGGAATGCACGACCCCACCAGCGCGTTCATCCAGCGATAACTGACTGCGGGTAATACTTGACCCGTCAAATCGTTCGCATTTTGGGAAGCAATGGGGAAAAATTGTGAGAATAATTGATACAACCAAATTCCCAAGGCAATGAGATACTTTCCCAGTGGAGGATGCGCATCGAAGACTTCCCGTCCGTTCAGGTAATTGACCGCATACTTTGCGTAGTAAACTTCATCGAAAACCAGGGTATTAAATCGTCCCAGTCCCCAGAATCTCAATGTGAGAGAAAGGATAAAAATTGAGGTGATGGCGATGGTAAACCAGGGAATTTTTTTAGGTAATAGATGCATTTGAGCGTCAGGGTTCAGGACGAGATTTCAGAGACAGATTGGGTCACAATGGGTAGGGGCGGGTTTTGTCTAAAAATCTCGAGCAAGTTTCCCAACATTTATTTAAACCCGCCCTTACAGATTTTTTCGCTCTTGCCTGACACCTGAATCCTTACATTTGGAAAGGAAAAATGCGCAATTTTAGCAAGATTTTGATAGGTAGGCAGTTTGACTCTCTGTTCCAATATTAAGTTTCAATAGACTTCTCCCATTTTTATTTTGAAATCATCAAATCTCACCCCTGTTCCCCGTTCCTCGTTCCCTCTTTTCCGGAGATGTCTAATATAAAAAGCTGCCCACCCTACTACTTGTCACCCTCTCCCTCATCCCCCTCATCTCCGCGTCCCCGCGTCATTTTCTCCCCCATTCCCCCTCACTTCTCGATCGCCCAATCTTCCCCAATCCGAATCGTCAAATCCGAGTCTAAATCTCCCGTAGACATCGCTATAATTTCGCCAAAACCCAAACGGTCTAGGACGAACTGCGCCCCATTAAAATTCCCCTTCTGGACGATAATTTGGGTCTGGCGTTGGGTGTCGGGCCAATCGGAGATGACGTAGATATCTTCAAATCCGAGTTCTTCTAACTCTTCTTGCAAGCGATCGGGGGCGGTAGAATCGTTGGTAGTATTCTGGATGGCAACCCGGACCGATGCGATCGCCGCAGCAGAAGCATTGCGATCGCGCGATCGAACCGGTTGTTCTCGCGGACCCGTCGCTTGCCCGAAATACCCCTCGACAATCCGATCGCGCTTTTGGCGATCGATCGTCCAATATCCCGTATCGTAGTCGTAGGAGTCGCCGAACTCACCGGGCAGCATCACCATTTTCAGCGCGTCGGTCTCGAGTTGCAAACCGAAGTTGACCAGCGCCATCATCTCCGGCAAACTCAAATCGGTATCGATGTATTTCTGCACCACCCGAATCACCTCTGGCAGGCGCGGCAGTACCGTCGGGTTGGTCAAGCGCGATCGCACTGCTGCCATCAATTCTTGCTGTCGCTGCACCCGTCCCACATCCCCATAAGCCCCCTGGCGGAAGCGCGAGAACTGTTCGGCTTGTTCGCCGTTGAGGACTTGCCATCCGGGGTTGAGGTCGATTCTCAGTTGCCCGGTGACATCGGTATAGGACATCGCCTCGGGAACGAACACTTCCACCCCTCCCAACAAATCCACCAACTCTACCAACGCCGCCGTATCGATGCGGACGTAACGGTGGATGGGAACGTCGGCGAGTAAGTCACCGATGGTCTCTTTGGCTAAATCGATGCCGCCATCGTAATTGGCCGTATTGGCTTTGGCATACCCCCCTTGCGGCAGTTCGATGAGAGTATCGCGGGGAATCGAGAGTAAGTTCACCTCAGATTCGAGGGGGTCGAAGCGCAGGAGGAGAATCGTATCGCTGCGGCCGGAAAAGCGTTCCGGGGAATCGGCAGGGACTTCTGGAGGGGGTTCGACTCCCAGGATGAGAACCTGTATCGGTTGGGAGAGTTGGTAGCCGAAGCCGTTATTCCAGGAGACTTCCGACTCGACGAACTCTTTGGACGCTGGCGGAAACACCCAGGCGGCGATCGCCCCTAACGTGGCAGAAACCATTAGGGCCATCGTCAACCCGACCCCAGACCACAACCAACGGGTAAAGGTCGATCCGATCGCCCGAGATTGTCGATTTTTAGCCATACATAAAAGTCAATGATATTTTTTTTTAGATAGAATTTAGACTATGTTTGCAAGCTTGACTCACTCAAAACCGATCGGCTAGCGCGTCTCTAAAATCGATCGCCCAGGTCGGGAACTACCGGGGAACAGAAAGGAATGTTGGAGAATTTTTTAAATTTGACAATATCTAGTTTAAATCGACAACCGCTTAGCCAATCACTTTTTGATGTGACGTGCAACTTGACGTGCAATTTTTTTCGCAGTCTGATTCGCACTCTTGAATATACGTCCTTCGATCGACGCGCGACTCGGATGTTTCGTCAATCGTGACGACCGATCGACTCGCGTTTTTCCATCAATTGAGAAGACTTTTTAACAGAATTGGGGGCATCATGCCAGTTCAATTACCAACGAAATCTGACGAGACTCTTGCGACTTACCATCAACTTCCCACATCAGAAGTCGTTCGACACTTCCGCAGCGATCCAGATGAGGGTTTATCTCCTGGTGAGGTGGCCGATCGCTACGAACGGTACGGCCCGAACGAACTCACCTTTAAGCCGGGAAAACCCCCCTGGCTGAAGTTTTTGCTCCAATTCAACCAACCCTTACTCTACATTCTGTTGGTTGCCGGGGCGATTAAAGCCATTTTGGGGTCCTGGACGAATGCAGCCGTCATTTGGGGCGTGACGGTGATTAATGCCACCATCGGCTACGTCCAGGAAGCCCAAGCCGAAGGGGCGATCGCCTCTTTAGCCAAAACCGTCACCACCGAAGTCACCGTTCTCCGGGAAAGCCAAACCCTGCGGATTCCTTCGCGAGACTTAGTGCCCGGAGATGTGGTTTTGCTCGCTTCGGGGGATAAAGTGCCTGCGGACTTGAGATTGCTGGAAGTGCGGACTTTTCAGGTGGACGAGTCGGCCCTGACGGGGGAATCGGTTCCCGTGGATAAATCCGTCGAACCCCTCGCGGTGGATATCTCTCTAGGCGATCGGACGAATATGGCTTATGCCGGGAGTTTCGTCACCTTCGGACGGGGTAAGGGAATTGTGGTCGCCACGGCGAACGAGACCGAAGTGGGGCAAATCTCCCAAGCGATGGAAGATCGGGTAAATCTCACCACCCCTTTAACCCGCAAGTTTGCCAAATTCAGCCGCACATTACTCTATGCAATTTTAACCCTGGCCTCCTTCACCTTTGTCATCGGCTTGGGACAGGGGGAATCTTGGCTGTACATGTTTGAAGCGACGGTGGCCCTGGTGGTGAGTGCGATTCCCGAAGGTCTACCTGCGGTGGTTACGATTACCCTGGCGATTGGGGTCAACCGCATGGCACGCCGTCACGCTATCATTCGCAAATTACCGGCCGTGGAAGCTTTGGGAGGGGCGACGGTGATTTGTTCCGATAAAACGGGAACCCTGACGGAAAACCAGATGACGGTGCAGCGGGTTTACGTTGGCGGAGAATACTACGGAGTCAGTGGTAGCGGTTACAGCCCCAAAGGCGAGATCGGTCCGCTGGTGGATGGTAAGCCGGGAGGACCGTTTGAAGATGGTTTGCCTTCCGCATTAGAGGAATGTTTGGTTGCGGGAATCCTGTGTAACGACTCGACATTAAAGAAAACGGGCGAAGAGTGGTCCGTGGTGGGCGATCCGACGGAAGGGGCGTTAATTGCCTCGGCTGCGAAAGCCAACTTGAACCAAACCCATCTAGCTGCGTCTAAGCCCCGACTCGATTCGATTCCCTTTGAATCTCAGTATCAATACATGGCGACGCTGCACGAGGCAGCCGACCCGGTTATTTACGTGAAAGGATCGGTAGAAGCGCTGATGGGTCGGTGTTCCGGGGCGATCGCTCTCAACAATCAGACGGTTCCCCTCGATCGAGAGGCGATCGAACAAGCCGTTGATGAGATGGCATCCCAGGGATTGCGCGTCCTCGCCTTCGCTAAAAAAGTTTTAAATTCCCACCAACATTCCTTAGAACGGGAAGATATCGACGCAGATCTGGTGTTTTTGGGGTTGCAAGGGACGATCGATCCGCCTCGTCCAGAAGCGATCGCCGCCGTTCGCGCCTGTCAGGCCGCCGGGATTGACGTGAAAATGATTACCGGCGACCACATCGCCACGGCTAAGGCGATCGCCACTAAAATGGGAATCCAAAAATCCGGGCAAGTTATCGCCTTTGAAGGACGACAACTCAAACAGATGACCGATGGGGAAATCGCCGAAGCGATGGAAGAAGGGGCGGTGTTTGCCCGAGTCGCCCCCACCCAAAAACTCAAACTGGTCGAAGCCTTGCAATCTCAGGGTGAAATCGTGGCCATGACCGGCGATGGGGTGAACGATGCCCCTGCCCTCAAGCAGGCGGATATCGGGATTGCCATGGGCAAAGGGGGGACGGAAGTGGCGCGAGAGTCGGCGGATATGTTGCTCACCGATGATAACTTTGCCTCGATCGAGGCGGCTGTTGAAGAGGGACGCACGGTCTACCAAAACCTGCGCAAGGCGATCGCTTTTCTATTACCCGTCAATGGCGGCGAATCGATGACCATTCTCATTAGTGCCCTGCTAGCCCGAGATTTGCCGATTCTCTCCCTGCAAGTGCTGTGGCTGAATATGATTAACTCGATTTCGATGACCGTTCCCCTGGCGTTTGAACCCAAATCTGAGGGGACGATGCAACAGCCGCCAATTGCCCCCAACGAACCCTTACTCAATCGCAAATTACTCGGTCGGATTCTCGCGGTTTCCATTTTTAACTGGATTTTGATTTTCGGCATGTTCGAGTGGGCGAAATCGACGACGGGGGATATTGCCGTCGCCCGGACGATGGCGATTCAAGCCCTGGTTGCCGCCCGGATTATCTACCTGCTCAGTATCAGCCAATTAGGCATCAGTTTCGTGGCGTTTCTGCGCGGTCGCGTCACTGCGATTACCCCAGCCCCAATTCTGATTGTCGGGATTGTCGGGGCGGCTATCTTGCAGGTTATCTTCAGTCAGTGGGGCGTAACCAATACCCTATTTGAAACCGCACCCCTGACGTTGAATCAGTGGCTGATTTGCCTGCTGCCGATGGTGGCGATGGTGCCGATGGCAATCCTGGCCCACGTTATCGATCCGCCTGCTAATAGAGTTGGGAAGCAGTGATGGGATGACGCGGGGACAAGGAGAAGGAGAGAAACGGGGGAAATGGAAGAAACGGGAGAATTGGGATATCGTTGAAAAACTCAGTGTTCGTTACCTCCGAGAGCTAGCGAAGCCTCCCCAGCCTCCCCAGCTCTCCTCCCCCTACCCCCGTTCGTCAAACCGAGTATAAAAACTGCCGTACTTCACCCAATACTGTTTGAGATCGTGATGGGGAGTATGCAAGCTGGCTTTGACTTGATAGAGCACGACTTGGCGGTGGTTGCCAATCCACACTTTTTTAATCGAATCGACTCCAATCACCGTTCCGCCCAAACTTTTGACGCAATCGGTAAATCGTTCCACCGTGGAAAATTCCACCGTCTCGAAGATAAAAAAGTTACCCGAACAAATCAGATGCCGACTGCGCACCCAAGCCCTCATTTTCTTTTCTGCCTTGGGGGGCAGCATGGGTTGAGTTTTGGTGGAACGAACCGTTTCTTTAGGTGCGTAAGTTGGGCACTTCTCGGGCGAAACTTTCTCGCTTTTCAAATTTGAGAGGTCCGGCTTCTGACCCCCAAATGTGCTGGTGGGTGGTGATGTCATAACCTCTATCTAGACTCATCCAAGTGGTTTCGGTCAGTTCGACTTCGCTAACTAAATAGGTTTGATGCCCCTTGCGGGGAATCAGACATTTATTTCCGGGTTCGACACTTCCAAAAAAGCGATCGCCCTGTTTTTTAAACACCATCGAACAGTTATATCGCCGCTCGATACAATCGGGGGTAATTGTTTTTAAAATCTCCGGCTCCCGTGCGGCTCCCGCGAACAGCATCGGGTCGGACATGCCGTAATTTTCGATATAAATACTGTCACCACGATCGACAAATCGATGAATTCCCTGACGATAGGGACTCCACAAGTTGTAGTCGTAAACTTGTTCGGAATAGAAACCAATTCCCGAAAAAAACTCAAAAGGTAGCGGTCGAAAAAAGACCCAGATATGAGCGAAATCTTGGGGATTTTCAGCCGCTTGTTTTTGATTGCTAAAAGCTCCAGCAATCCAATGGGATAGGGTGATTAAATCCTTCGATCGACTCTCGATCTCCGGCTTTTCGATCTCCATCTTTAGTATTTTTTAATAATTTTTGGTGATGATTCGTGCAACTTTAAAAATAAAGGCAGCAAAAATCGAAGTCGATCGACTCTACTGGATATCCCCCTTATCTCTCCCGACTCAGGCTGAGCTTTGGGTTTAAATTTGAGTGGTCGAAACTCGATCGCCTTGGGTTGCCGACTCTTCGTTTTCAGTGGGAACTTGTGCCCGAATTTCCGAAGCAAAGGAAGCGGTTAGAACCCCCTCTCCGTTACTAGTTTTAATCAGGGAAACGCGAAATCGGAGATTGGGATTGGCAAACCAGATCCGTTCCTCTGCCGCAGCGCGATCGTACTGAGTGTGCAGAACGAAAGTGCCGTCTTCGGTTAAGTGGTACTCTCCAGCAGCAGGCATCGTTTCGGCGTAGCCTTGGGACCGTAAGAGCTTGCCGCAGTTGGGCCGTTCTCGATCGGGAACGGGAACCAGAATGCAACTTCCCTCGATGGTTTCATCGTCGTCCCAATCCGACTCACCCTGCCACTTCATACCAAAAGGATGGGTGGCACTCGCCGGATCGATACCGTAAGCTTCACACAGGGCGATCGCCGCTGAGTCCTCAGAATTGAGGGCAACGATATCGACAGTCGATCGAACTTCTTCAAAATGTTGAAATGCCAGATTGTGACCGCTACGCTGCGACCTCCAGCGTCCGATCGAAAGCCGGACGAATTCCTCAATATTCATTTTGGACGGGTAATATTCAATCGAGCAATCTGCAATGGGTAGCAGTTGCCTCTTTAAAAGAAAATTGATATTAAATCTGTACCTAAAAATACCACAAATTCGATCGGACGCTGCATTTTGACCCAAGAGATTTTGGAGAGAGCTTGGGAGGCTTCGGGGGCTTCGGAGGCTTGAGGAGCTAAACATTCTCCCGTTTCCCCCGTTTCCCCCGTTTCCCCCATTTCCCCCATTTCCCCCATTTCTCCGCGTCCCCGCGTCCCCGCGTCCGGAGCGTCATCTTCTCCCCCCAGCTCCCGTTCCTCACCCCTCATCCCCATCACCCCTCTACCCACTCCTAAGATTCCTGTGCCAAGTTACAAATAGAACTATTTGTGCGGTCTCTCATCAGTTGGAGTTTAGAAAAATTTAACGGCTCGAAGCGTAAAACTCTCATCCTGACGAGATTTGAGAGTTGACAGGCGCTTGAGAGAATTTAAAAACTAAAATGCTTGCCCCGTCTGGGTTGTAGCCTTCTCAGTCGAAGTTTTGTTTAAACTCTAGCCATCTAGCCATCAAGCTATCAAGCCATCATACCGATCTCGCAACGTGCAACTCCAGAGCATGAATCTTAACCTACCTAAGTTTTTTAAAGCCTGTAATCCGAGTAAAACGCTAGTCGTCGGCGATCGAGAAGACCGTCAGTATTACATTGATTTCTCCCAGGTTCGAGGAACCAATATCGTGCGAGAGTTGGGCAGAACCATCTCGCTTTTGGGGTCTGACGATCCGAGCTGCCAGCTTTTTACCGGACATATCGGCTGCGGAAAATCCACCGAACTCTTCCGCCTCAAAGCCGAACTGGAAAAGAAAGGATTTCACGTCGTCTATTTCGAGTCTTCCCAGGACTTAGATATGGCCGATGTGGATATTAGCGATATTCTCATGGCGATCGCCCGTCAAGTGAGCGAAAGCCTCGAACGCGAAGGGATTCACTTACAGCCGCGCGGATTTAAGTCCCTCCTCCAAGGGGCCGTGGATTTGCTCAACACGCCGATTGCCCTCAGTGGCGAGGCTTCCTTTCCCGGCTTCGGCACCGTTTCGGCCGGAGAAGAGACGGGGGTTGAATATTCCCTCCCCGGCGGCATCGGTAAAATCACCGCCAAAGCCAAAGATAGTCCCAAACTGCGATCGCAACTCCGGCAATACCTCGAACCGCGCACCAACGGCATCCTCGAAACCATCAACAACGAGTTGCTCGGGCCGGCCACCGAACAGCTCAAACACCAGGGCAAACAAGGTATCGTGGTGATTGTCGATAACCTCGATCGCCTCGACAGCACCCGCAAAGCCTCCGGACGCACCCAGCCGGAATATCTATTTGTCGATCGCGGCGAACAGCTCAAAAAACTCAATTGCCATCTGGTCTATACCATTCCCCTGGCGTTGATTTTCTCCAACGACATCGGACGGCTGATCGGTCGATTCGGAGTCAAACCCAAAGTGCTGCCGATGGTTCCCGTACGGGTGCGCGACGGTCGCGACTTCGCTCCCGGCATGGGTTTGATGCGACAAATGCTCCTGGCGCGGGCATTTCCCACCTTAAAGCCCGAAGCGCGGCTGGCCAAATGTACCGAGGTGTTCGATTCGATGGAAACCCTCGATCGACTTTGCCGCGTCAGTGGCGGTCACGTGCGCAACTCCCTCGGCCTGCTCTATAGCTGCTTGCAACAAGACGATCCGCCCATTTCGCGGGAGACGGTGGAGAACGTGATTAAAGAATACCGCGACGATTTGATTGCTGCCATTAGCGATGACGAATGGCAGTTACTGTTCCAGGCCGCTAAAGAACAAAGCGTTCAAGGAGATGAAGATTATCAAATCCTGCTGCGGAGTATGTTCTTGTTTGAATACCGAGATGAAAACGGTCGTTGGTTTGGCATCAACCCCGCCCTCGCCGAAGCAGAGAAATTTAAGCTTTGGGAAACCCAGAACCAGTTGCCCGTTGAAGCGAGCGTTGCCCCCGTTAGTAGCGAACTTGTAGGGTCACATCGGCTCTAATTTGTCGATCGCTACCCGCAATTTCCAGGGGTGTTAAATTGAGTTCCGTTAAGATGATGTCCGCCTGAGTGCGGGCATCTCTTGTTGTAAGGTGCAATGCTTCGGTTCGGGCCGCTTCGATCGCGATCGTTTACCATTTCTAAAGGGATGAGGTCGTGCGATGAGGTCGGGGGATGATGGAATCCGGATATCGAATCGGCAAACGGTGGCAGTGGTTTCCTTTAACTGTTCTGGTTGCAGGTTTTCTCTCAACGCCTCGGGTGCGCGCCCAACCCATTACCCCGGCCCGCGATGGGACTCGAACAACGGTTACTCCCTCTGGCGATGACTTTCTGATTGAAGGGGGGCAAATTTCCGGCGATGGCGAAAATTTATTCCACAGTTTCGATCGCTTCGGACTCGAGGCGGGACAGAGTGCCACGTTTCTGGCAAATCCCCAACTCGAAAATATTCTCGGGCGAGTGACGGGGGGCGATGCATCGATAATTAACGGCTTACTCCAAGTTTCTGGCGGCAATGCCAACCTCTTTTTAATGAATCCGGCCGGGATCGTGTTCGGATCGAGTGCCACCCTCAACGTTCCGGGAGACTTCACCGCCACCACCGCCACGGGTATCGGGTTTGGGAATGGGAACGGGTTCGATGCTCTCGGCAATCCTAACTGGGAGGTTCTCGTCGGTGCGCCCACGGGATTTTACTTTGCCACCAATTTTGCCACCGCCAACGTCGGGGCGATCGCCAATTTCGGCACGCTAGGCATTCCCCCAGGCGGACAATTAAGTTTAATTGGCGGCAGCGTTCTCAATGTCGGAATTCTCAACGCACCGGGGGGAAACGTCACCGTGGCGGCGATTCCGGGAGGGCGTTGGGTGCGTCTGAATCGGCCGGGAAGTTTGCTGGATTTGGAAGTGGCGATCGATCCGCAAATGCAACCAGTACCCGGTATCGAGGCGATCGATCCTCTGTCTCTACCCCAACTGCTGGCTGGGGGAGGCGACCTCGCCGAAGCGAGTCAGATTGCGGTGAACCCCGACGGAACCCTGAGTTTGGTGGCTGCGGACGCGCCAATTCCCTCCCAACCGGGCGAGGTTACTATCTCCGGAACGATCGATGTCTCGAACGATGCATCCGGTTTTCTCCCTTCCACCGGGCCAACTCCCACCATCCAAATTCTCGGCGATCGCGTCTCCCTACTCCATGCCCAACTCGATGCTTCGGGGATTGAGGGGGGAGGCAATATTTTTATCGGTGGCGACTTTGGCGGAGGAGGCACACTTCCCAACGCCCGGTACACTTTTATCGATCGAGAAACTTCAATTTTTGCCGATGCCGGGGAACGGGGGAACGGCGGACGGGTCATTGTCTGGGCGGACGATACCACTCAATTTTTGGGAACGATTCGCGCCCGAGGCGCAACTTTCTCCACGAGCAATATTCTATCTACCGATACCCCCTTTCCGAATTCAAACGGTGGCTTCGTCGAAGTTTCAGGCAGGCAACATCTGATTTTCGATGGCACGGTGGATGTGAGTGCGGCTTCGGGGAGTTGGGGAACCCTGCTACTCGATCCGGAGAATATCTTTATCTCGAGAACCCTAGAGGAAGAAACCGATTTCGACAGCGATCCGTTTTCTGATGCAGTCCCCAATCTGACGGTTCTCGATGCGGCAATTTTGGAAAATCAGGCGGCCCAAGTCATCCTCGAAGCGACCGACGATATTACGATCGCGCCGGGAGTTTCGCTGAGTTTCGTACCCGATGGTGGGGCGATCGCGTTAATTGCCGATGCCGATAACGATGCGGTAGGTTCTTTTTCGATGGATGCTGCCGATTCGATCGTCGCACCCGATCGCCATCTGGAGATTTCCGGGGTAGAGATAGCAGCCGGGACGATCGATACTTCGAGTCTGACGGGGGATGGCGGATCGATCTCGCTGACGAGCAGTGGTGGGGACATTACTACGGGCGATCTAGTTTCCCAAGCCGCAGACCGTGCCGGGGCGATCGAGCTGAGAACCGCTACGGGAGATATTACCACGGGCGATCTCAATGCCGCTTCGACCGGGGGGGATGGAGGGGCAATCGACCTGATGGCGCAAGGCGGTAATATTTTCCTGGCAGATCTGGTGACAACTGGGGCAAATAATGGTGGCAATGTCGATATTGTCAGTGGCGGGGCGATCGAAATTGCCGGGGGAATTCTCAGTTTTGCCGGTAATAATGGCGGTGATATTACTTTAGCAGCGGCAGGAAATATTACCCAGGGTGAATTGAATTCGACACCCATTTTACTGAGTGGATTTCAGGGGCGGGGTGGAAACTTTTTCGTGACAAGTGATGCTTCGATCGAGCTATTTGGTGCAGTTTTAACCTCAGCAATGGATGTCGGTGGAGATGTTACAATTCGCGGTGGTGAAACGGTGGCGATCGAACAAATTATTGCGAGTTCGCGATCGTCTTTGGGGGGCAAAATTCAACTCGATTCTTCAGAAGAGATTATTTTGTTAGGAGATTTAGAAACTAATCAAAACTCGATTGTTTTTAATGCTCCTATAACCTTGACAACGGATGTATCGATCGAGGTTATCGATGCTCGAGAATTTGAGAACGCCATTGAAATTGGAGATACTGTAAATGGTGCTTACGATTTGAGCTTAATTTCCGATGGAGGCATCGTCGAATTAAGTGGAGCGATCGGGGAAGAATTGCCTCTCTTGAGTTTGGAAGTTCGAGGAGAGGTAAATGGTGATAACAGTCCGATTGAAATTCATACAATCGGAGATATTAGTTTACAAAATATAACAGCAGAAAATGGTATAATTTTAGATAGTGACTCTGGAAATATATTTGCCAATATTCTCGATACATCCAGCTTGGAAAATAGTGGTAATATTTTACTCAATGCCCGAAATATTAACCTAAGTCAAATTAACAGTCAAAGCGGGGAAGGTGTCGGGGGAGATATCGAAATTACCGCGACTCACTTTTTCCAGGCAACAGATGTATTTATCGATGAAAATGGGACTGCGGCGAGTATTTCGAGTCGCGGTGCTTTGGGAGGTGGTTCGATCGTCATTCGCCACGGTGGCGGTGGCATCGTCCCCTTTACCGTCGGCAGTGCGACACCGAACGGGACGGCTGGGGCGATTAGCCGTGGCATCGAGGCAGAGCAGACCTTAACCCCAACTGCCGACTATCTGTTTACCCAGAGTCAGGATTTCGATCGATTGCAAATCGTTTCCGTTCCCGAATCCGCCACCGACCCCACCACACCCAATCAGCCGATCGAGATCGACACTCCCAACCCCGACATCGATCTTCCAGTCACGAGCGACGATGGGGAAGAGTTCGTCGCCGACAATCCAGAGATACCACCTCAAATACCGACGGAAGAATCGAATTCGGAGACTCCCAATCGCGAGCAAGTCGAAGAAAATGAAGGGGATTTAGAGGTTCTGGATCTATTCGAGGACATTGAATCGGACGATGATTCCCCTCTTCCCCCACCAGATTTTGGGAACGATGCACCGCCAGCCACCCCGGAGGTTCCCAATGCAGACTCTCCCCCACTCGAAACCCCATCCGAACCCACCGCCGATCGGGAACCCGATCTCGTTTTGGAAGCGGAATCGTCCGAACTGGCGATCGCGCTTGATGTTGCACCCAATATAGATCCACCCGAACCCCCCAATGTCGAACCTGCTGGGCAGATGGAATTCGACCCGATCGCGAATGCAGCACCCGATGCACAGACCCATATAGAACTCAATGCAGAACTCGATGCAGAACCCGAACCCGAGTCGATCGCCGCTCTCCATCTGATGTTGGCGCGGGAAATCGCCCAATTGCTGAACGGACAATTCTCGATCGCCTCCCATACCGACGATCGAACGTTTTCTTTAATTTGGACGATACCGGAAGCCGATCGGGTAATTTCGTTTCAGATGCCTTACGCCGACATTCCCAAAGCCCAGGTGCAGGTTGTTCTTACCAACGATATCCCGAGCCTTCAACGAGAAACCGCCACTCCATCGACTGTACCTTCTCAACCCCCCTTAGAAGCCGAACCCATCGGCAATAACCGACAACGAGCGACCTCCTCAAGAACCAGAACGGACGGCAGTACGGTTTCCTCCCAGTCGCCGAGAAATCCGATAACACCCGATCGACCGCCAACGGAAGCAGTCCCCTCGGCAATTCATCCTGACGAACCTCGATCGCCCCAGAGAGACGCATCGAGTGCCGAATCCCCAACCCAACAACCGATCTCCAGCGATCGAGCCAACACTTCACCCCCAGAAAACCCAACGCAGGTCGCCTCGGATCGGATATCGCGGATCGATATTGCCGAAAACCTCGCTATGGGAAATGTTGAAGAAGCCATTGCACAAACAGATAAACTGTTCGCATCAGAATTTGAAACTCATTTTGAGACTCATTTTGAGGGACAACTTGGAGAACGGTCTGAGGAGGAATTGGAGACCACTGCCGAGACGATTCGGAGTGCCTTGAACACGATCGAGACGCAAACGGGCAAAAAATCGGCGATCGTCTATGGTCTTACCTTGCCCGAAAGCGAATCTCGCGGCAGTGGCGAACAACTGACCCTAGTCCTTGTCGTTCCCGAGGGAGAGGCGATCGTCAAAACCATCGATCTCCAGCACCATCGCCTTCACCAAACCATCCGCACCTTTCTTTACTATCTCAACTCGCCCCAATCTGACAGCTACCTGCCCCTCGCCCAAGAACTCTATTATTGGCTGGTGCAACCCCTCGAAGAGCATTTAGAAAGTTTGGGCATCGACACGCTCATTTTTTCGATGGATGCGGGACTGCGACAAATTCCCCTCGCCGCACTCCACGACGGACGGCAATTTTTGGTGGAACGCTATAGCCTCGGTTCTATCCCCAGCCTCAGTTTGACCGACACCCGGTATAAAACGATTCGAGACGCGCGAGTGTTGGCGATGGGTGCATCGGAATTTCCCCATGCCGATCGCCCCCCTTTACCGGCCGTTCCCTGGGAATTATCGATCTTGATTGGCGATTTGGTGCGGGATGTTTCTGGGGAAGCCGACAGCGGATCGAAATCCGATCGCCCCCCCGAATCTTTCGCCCATCCGGGTTTGTGGCCGGGTTTGGCCCTGATCGACGAAGCCTTTACCCTAGAAAATTTAATCGCCTACCGCCAAGAACAAACCTTCAGCATCGTTCATCTAGCGACTCACGCTCAATTCGACCCCACCCGAGGGCACGAAGCCTACATTCAGTTTTGGGACGATCGCCTTTCTCTCGACGGATTGCGGCAAGCCCGGTGGTACGCCCCGCCCGTTGTTGAATTGCTGGTACTCAGTGCCTGCGAAACTGCTGTGGGTAACGAATACGCCGAATTGGGCTTTGCTGGGTTAGCGGTGCGATCGGGGGCGAAGTCTGCCCTGGCGAGTTTGTGGAAAGTCAGCGATATCGGGTCTTTGGTGCTGATGAGTGCATTTTACCGTCACTTGAAAGACGCACCGATTAAAGCCGAAGCCTTGCGCCGATCGCAATTGGAGATGCTGCGAGGTGAGGTTGTCGTAGAAGGAGGTCAACTGGCGATCGCGCCGGATATTCGCGTTCCCCTACCGCCAGAATTGGGCAATTGGGACGGTCGCGATTTTTCGCATCCGTACTATTGGGCGGGATTTACGATGGTGGGTTCGCCTTGGTAGGGTGTCTCTCATTTCTTCACCCACGGGGTTTTTGAGCGAGCGCACTGAGTATTTTTTCTCATCCCACCCAGTCACGGGTCATTCCCATGGCGAGCGCCCCCCAAGACCGACCCACGAGCGCACCTTCCCCACCCGCTCATGAATAATCCAGACTAAGTCACTCACTCGTTCGACTTTCCTTCTTCGTCACCCCGGCAGCAAGTCGATCGAAATACCAGTTCAAGCCGGGGGCGATGAGGCTGTGTAACCGTTCGAGGGCGGACATTTCCCAACCGGGTGCGATCGCGAAGGATTTTTGGCGGAGACCTCGCATAATGGCTTGCGCCACGTCTTCAGGTTGCCAGGTTTCGGCGGTTGCAGTAATGGCTTTAGTTTGGGGGGGTTTGACTTTGTTCTCTGCGGCGAGTTGGGGCGTATCGGTATCGGGGGGATAGACGATCGAAATATTCACCCCCGTCCCTTTGAGTTCCCCGCGCAGAGATTCGGCCAACCCGCGCAAGGCAAACTTACTGGGACTGTAGGCGGTGTATCCGTACAATCCAATCAGACCCGCACCGGAGGAAATCAGGACGATATGCCCGGTTTGGCGTTTGAGCATGGCCCGTAGAACCGATCGCAGACAATAGAGAGAACCGAAGTAGTTAACGGCCATCGTCCGCTCGAAGATTTCCGGGGAGAGTTCGAGAAAGTAGCCCGGACGGGCAATTCCGGCTGAGGCGATGAAAATGTCGGGAGGACTGATTCGATCGATCGCCGTTTGGATAGCGGCTTCGGCTTGAGGGCGCGCGGCCACATCTGCGGCGATGATTTCCACCTGTTGCTGGTTATCCACCCGTGCCGCTTCAATTTCCGTACGTGCGGTTTCGAGTTTGGGGCGATCGCGCGCGACGATCGAAACATGTGCCCCTCGAGCTGCCAGCAGCCGCGCCACTGCCAGCCCAATCCCGCTCGAACCTCCGGTAATGATGGCGTGTTTTCCCTGAAATTTCACCAATATCCTCCGTTGCGATCGGTTAAGGTAAGTCGATCGGGCAAAGTTGGCAATAGTCTATCCCAAATTCACTCTCAAAGGTGAGTCTTCAGC
The DNA here is from genome assembly GCA_034189805.1 of Cyanobacteriota bacterium. Classification (GTDB taxonomy): domain Bacteria; phylum Cyanobacteriota; class Cyanobacteriia; order Cyanobacteriales; family Geitlerinemataceae; genus Zarconia. Next base: position 30,897 of record JAXHUC010000015.1, read on the forward strand.
AACTAGCCGTGGGTCATTCGATCGACACAGGTGAGGTGAGTCTTTTTGTTAAATAGACGCTGTTGGGATCGTCAGTATATTCTGCGAAGGGACCTCGGTACTCGAACCCGTATCGCAGGTAGAGCGATCGTGCTGGAGCAAACTCCACAGCAGACCCCGTTTCTAAATTCAGGTAATCGTAACTTCGCCGTTGGGCTTCTTCGACAATCCGCTCGAGAATTCTGGAGGCAACGCCTCGACGGCGATAAACTCGAACAGTTCGCATAGATTTGATTTCACCACTTTTAGCGTCGAGTTCTTTGAGTGCGCCGCATCCGAGTAATCGATCGCCTTCCCAAGCCGACCAAAATGTAATCTCGGGAGATCGCAATGCTTCGAGATCGAGAGCGTGCGTACTTTGTGGCGGTGTAATCCCGCGCATTTCTTCAAGATGTTCCCGCACGAGGTCGGTGATTTGCGATCCGGTCAAATTATCCTCACGAATTTGCAATCGACTCATTGCCTCAAATTATCCTTAAATTGGTGCTTGAGATTAGGTCTTATAAGGATTTGCAGGTTTTCGGTCTGCCCAGTTTAGGTCGCATCATCCAATGTCAGATTCTGTCACTTCTAAAACGCAGATGGATACCTACGTCAGTTGTAGAGTTCTCGAACTCTGGATTTACACGGGCGGCGAACTAAAAATTTACACCTGGGAATTCGATCGATATCAGCAAGTTTTCACCAGTCCAACATTTCCACAACTTCCGATTTTAGAGATGGTTGCAGAAGTGCTCAAACGAAGTATGACGATCGCCAGAAGTCCAACTTTAAGAGCATTTTGCCAACAAATTCGCAATTTCAAATCGTAAGCATTCAGCTATTAGCCGTTAGCTGAATGCTTGTTTCAAGTTTCAAAAGCGGGAATCTCAACTGTCTCAATTTTTAGATATATCTAGAAAATATATCTGGAAAGTTCACAAATACTGAGGCTCTATAATTGAGCCAATTATTTTAGAGGGAAAAGCATTCGATCGTATCGTATTGTCTAGACAATGCCCAGTTATTTTGCCAAATGCTTCTCCCCCAGCTCGAATTCCCTACTTATCTAAATAAGCATTCAAGGCTTCCGTTGCCAGTTCGATCATCGGTTTGCCCTGACTGTCCGAGGCAGCTTTGAGTTTGGCATACACCTCATCGTGAATCCGAATCCGGTGGCGTTCTTGGCGTTTGGCTTTCTTGGGTTTGAGTGCCGAACCCGGTTCGTAGGTGGCGCTGAACTCTCGCAGGGCTTCAAATCCCACCCGATCGCAGAAATCCCCAAAACTTTCGGGTTCGGGCTTCAGTTGGCGATCTTGTTTGAAGTAGGCAAATAATGGTTCGAGGGCGGTTTCGAGGTCTTCTTCTTTGAGTTTCTCGAAGAACGGTTGAGACAGGCGGGTTTGATGGGGAGAAGCCCCCAGCCAGACTTGATAAGCCCCCGGTGCTTGGCCAACGAAGCCCAATTCTGCCAAATAGGGACGGGCGCAGCCATTCGGGCATCCCGTCATCCGGACGACGAAATGCTCGTCTTTGAGTCCCATTTGGGTGAGCAAAGCCCGCAGGCGATCGAGAATAGAAGGAATCACCCGTTCGGATTCGGCAATTGCCAACCCGCAAGTCGGCAGCGCCGGACAAGCCATCGCGTACCGTTCGAGGGGATCGATTTCTGTTTCCCCTTTAATGCCGCAATCTTTGAGAATCTGCTGAATCTTGGCTTTATCCTCCGGTTCGATCTCGTAGAGGAGAATATTTTGGCTGGCGGTGACGCGCATGGGCAACTCGAAGGTTTCGACGATTTGCCGCAGGGCGGTTTTCAGCTTGAAGGAACCGTTATCGTACACGCGACCGTTTTGCACGGAAATGCCGACGAACCACTTACCATCTCCTTGTTCGTGCCAGCCGAGGTAGTCTTCGTACTTAAATGGGGGTAGCGGTTTGAAGGCTTCGAGAGGTTTGCCGAAATACCCTTGCATCACCTGGCGGAATTTATCTACTCCCCAGTCGTTGATTAAGTATTTCATCCGGGCGTGGCGGCGGTTGTGTCGATCGCCGTAATCCCGTTGAGTTGAGACGATCGCTTTGAGCAAATCGTATACGTCCGCCTTATCGACGTAGCAAATTTCGTCGGCAATCCGGGCGAAGGTTTCTTCCTTATTGTGGGTGCGTCCCATGCCACCCCCGGCGAAGACATTGAATCCTTGCAACTCCCCCGATTCATCTGTTATCACCACCAGGGTGACATCTTGGGAGTACAAATCGACGGAGTTATCCCCCGGTACGGTGACGCAGCACTTGAACTTGCGGGGCATATAGCGATCGCCGTAAATCGGTTCTTCCCCTTCATGGACGATCGTACCATTGCCATTACTTTCGCGGGCGGCAATGACTGCGGGATCTTCTTCAGCGGAGATTGCCTTTTCCCCATCGAGCCAAATCTCGTAGTACGCCCCCGTTTGCGGTGTCAGCAAGTCGGCGACGTTATCGGCATAAGTCCAAGCCAAATCGTATTCCGGGCGATTTTTGAACGGCGCGGGGGGAGCCATCACGTTGCGGTTGAGATCGCCGCACGCCCCCAGCGTCGAACCCATGCTGCGGATAATTTCCGCCAGGGTGGCTTTGAGGTTTTTCTTGAGGATGCCGTGGAGTTGGAAAGCTTGGCGGGTGGTTGCCCGCAGGTTGTGATAGCCGTATTTATCGCAGAGGTCATCGAGGGTGAGGTACAGTTGGGGGGGAACGAAGCCGCCGGGGGTGCGCGTCCGCAGCATCATCCGATAGTCTTTCTCTTGTCCCTTAACTCGATTATCTCGGTTGTCTTGTTGGTAAGAACCGTGAAACTTGAGGATTTGAATCGCCGGTTCGCTGAAGTGAGTGGTATCCTCGAGAATTTCAGTGGCGAGGGGTTCTCGAAGAAAATTACTCCGTTCTTTAATGCCTTCTAGTTTAGAGAGTTTTTTCTCCGGTGTGGTTGCAGATGTAGCCATGGAAACAGTGTTTTGGGTGTAAGGAATCGAAGATTTGTGTTTCCCCATTGCCGATCGAGCAGGACGATTCAATGTCCGATCTCCGGTAACTCGATCGGGATTTTGGTGAATACAGCCGATCCTATCATTATTAGATGCGGCCCCTCTAGTGGCTATGCAATCCTTAACAGTTGGGAGATGGGGAACGGGGAGGTGAGGGAGATGAGGGAGATGGGGGAGGTGAGGGAGATGGGGGAGAATGAATGCAAAATGCAAAATGCAAAATTAAAAATGCGCGCATTCTCCTTGTCCCCTTGTCTCCCGAAACCCCCCAAGCCTCCGAGAGTTACCCAAGCTCTAAGACTTGCCGACAATTTCGCGATAGATGATATCGTATTCTTTAGCCGATCGCTCCCAGCTAAAGTCTTTTTCCATCCCTCGCTGTTGCAATTGCGCCCACCGATCTTTGTAGCGGAATCCTTCCCAGGTGCGAATCAGGCAGGTGAATAGATCCAGGGGTTCGTAGCGATCGAAACAGTATCCCGTCCCCGCTTCGTTCATCGGATCGTGGTGAGAGACCGTATCTACCAGACCTCCCGTTCGGCGGACGATCGGAACGCAGCCGTAGCGCATTGCCAGTAGTTGGCTGATACCGCAGGGTTCAAAGCGGCTGGGCATCAGAAATGCATCGCTCCCGGCATAGATTCGGCGAGCGAGGTTATCGTTATAAAGCAGATACACCGACATCCGTCCGGGGTAGCGGTTGCTCAGTTGCCACAGTTGGGTTTCGTAGTAGCGATCGCCCGTTCCCAACACGATAAACTGGCAATCGGTATAGGCCATAAAGCGATCGAGAATTTGCAGTGCCAAATCGATCCCCTTTTGTTCCACCAGCCGCGTCACCATTCCCATTACAAAAGCTTGGGAATTGACTTCCAACCCCAACTCTTCTTGCAGGGCGATTTTATTGGGACGGCGTTTTTCTAAGGTGTCGGCAGTAAAATTTTGGGCGATCGCTTTATCGGTTTCCGGGTTGTAGCTATCGATGTCGATGCCGTTGAGGATGCCGCTGAGTTTATTACTAATAAACGAGAGCAAGCCTTCAATGGTTTCGCCGTACTCGGTGGTTTGGATTTGTTGGGCGTAGGTAGGCGAAACGGTATTCACCCGATCGGCAAACTGAACTGCTGCCGCCATGGTATTGTGACCTTGCATGTACCACGGGCACCAAGTAATCTTATCCAAAAACCACCGCCACGGCCCTTGGTAAGCCAGATTGTGAATTGTAAATACGCTGCCAATATCGGAAGTCTGGTGCATCCACACGGGAATCATTCCCGTATGCCAGTCGTGGCAGTGAACGATTTGCGGCTTCCAGTGGTTCCATGCAAACTCCGCCGCCCCGTTGGAAAATAAGGTAAAACGCCACGCTTCGTCAGATCCGCCATAGATGTTGCGCCCCATAAACGCCGGATGACCGAATAGATAGAGGGGAACTTCAGTACCCGGTAGGAGGGTTTCGTACACGGCAAAATGCTCGAACATCGCATCGCCCCACCAAACGGGTTCCTCGGGAACCTCCATTTTGTCCGGGATAAAGCCATAGTAGGGCATGAAAACCCGGACATCGTGACCCATTTTTCGCAAAACTTGCGGCAGTGACCCGACAACATCCCCCATGCCGCCAACTTTCGCGATCGGTGCTGCTTCTGCGGCCACAAATAAAATTCGCATCGATGGTTCGTCTCCCCTTCAGTTCCTGTTCTTACGTTCGAGATCGTGTCGCTCTAGGGCAAGGGTATCATTGATGGGGATCGAAGAATTTATATTTTGAAACAATCCTAAATCGATCGTTTTTGAGGAACGGGGAACTTCGGAAAAATCGACGATAAGTGATGAATGATGGATGGGGAGAGCATGAAAAATTAAAACTTAAAAATGCGTCTTGAAAAGTCGAACGGGACTCAAACCGACACCGCTCGCGATGCACGCAAAATGGGGAACGGGTGTATGGAGAGCCGAGGGATCTGGGGAAGCGGGGGAACTAGGGAAGAGAAGGCAACATTGGCAATTCTTCCGCGTCACCGAGTCTTCTCCCTCTCCCTGGCGATTCCTACGTTCTCTTCTCGATGCGATCGTCAATTTCTTCAAGGGTGGCAAGCACCAAACGTTTGGCTTGCATTCGCCAACCCCATTGCTGAATTTTATAGGCGATCGCCCCGCCACCGAGGGTGAAGAGAAAATCGAGCGGCTGTGCCATGGCAATCCCGAGCAACAATCCCAATCCGGCAATCCCCCAAAATGGTAAAGCCGCTGTCTGACGTTGCCCTTCTACGATTCTGGCAAGGCCGCCGCTGGGCAGTTCGGCAAGTAGCGTCTCTTTGAGTTTCTGCTGTTCTTCTCTGGATACCGATAGACCGATTTTGACGCGCAGTTTCTCAATTTTGCGCAGAGTGCTGCTGTACTCGGTCAGTTGGTCTTCTGCCATCAATATGGTTCGTTCGTATTGACCCATGTTCTGGTGCGATCGTTTTGAGTCATTATAGATCGCTGCGGGG
>JAXHUC010000015.1:36535-66863 GCA_034189805.1 Cyanobacteriota bacterium
ATCGGTGCAGATACGGCTCTACTTTACCAACGCTTCCATCCGATCGATCAGTTCGTTGTAGACGGTAATCGGTTTCGTCCAAAAATCATCGGCTTTGGAGATGGCTAAGAGTTCTGCTTGTTGGTTTTTCATCGCATAAGCACTCAGCAGAATAATGGGAATGCGCTCGGTTTGGGAATCTTCCTTGAGCAATCGGGCTAACACCGTCCCATTGATAGAGGCTCCTTCCCATCGCGAACCGGGCAAGTTAATATCCATTAAAACTAGATCGATCGCCCCATCTTGACACCATTGAAAAACCTCTTTTGGCTCCTCGGTAATTTTCACTTGATGGGAGCTGAGGCGTTCGATTAATTTGGCCGTTCCTTTGGCTAAAAGTCGATCGTCTTCGACTAATAAAATATTCATCGATTCATTCACCTCTAATGACTTATCTAAGATGGAGTGACGATAGATTTTTAGCTTCGATCGCCAGTCGATAGAATTGTCATCTCTCCCGTTCTACAATTACGATCGATCGACATTAGGTAACAAAAACGAAACCATCGTACCGCTATTTTCACCCTGGCTGTCAATCCAAATTCGACCTCCCATAATTTCCACAAATTTTTTACAAATTGTCAAGCCCAAACCCGTCCCACCATAGCGTCGGCGAATCGAACCGTCTTCTTGAACGAAAGCTTCAAATAGGGTTTCTTTTCGATCGAGATCGATGCCAATCCCCGTATCGATGACGGAAAACTCGACTGTTTGCGCATCGGAGTTGGGCGGGCGTTGGACTTGCAAGCGAATTTCTCCAGTTTCGGTAAACTTGAAGGCATTCGAGAGCAAATTAATCAAGATTTGCCGAATTTTATTCTCGTCGCTGTAGAGACGATCGACTTGAGAATCGATAATGAGTGCGATGCCGCGATGGTTGCCCTCGGGTTGAAACATCTGCCGGATGCGATCGAGTAGGGGGGCTAGCTCGAATTCTGCCGCTTCAACGGACAGGCGATCGGCTTCGATTTTGGCAATATCGAGAACGTTATTGAGAATTTCCGTCAGGTTTTCCGCCGAAACGTGGGCGGCCCCAATGTATTCTCGGAGTTCTTCTTCGTTGTCGTAGAACCCTTCTTTGAGCAGTTTGAGGTAATTGAGCGTCGAGGCTAGAGGAGTGCGCAGTTCGTGGTTGGTGGAAGCGAGAAAGTCGGATTTGAGGCGGTTGGCTTGTTCGGCGGCGTGGCGGGCTTCGTTGAGTTCGCGGTTGCGCATTTCCAGCAGAAGGCGCTGTTGGCGTTCTTGACGGTAAAGTCGCTCTTGCAGCAGGGCCATTGCCAGATGTCCGGCAAGGGTTTCGAGAAGCTGGCGATCGCCTGTGGTCCATTCGGGCGCTCGTTCTTTGACCAGTTCTCGCCATTCTTCAAAAGACTGGCGGGGGCGCTGTTGCCGGGGATCGGTGTCTGGATAGCCCGCCCACAATCGTTCGGTATTCAGGGGAGACCGAAACACCGCCAGTTCCCCGAGGCGTTCTCCGGCGCATTTCAGGGGAACGAACGTGACACCGCAAATATCTGAATTTGCCAACATCGGCATGATGGGCGAGAGTTGGGGGACTCGAGCGATATCCGGCACGGTAAAGGGTTGCCCCGTGGCGTTGAGGGTGCGGCAATACTCCGTCCAGTCTTGGGGTGACAGATGGGGAATCGAGCCGGAGGAGTAGCAATGGGTGGCTTCATCTTCATACCAGCAAAGAATACCACCGCAGCCTTGGAGGGCGACGACAATCCGAGCGAGAACCCCTTCGAGGTTGGGTCGGGCGATGGTGGGGGAATGCAGCAGGGCGGTGATTTGGTTGACGGTGGCTTCCCGTTTTCCTCTGGATTGGGCTTCGGCAAAGGTTGTCGCTTGGGAAATGGCAATTTCGAGTTGTTCGGCGATCGCCCCGAGAATTTTTTGCTCGATCGCGCCGAAGGTTTTCGGTTGGGCGTGGTGGGCGATCAGCAGACCCCAGAGACCTGGTTGACTGACAATGGGAACGACCATCGACGATTGCACCCCCATCAAGCGCAAATACTCGACGTGACAGGGATCGACGGGACGCTGGAGGAGTTTTTGGAGGGGCTGCTGGCGCACTTCTTCGGCGCTGAGTTCTCCGGTGGCGGTGGAGGGGAGGCGATCGGGTTCGTTCAGGCGCAGTTCTTGCTCGCCGACATTAACGATCGAGCGGACTCTGGCTTTGCAGAAAAGTTCCCGCGCTTGGGGGGGAATGTCGCCGGCAGGGAAGTGCAAACCCGATAGAGATGCGAGTCGATCGCCCTTTCTGGATTCGGCAATCACTTGTCCGTTACCCTGACTGTCGAATTTGTAGATTTTGACCCGATCGACCTTGAGGAACGAGCGGACTTCGATTACCGTGGTATCGAGAATTTTTTGGAGTTCGAGAGATGCTCGAATATGGCTGGTAATTCGCGTTAACAGGTTGAATTGGCGATCGCTCCGGTAGGTTTTCGGGGATGCGGTTGTTTTCCTGTTTTTGGGTTCGCTCGTTGCCATTTTTGATGGATTATCTTATCTTAAAAATTATTACAGTTTTATCTCTGTAATATAGTGTCAAAATATGAAACTAGCAATCTGGCTGTGCGCGTTGTCTTGTCGATCTCTCTTGTTTCTAAATTTTGACAGTATCTAAGGTGTCATTGTTTGTTAGTATTGGGCAAGCGATCCTCAGCCATCAGTCGTCGATAGCAGCTACGAAAAAGCTCGAAGCGTCTGGTCAGTTCGAGTCATTTTTTGTGTCATTTCTTGCGTCTTGTTTTGCGTCATTTCTTGTGTTTTCTTGCGAACAAGCCACGTGCTAAGTAGAGCGGGCTTGAAATTATCAACTGTGTTGCCTTTTGTAAACTAAGTCAAAGGGTAAGCATGAGTGCGATCGGTCGTCAGCCGTCAGCTTAAAACTCCGGTCTTACGATCGGCTTTAACTTCTATCAAGCTAAAACTCCAGAAATTTTGTTTTTTTCGAAGGGTCTCAAGCTGATAGCTGATAGCTGACGGCTGAATGTTTACATCAAAGTCTCTATTGTACTTAGGATTGAGGTGTATTTACGTATGGAAACATCCGTAAATTTTTCGACCCCAATCTACGTATTGGTACTTTTTTTACTTTTGCACTCTCATGCGGTTCGCGGAGAAAATATGCATGTCGGATCGTCGTTCGCGCCCGTACTTAACTATTTTTTGAAGTCAGTATTTGAGAGATAACTTTAGACCATTCGTTCGGAAAATAAATCGTTAACCCGAATAAAGATTGAATAAATATCGAACAATTAAATTAAAAATGATGCGATAAATTCTTCAATGGATTGCCTAACTCATCAATGACTCTTCATATAATCTTCATAACTTTATTCTGTAAATATGTCCTCCCCAAGATTAGATTCCCAAGATTCCCACGATCCCGACCCTAATTTATTCGTTGTCGGCATCGGTGCGTCCGCAGGTGGACTGCGAGCGCTTGAAGAATTTTTCGAGCATCTTTCCATCGATAGTGGGGCCGCATTTGTGGTGGTTCAGCACCTTTCTCCAGACTTTAAAAGTTTGATGAAAGAATTGCTCGAGCGGCGAACTCGGATGGCTGTCTATCGAGTAACGGAGGGCATAAAACTCGAGGCGAATTCGGTGTATTTAATTCCACCGGGAAAAAATCTAGTTCTCGAAAACGGTCAACTTCATTTACGCGAACAAGTTGAAAGAAACCGTCACGGTCTCAACTTCCCCATCGATATTTTTTTAGAATCCCTGGCGAAGAATTATGCCGATCGCGCCATTGGGGTTATTTTATCGGGAACCGGGAGCGACGGCACCCGAGGGTTGCGCGCCATCCACGAAGCCGGGGGATTTGCCATGGTGCAAGATCCCGAAACCGCCGAATTCGATGGGATGCCGCGCACGGCGATCGCCACGGATATCGTCGATCGGGTGTTAGCCCCCCAGGATTTGGCCGGAGTCATCGATCGGTTAGTGCGATCGGGTCGTACCCCAGATCCCGTGGCTCGGGATGCAGCCTCTTTTCTCCAATCCGACCTACTGCGGCGGGTGACGAGCATTTTAGCCAAGCACGAGCAGACAGATTTTTCCCATTACAAAACCCGTACCCTCTCGCGCCGCATCCATCGCCGATACCTGATTAGCGGCTGCTCGGATTTCGATGCTTTCATTCGCTTGCTCGAATCTTCGGCCCGAGAGCGGACGACCCTCTGCCACGATTTACTCATTAGCGTCACCCAGTTTTTCCGCGATCGCCGAGCGTGGAACTTTCTCGAGAGCGACGTTATCCCCCAACTCGTCGATCGGGCCAACCCCCAAGAAGAACTGCGCTGTTGGGTGACTGCTTGCGCCACCGGGGAAGAAGCCTATTCCCTAGCAATGCTCCTCGATGAGGCGATCGTCCGGGCGAACAAACCGCTGCGATTTAAAATCTTCGCCACGGATATCGATCCCGTTGCCCTAGAAAAAGCCGATCGCGGCATCTATCCCCTCACCACCGCCAACGAAATCGAACCCGAACGCCTCGAGCGCTACTTCGTTCGCAAAGATGATACCTTGCAGGTGAGCCGCCATCTCCGGGAAAAATTACTCTTTGCCTCCCACGACTTAACCCAAGATGTCGGGTTTACCCGGATGAAGCTGGTGAGTTGCCGCAATGTTTTGATTTATTTGCAATCGGAATTGCAGCAGCAGGTGTTGCGCAACCTGCATTTTTCCTTGGCATCCGCAGGAATTTTGTTTTTGGGGGAAGCCGAAACCCTCGGCGATATAGAGCCGGAATTTAAGACGCTCCACGCCAAAAGCAAAATATATCAAAAAATTCGGGATATCCGGGTACTCAGTCCGACAAAAAAAATCAAACGACATTCCTTCCCATCTGGGCCCCAAATTCTGACTCGAGAGCCAGAGCGAGACCGACTCGAACCCCTGTTAAATATCACCTTTAGCGAATTTTTAGTTGAATCTCGGGCGACTTGTTTTATCGTCGATCGCGACTACAAACTCCTGCATACATTCAACAACAGCCTGGGGGTTTTGAACATCTCCACCGGTCGAGCCACCAACGATATCGCTCAACTGATTCTCGGCGAGTTACAGCTTCCCCTGATTACCGCCTTGCGCCGCGCCCAAAGAGAGAAAAAGCCCATCTCTTATTCGGGGATTCAAGTCGATCGGCAGACAGAATCGAGCAATTTCAAACTCAAAGTTACCTATCACGAAAACACCAAGCAGACCTCCGACTTCTTCGCGATCGTCATTCAAGAAGATGTTAGCGCCCAACAGATTTCTGGAGAGCGATTTGAAGCCGATGCCGAAGCCTCCCAACGCATCCTCGAACTCGATCGCGAACTGCAAGAAACCCGCGAAAACCTGCAAGCAGCGATCGAAGAACTCGAAACCACCAACGAAGAGCTGCAAAGCACTAACGAAGAACTGATTGCTTCCAACGAAGAACTGCAAAGCACCAACGAAGAACTCCATTCGGTGAACGAAGAACTCTATACCGTCAACGCCGAATATCAATCGAAAATCCAAGAACTCACCGAACTCAACAACGATATCGATAACCTGTTTCGCAGTACTTCGATTGGGGTGGTATTTCTCGATCGCCACTTAAACATCCGCAAATTTACCCCAGCCGCGACGATTGCCATTAACCTCGTCCAGGCAGATATCGATCGCCCTCTCAAACACATTACCCACAATCTCGAGTGTGCCAATTTTATTCCCCTGATTCAAGAAGTCATCGAAAATCAACAAATTATCGATCGAGAAGTCAAGCTCGTCGAAGAAGATACTTACTTATTGATGCGGATTAATCCGTACCTGCTCGAAGACGGACGCTTGGATGGAGTGGCGATCTCCTTTGTGGATATTGCCGAACTCAAAACTATGCAAATCCGCTTCCGCGCCATCTTCGACAGTACTTTCCAATTCATCGGTTTGCTCGATCCCGGTGGCATCCTCCTCGAAGCCAACCAAACTATGCTCGACTTCGGCGGAATCGAGCGCGACGAGGTGGTGGGTCAACCCTTCTGGGAAGCTTGTTGGTGGAAGATTTCCCCCGAAACCCAAGCACAACTTCGAGGAGCGATCGCTCGGGCTGCCGGTGGGGAGTTCGTTCGTTACGAAGTCGAAATTTGGGGACATCAGAATCGCGCGAGTGCTATCGACTTTTCCCTACGCCCGATTTTCGATGAATTTGGTAACGTCACCCTGCTGATTCCCGAAGGACGAGACATTAGCGAACGCAAACAGCAGGAACTGCAATTGAAACTGCTCGAACGTGCCGTTGACGCGGCCAATATCGGCATTACGATCGCCGATGCGAGCCAACCGGATTTACCCCTGATTTACGTCAACTCCGGTTTCGAGAGAATGACCGGATACGAAGCCGGAGAAATTATCGGTCGAAACTGCCGCTTCTTACAAGGACAAAATACCCAGCAACCGGAACTCGAGGAAGTTCGCCAAGCCCTAGCGGAGAGAACCCCTTGCCAAGTCATCTTGCGCAACTATCGCCGCGATGGCACGCTTTTTTTGAACCAACTAAACCTCTCCCCACTGCACGATGAAGACGGTACGCTCACCCACTTTATCGGCGTGCAGACCGATGTTACCCACAGTTTGGAGATCGAAGAGCTACTGCATCGCAGCGAAGCTCTGTTGCGCACCATCGTCCAAATCATTCCGTTGGGGATTTACGCGGGCGATCCCCAGCGCGATCGGGTATTATTCTGCAACGATGAGTTTTGCCGCTTGTGGCAACTGCAAGACTCCTGCGAATCGATCGCCAGCGGCGAAATCGGTCACGATGCGATTATGGATTGGTGTTTGGAGGCGATCGATCTCGAGGTGTTCGTCAGTGCCGCCCAACCCTATACCACCCGAGACGATATAACGATGGTGGAAGATGAAGTTCCCCTGCTCGACGGGCGGACGTTCCGCCGCTTCTGCGTCCCCGTCACTGAAGGCGATCGGGTTCTCGGTCAGCTTTTAGTCTTTGAAGAGATTACCAGTCGCAAACAGGCCGAGGCGGAACTGCGCGAGAACTACCTCGCCCTGGGTGAAGCGAATGCCAAACTCGAAACCGCCCGAGAAGAAGCCGTTGCCGCCAGTCGGGCCAAAAGCGATTTTGTCGCCACCATGAGCCACGAATTGCGCACTCCCCTCAACGTCATCCTCGGTTTTAGCGACATTCTCGCGCGCGATGGCAACCTCAACGAAGAGGAACAACAAATCCTCGGCACGATTCTCCGCAGCGGCGAGCACCTTCTCTCCCTGATTAACGACATCCTCGATTTGGCGAAAATCGAAGCGGGGAAAGTCGAACTCGTGGTTACCCCCTTCAACCTCCACCAACTGATCGCCACCACGACAGAGATGGTGGCAATTCAAGCCGATCGCAAAGGGTTGGCTCTTCTCCAGGAGATAGCCTCGGAGGTTCCGGTAATGGTGGAAGCCGACGAGGCCAAACTGCGGCAGATTGCGATCAACCTCTTAGTCAATGCCGTGAAGTTTACCCACAGCGGTCGCGTTACGTTGCGGGTGTCGGTGTTGAGCGGACTGGCGATCGGATTTGACGATCGCAGCTATCCAGAACCGCCGACATTCTTGCGCTTCGAGGTCGAGGATACGGGGGTGGGTATCGAGCCAGATGAATTAGAGCGAATTTTTCAGGCTTTCGATCGCGGAGTTGCCGGACGGCGATCGGCCGAAGGAACGGGATTGGGACTGGCGATTTGCCGACATTTTATCGAGCTGATGGGAGGGCGGATCGACATTGAAAGTACCGTTGGGGTGGGAACCACCGTTTCGTTCCAAATTCCCCTCAAAACCTCCGAGGAACTCAGCGATGCCTCGCTATCTCTGGCTCGATCTGCGGGGCGCATCGTCGGACTCGCCCCAGACCAACCCACCTATCGCATTTTGATTGCCGAAGACCGTTGGGAAAATCGCCAGATGCTCCTCAAATTCCTGCAACCCCTCGGATTCGAGATCTTTGAGGCCGAAAACGGTCAAGAGGCGATCGACCTGTGGCAGCAACACGATCCCCAACTGATTCTGATGGATATGCGGATGCCGGTGATGGACGGCTACGAAGCGGTACGACGCATTCGCCGCACCGTTGCCGGTCAGGCTGTCGCGATTATCGCCCTGACAGCTAGTGCTTTCGATGCCGATCGAAATGTATTCCTCTCCGCTGGTTGCAACGATTTCATTACCAAACCCGCACGGGGACAAAACCTGCTCGAAAAAATGGCTCGCCACCTGGGAGTGCGCTATCTTTACGAAGAGCGATCGCCCGTCCCCCCCATTCCCGAACGTGCTGCCACATCGATTACCCCCGAGTCGTTCGCCGTCATGTCCCGAGATTGGGTCGATCGGCTCAACTACGCTGCCGGAACCTTGGAACAAGAGCAAGTCGCTCGGATCGTCGCCGAAATTCCCCCCACCCATCAATCTCTGCAAACGCAACTCCAACGATGGCTCGATGAATTTCAATTCGATATTATCTATAACTTGACTCAAACCTTCCTCGATAATTCGATCGAGCCGGCTGGGGGAGGTGAGGGAGATGAGGGAGAGTGAATGCAAAATTAAAAATTAAAAATGCAAAATGGGGAACGGGGAATAGGGAATGGGGAACGGAGTGTGGGAAACATTAAATACCGACTCTCTCCCTTGTCCCCCTTGTCCCCCTTGTCTCCCTTGTCTCCCTTGTTTCCCTTGTTTCCCTCTCCCGAAGCCCCTCAAGCCCCACACGTTCCGATCGACTGGACGATTGGTATACTGATAGCTGTCACCACGTCAATTTGCTCTCTCTCTATCGATCGAGACGACTATCGAGTTTCCCCTCATTACAATTGCCTTCATCCGAATCGCCCAAACCCGACTTACTCATCGTTGACGATCGAGCCGACAACCTTCAGGTGCTCTCCAAGCTGTTGCGAGAGCGCTACCGAGTGCGAATCACGATTGGCGGTGAAATTGCGCTCCAAGCAGCTCGTGCCAAACCACCGGATCTGATTTTGCTCGATATCCTCATGCCGCGCATGGATGGCTACGAAGTCTGCGAGCAGCTCAAACGCGATCCGAGAACCCGCGACGTTCCGGTGCTATTTTTGAGTGCGCTGGCGCGGGGGGAAGATAAGGTGAGAGGCTTTGAAGTGGGCGGTGCGGACTATATTACCAAACCGTTCCAAGCGGAGGAAGTCATCGCCCGGATCGAACACCAACTGGCTATTCGCACCCTACAGCGACAACTCGATCTCAACAACCAAGCACTGGCCCAACGCAATCGCCAACTCGAAGCGGAAATCCAACAGCGTCAAATTGCCGAACGGGATTTGCAGCAGCGCAACGCCGAACTCGAAGAAACGCTCTCGGAATTGCAAACCTTACAACGGGAAGTGATTCATCGCGAAAAAATGACGGCTTTGGGTCGTTTGTCGATCGGGATTGCCGGGGAAATTAACGATCCGCTGACGGTGATTCGATCGGCAATGCATCCGATTCGCGACGTACTCGATCGCCTGTGGTTTGAATTTCCGGCGTTTTTCGAGAACCTCTCTGGCGCACAAAAAGATTGTTTTACCGCTCTGATTGAGAGAGCGGCGATCGCCCCGGTTTCCCAAACAAAGGAACGGCGCAAACTCAAACGCAAACTCAACAGTCAACTCAAAGCCCTCGACATCATCGATGCAGACGCGCGGCTGGCTTCGATTCTGGCGGAATTGGGGGTGGATTCGGATTTAGAATCGATGTTATCATTGCTGACTCATGGCGATCGCGATCGAATTTTCCAAGTGGCTCTAGATATCACCAAAGCCTCTCGCAGCGCCGATAATATTGAGGTATCTGTCGAGCGGGCCGATCGCGTTCTCAAGGCTTTGGGAAACTACGCCGGACGCAATTTTTCGGAAACCCCAGCGATCGCCGATATTACAGAAGGTCTCGAACTGGTTTTATCGCTGTTTCGATACCGAATTCCCCTGCGCATTCAACTGGTGACAAATTACAGTTCCCTGCCGTTAATTCAATGCTATCCCAACGAACTTTCTCAAGTGTGGACGAACTTAATTGAAAATTCTCTCTTGGCAATGGGCGATCGGGGTACGCTGAAGGTGGAAACGACAGCAATGGACGATCGGGTACGGGTTTTCATTGCTTGCAGTCGAGCGGAAATTGCACCCATGTCGGAGATTGACGACAATCCAAACGCTCACATCGATTTATATATTTGCGAGAAAATTATCCAAAAACACAACGGGACGATCTCGCTTGAAAATGATGAAGAACAAATGCAATTTACCATCTCTTTGCCGATTTCTTAAATGGCGATCGTTTACTCAAAACTCGCCCCCTATGCCCGATTCCCCATTCCCATCAGGCTTGTCGAGTTTTATCTCAAATTATTAGTTCTGACTCAAACATTGTAAATATTTATAACAAAGCTAAATTTTAAGATCTGAGTTTTTCAAATTTATTTTGAAAACTCGATCCCGATAAATCTCTATGCAATAAATTATCAATTCGATTCGCTAAAATCTTCCAAAATTATTCAGAAAAGATCGTGATTTTTTTTTTTCGACATCCAGTTACACTATGTAGTAATCATCCATCGTTCGCTATCGCTTCAATTTCATGTCGAATCGTAAATCGAGTGTCAATTGTTACAGTCGCGAAAGAGAACCCAATTTTTTTGTGGTGGGCATCGGCGCATCGGCGGGAGGACTGCGCGCGCTCGAAGAATTTTTCGAGCATATGCCCATCGATAGTGGGGCAGCATTTGTTGTCATTCAACACTTATCGCCGGACTTTAAAAGTCTGATGAAAGAACTGCTCGAACGACGAACCCGAATGGCAATTTATCGGGTTACCGATGGGATGACCCTCGAGCCAAACTCCGTTTATCTGATTCCACCGGGAAAAAATTTAGTCTTAGAAAACTACAAACTTCACTTACTCGAACAAGAAGAAAGAAACCGCCACGAACTCAACTTTCCCATCGATATTTTTTTAGAATCTCTGGCTAAAAATTCCGTCGATCGGGCGATCGGCGTTATTTTATCGGGAACCGGCAGCGACGGCACCTACGGTTTGCGCGTCATTAACGAAATGGGCGGATTTGCGATGGTGCAAGAACCCGAAACCGCCGAATTCGATGGGATGCCGCGCACGGCGATCGCCACGGGAACCATCGATCGGGTTTTACCGCCTCGAGAACTCGCCCAAACGATCTATCAACTGGTGCAATCCCCCGAAGCACCGGACAAAACCCCCAAAGACTCGGTTTCTTTCCTCGACTCCAATAAATTGCAGCGAGTTGCCAGCATTCTCGCCCAGCACGAAAACACGGATTTTTCCCATTACAAAACCAGTACCCTCTCGCGACGCATCCATCGTCGATATCTGATTAGCGGTTGTCCGACCTTTGAAGATTTCATTCGCCTTCTCGAAACATCTGCCGAAGAACGGTCGATTCTCCGCCACGATTTGCTTATTAGCGTCACCCAATTTTTCCGCGATCGCACCGCTTGGAATTTCCTCGAAACCCACGTCATTCCTCGATTGATCGATCGAGCCGAACCCCAAGAAGAGTTGCGCTGTTGGGTCACTGCTTGTGCCACGGGGGAGGAAGCGTATTCCTTAGCCATGCTGCTTGACGAAGCGGTTATTCGATCTAACAAACCCGTTCGGTTTAAAATCTTTGCCACGGATATCGATAAAACTGCCCTAAAAAAAGCCGATCGAGGAGTATATCCGATCGCGATCGCCAATGAAATCGAAGCCCAACGTTTAGAGCGCTACTTCACCCGCAAAAGTGATTCTTTACAAGTTTCCCGGCAATTGCGCGAAAAAATCCTCTTCGCCCCCCACGACTTAGCCAAAGATGCCGGGTTTACGAATATGAACCTGATTAGCTGTCGGAACGTTTTGATTTACTTACAATCGGAACTTCAGCAGCAAGTTTTGCGCCACCTACATTTTTCCCTCGCTGCCGATGGGATTTTATTTTTAGGAGAGTCGGAAACCCTCGGGGATGTAAATTCAGAATTTAAGCCCCTCCACAAAAAAGGAAAAATCTATCAAAAACTCCGAGATATTCGCTTAAGCGTTCATCCCAAGCGTATCGAACAGCATACGCGCCATTTTCCGATTTCCCACGCCTTAAAAAATCGACAAGAAAATCGCCTCGATCCAATGTTAAATCGAGCATTTCAAAGTTTTTTAGAAAAATATCGATCGACTTGCTTTTTGGTAGAGCGCGACCATCAACTCCTGCATACCTTCAACGATAGCCTGAATGTCTTAACAATTCCCCTAGGAAAAGCGACAACCGATATTACCAAACTCATCGTTTCCGAGCTGCAACTGCCCTTACATACGGCACTCCGGCGGGCAAAACGAGAGCGGGAACCCATTTCCTACTCGGGAATTAAATTCGAGCGAGACCATCGCGTTTGCAATCTCAAGCTCGAAGTCAACTATCACGAAAGTAGCAAACAAGCTGATGATTTCTTTACGATCTTAATTCAAGAAGATGCCGCTCCCCAGCAAGCTTCGGGGGAACGCTTTGAAGCCGATGCCGAAGCCTCTCACCGCATCCTCGAACTCGAATACGAACTGCAACAAACTCGCGAAAACCTGCAAGCGGCGATCGAAGAACTCGAAACCACCAACGAAGAACAACAGGCGACTAACGAAGAATTAATTGCCTCCAACGAGGAGTTGCAAAGTACCAACGAAGAACTCCATTCGGTCAACGAAGAACTCTACACCGTCAACGCCGAATACCAGTCGAAAATTGAAGAACTCACCGAACTCAACAACGATATCGATAACCTGTTGCGCAGTACCTCAATCGGGGTGGTCTTTCTCGATCGAAACTTAAACATTCGCAAATTCACCCCAGCAGCCACCGTGGTGATTAACTTGGTGGAAACCGATATCGATCGCCCCCTCGAACATATTACCCACAACCTCGATTGTCCGAATCTGCTCGACTTGATTCGCGAGACGATCGAAGAGCAAAAAATTATCGATCGTGAAGTCAAACTGCTCAAAGAAGATTTTTATCTGTTGATGCGAATTAACCCCTACCTCCTCGAGGACGGACGCTTAGATGGGGTGGTGATTACCTTTGTCGATATCGACGATCTTAAAACCATTCAAGCGGAAGCCGAACGGTTGAAAGTGGAGCGAGTCCGCCAAGAATTGCGCCTGCTCGAAAATATTCTCGAAACTATCCTTGCCGGATATTGGGATTGGGATTTGAGCGACGATCGCGAGTACCTCAGTCCCGGCTTAAAACGAATGCTCGGCTACGAAAACAGCCCAGACGAGAATCTCCCCAACAGTTGGCAACATCGAATTTTTCCCGAAGATTTACCCCGAGTCCTCGAAGGATTCGAGCGCCACGTGCAAAGCCAAGGCCGCACCCCCTTCTACCAAGAAGTTCGATACCGACATCAAAATGGCTCGACGGTGTGGACGATTTGCGCCGGACGGGTCATCGAATGGGACTCAGGAGGTCAGCCGCTGCGCGCCATCGGCTGCCATATCGATATCAGCGATCGCAAACGAGCCGAAGAAACCTTGCGCAAGCGGGAAATTCACCTGAAAACCGCCCAGCGCATCGGCAAGCTGGGAAGTTGGGAAATCAATTTAAACAGCGCCCAGATGACCTGTTCTGAGGAAACCTGTCGCATTTTCGGGTTGCCCCTCGTTGCCGAAACTCGCACCAGCGACGATCTTTCGAGATGTTTGCATCCCGAGGATCGCGACTACTACCAACGGGTGGTCCAAACGGCAGTCGAAACCGCCATGCCCTACGACATCGAATGTCGCATCCATCGCCCCGACGGCGCTTGGGCCTATATCTCGGCTCGAGGGGAACCCCTGTGCGATGCCTCGGGAAACATCACTCACCTCATCGGTACGGTGCAAGATTTGACCGAGCGCAAACTCGCCGAACAGCAACTGCAAGAAGCCAAAGAAATCGCCGAAGCCGCCAGCCTCGCCAAAAGCAAGTTCCTCGCCACCATGAGCCACGAACTGCGCACCCCCCTCAACGTGATTCTCGGCTTTAGCGAAATTCTCGCCGAGGATGCGAACCTCAACCCAGAACAGCACCAACACCTCGATACCATTCTGCGCAGCGGCGAACATTTACTCTCCCTGATTAACGACATTCTCGACTTAGCTAGAATCGAAGCGGGTAAAGTCGAACTCTTCGTCACCCCCTTCAATCTCGGGTATCCCATCTCCACGGCTGTAGAAATGCTGCGAGTTAAAACCACTCGCAAAGGTCTCACCCTCCACCAAGACATCGCCCCCGACGTGCCGACTTTTATCAAAACCGACGAAGCGAAGTTGCGCCAGGTTCTGATTAACCTCCTCGGCAATGCCGTTAAATTTACCGAAGCCGGAAGCATCCACCTGCGCGTGTCCGTTGTCGGGGAGTCTACCGCAGGGGAAGACGGTTCCAACTTGAAATCCGGAGCAACAACGCTGCACTTTGAAGTCGAAGATAGCGGCGTGGGCATCGAACCTCAAGAACTCGAGCAAATTTTCAATGCATTCGATCGCGGGGCGGCGGGACAGCAACTCGCCCAAGGCACGGGATTGGGCCTGTCCATCTGTCGCCACTTCATCGAGCTGATGGGCGGTCGCATCCACATTGAAAGCAGCGTTGGGGTAGGGACGACGGTCTATTTCGAGCTTCCCGTCCAAACCGTCAACGGGGTGTTCGAGTCTGGGGAGATTCTCCAAACCCAGCGGGTTATCGGACTCGCACCCAACCAACCCACCTATCGGATTCTGATTGTCGAAGATCGTTGGGAAAATCGGTACACCGTTGTCAAAATTTTGCAGCGAGTCGGATTTGAAACCCTCGAAGCCGAAAACGGACAACAGGCGATCGATATGTGGGAACAACACCACCCCCAGCTCATTCTCATGGATATGCGAATGCCGATCATGGATGGCTACGAAGCCGTGCGCCGCATTCGCAGCACCGTTGCCGGTCACGCCGTCGCCATTATCGCCCTGACGGCAAGTGCTTTCGATAGCGATAAAAATTTACTCCTCTCGGCCGGTTGCAACGATTTTGCCTCCAAACCCGTCCGCAGTCAGGTGTTGCTCGAAAAAATGGCCCGCCAACTCGGCGTTCGCTATCTCTACGAGGAAGTGGCCCCAGTCAGCGAAGACCCGATCGCCACCGCCGCACCGATCGACCCGGAAGCCTTGACCATCATGTCCCGAGAATGGATCGAGCGCCTCAACTTCGTCGCTGGCACCCTCGAACAAGAACGAGTCAACGAAGCGATTTCCCAAATTCCCGACACCCACCGCCAACTTCAACAGCAACTCGAAGCATTGGTCGATGAGTTTCAATTCGATAAGATCTATCACTTAACCCAAGAGATACTCGATCGTTGTGCCGAATCGGAAGACGATCGAGGGGAGGGTGAGGATTAGGAGACAAGGGAGACAAGGGAGACAAGGGGGACAAGGGAGAATTGTGTATCTTGCATTTACTCTCCCTCACCTTCCCCATCTTCCTCACCTCCCCCATCACCCGAATCGAAAAAATATATCCTTGTAAAAGTCGCTTCTGCTCCTACTAGCGTGCAGCCTAGATCGGTGAGTATGTCAAAATAGTGAGGTTTCGAGCGGCTACTCGATTTTGGGTAATTGAGGACTAAATATGCGATCGCGAACGCTAAGAGAAGGATCTTTAGGGCTGTTTATTCTCGGAGGAATTGGGCTGTTTTCCTTGGTGGTGGTCTGGTTGCAAGGTGTGAACTTAGGGCGGCGCAGCTATGAATTTGTCGTTCGGTTCGGTGACGTTCTCGGGGTGCAAACCGGATCGATCGTTCGGTATCGAGGGGTTGTTGTGGGGAAAGTGAAGGCGGTCGAACCCGGTCCGGCTGGGGTCGATGTTACCGTCGAAATTGCTTCCCCCGAGTTTATCATCCCTCGAAATGTCACCATTGAAGCCAATCAAGCGGGTTTGATTAGCGAGGCGACTGTCGATATTACGCCAACCTCTGACTTGACCGGAGAGAGTTCCTCGAATCTCGACCCGAACTTGGGCGATATTGCCGGTCCGATATCCTCGGATTGCAACTCGAATCTGATTATTTGCGAAAACGATCGCCTGCCTGGAGAAATGGGGATCAGCTTCGCTCAACTGGCGCGAGCATCCATCTCGTTTACTCGCGCCTTTAGCAATCCCGAATTCGTGGCCAAACTGACCACCCTGACGGAGAACTCGGCAAACGCGGCTGAAGGGGTGACCCAACTCACTGAAGACCTGTCGGTTTTGACGGGTGTTCTCGAACAGGAACTCGGCATTCTTTCAGATTACGCGATCGCCACGACGGATACTTTTGCAAGTACGGCAGACCAGTTTGGTGCGACGGCCAATGAAATTTCTCGGCTGGCGGTTTCGGTCAATAGCTTGGTGGATACCAATCGCACGAGTTTGGTCTCGACGTTGGACAATATCACCCTCCTGAGTCAGGAATTGCTCGCCACGACGGGGAATCTCACCCCGTTGTTCGATCGGGCCGGACAAACCCTCGACCGGGCCGGACAAACCTTCGATCGCGCTGGAGAAAGCTTGGCACAGGTCGATCGCCAACTCGCCAGTTTTGATACGACCGCGATCGTCGGCAATCTCGAAGAAGTGACCGATAACGCGATCGTCTTATCGGAAAATGCCGCGCTCGCCTCGGCAAACTTGCGTCAGGCGAGCGAAGTGGTCAACGATCCCACCAATCTCGTGCTGTTAGAAGAAACCCTCGATTCGGCACGAGCCACCTTTCAAAACGTCCAGAAAATCACCTCCGACTTAGACGATCTCACTGGAGACCCCGCCTTTCGCGAGGATATCCGCCGCTTGGTGGACGGGTTGAGCGGCTTGGTCTCTTCCACGGAGCAACTTGAGGAGCAAGTCCGCACGGCGCAAACCCTCGCTCCCCTCGAAACTTCGATCGAACGGCTCGAAGCCGCCACCGTGCCGACCGAATCCGACCCCGATCCGGAGGTCAACCTCAAAAAAGCACCGATCGCTCCGAGAGAGTCCCAGAGCGTCGAGTTAGATTCTTCTTTGAAGAAAGCTTTAGAGCGGGAAAAGTAGGGCGGCAATCGGTCGATCGCGTTGAGGGGAATACGATCGGCAGTGCCGCCCTCAGTTCGAGATCGGACGATTTTCAGCTAGATGGCGGATTGACAAATTATGTGGATTGTGTAAAGAAACTCGAGAATCACCCTGGCGATCGCGATGCCGAACCCAGCGAGAATATCGGCAAAATGGCTGATGACACTCAAGGCATTCAATATAACAATAGTGAGTGTCAAGGGATCTGTTAACGCGGAGCAACTTGCTTTAAGTGAATGTATGGTTCTAGCATATCAACGCTAGGGTCAGGGTCGCAGACTTTCCTGATTTTTTCACTTAAAGTAAGGTGCTCCTTTTTATTGCTTATTTTAGAGATGTCGCGTCCGGTTTGACGATCGGCACTTCTCGAGGGCGGGATTTAGAAGTGCGATGCCCTCTTCGGAGCCACAGACCCAAACCCTTTGCGTCATTCTACTGCAATATCCCCAGAGACGATCGGCGAGGGCATCCCCTCACCCCCCCAATCGAACGCGACGGTGTGAGAATTGAAAAAGTGGCCCCAAATTGCTTTCAACCCACCTCTGGGAGTTTTAATTTGAAATTATCGAGTTCGATCGATACGGAGGTTTTCGGTATGTTGCTTTGGTCTGGTCTGTGTTTCCTGCTCGGTTCGACGGCCATTTTTGCGAGCCTCCAACTTACAGAAGAGATTGAGTCTCTATTTGCCGTTCTCGTGGCAACTGTTTTCCTATTTTTCGGTCTATTTTTTGCACCCTTACCCCTACAACTGCTAGTCGCGATCGCTTTATTAGTACGCACCCGAACGACTTCATCTTGGGGTCAGATCGATTAGTTTCCCAGTCATCTCGAGTTTGGTTAGAAGTCTTGCCCTTGCGACATCGAGAGCCGAAAAGTTTGCCAAGAAAATTAGAAAAGCTCTCAGATATTCTGGGACCGCGATGTTGAGTCTTAGGTGGGTTGAGCGAGCGGTTGGCCGCACCTGGCTCAACTTGAATTTACAACTAACATGGGTGAGAGCTTATTCTGGGGACTGGAAACGCGACAATCGAACGGAGATCGGGGAAAAGAAACGGTCTTCTTGTCAACCCCAGCAGGCAACTCTTACACCTAGATCGGAAATCATCGACGCGGTCTATTTCGTACTGACTTTTTGCTTAAAGGCCTTACCCGGACTAAATGCGGGGACTTTTGTGGCCGGAATTTCTAGAGGTTCTCCCGTGGCTGGGTTTCGCCCCGTACGCGCGCTGCGGTCTCTCGCTTCAAAGGAACCAAAACCGATGAGTACGACTTTTTCATCCTCAGCGACTGTCTCCATAATGACTTCGACGATTGAGGCAAGCACCGTGTCGGCTTTTTGTTTGGTTACGCCTGCTCGTGCTGCGATCTCTGTTACCAATTCTGTTTTGTTCATAAGCTTAATAGAGAGTGAAAAACTCGATCGAAACTCGGACTAAGCGGAAAACGAACGATAAAGCAACAAAAGTCGCCATACGATCGCAAATTTTACGGGTCTATCTACCGAGAACTTGCCACGCGCTCGACGAACTCCGGCATTCTCAATTGCGGTTGTTAACCGCATCAATCGTCCGCATACTGGCTGCATTTAGACGACTCAATCGAGATCTCGTCATAGCAACGAAAGATAAACATCTTCTCATACCCGATCTATAGGAATTTGTGACAAGAATCTCTTGGCAGTTCCGACACTAGGTCGTTTCAACCCGTCAACACAAAACAATCGAGAGTTTAACAATGTGTAATCGCAAAGTTGTCCAGGAATAACCTAGAAACTCACCATTGTGTTTGCCCAGATATCTTAGCAGGTGTACTTGCTTTTAATCACGATCGTCTTATTTTTTCCTCAGCGATTGGGGTATCGACAAAGCTAATACCACCATTACTTGTCACGAATGGCTGAATGCCGATCGCGCTCGTGCTTAACGAAACCGCGCGCCACCAAACGCAGTAAACTAAGGGCAAGTTTTGGGTTACCCGAAGATCGACGATGTTACCCACTGACCTGTTGAGCCATCGATATAGTGGGGAAGAAATTATTCCCAAACGTCTGGCGATCGATTCTGCCAATCGTCGGGTTGCCGGTGACTCCATCCGCTTGTTTGAGGAATCCGTCGGCATTACCCAAGGGGAACTCGACGGTAAGTTACTCGAATTTGAGGGAGACAGTCCCGATTATCGGGTGAAGCGAGGATTGGCTCATATCCTCAAAAGTAAGTTTTGTACCATCGAAATTGTCAGTCCCCTCGAACCTCCAGCTTTGCGCCAGCGGGTTTTTTCTCTTGCGGCGGCGTCGATTCCCAATCCTGGGCGAACTCCGGCGATTTTGGAGCAAGTGGCGGCGAGTCTGAGTCGAGATAGTTCTCGAGAAGTTTCGATCGATAGCGTGCGTCGCGGACTGTATGCGGACTTGCAAGAAAACCGCATCCTGACGCAGTTTGATGCTCCCGACTCTGACGCGCTGCTCCACCGCTACAATCTCTCCCAGGTTCAGGGCATTTTTTACCGCGCCAGTCATATTACGATTAACGCTCATCGGAACGTGCCGGGACAGTACAAGCTGCTCTTTCGCTATCTCAAATTGTTCGGGTTGATGGCGTATATTGAAGGGGATGCGGATTTTGGATTTACGATTACCATCGATGGTCCGACGAGTTTGTTCAAACCCAGTACTCGCTACGGACTGGCGATCGCTAAACTCTTACCGGCTCTGCTGCACGTGACGAAGTGGAGCCTCAAAGCCACCCTGCGAAATCGCGATGCCTACAGTGGCAAGTGGAAGGAAGGTCGGTTTAGCCTCAACTCCGATTGCGGTCTGGTGACTCACTATCCCCCCGGAAAACCCTACGATAGTATGCTCGAGCAGTCCTTTGCCAAGCGGTGGGCCGCCCTGAAAACGGAATGGGTACTCGAACGGGAGGTGGATTTGATTCCGATCCCCGGTAGCGTGATGATTCCGGATTTTCGCTTGGTTCACCCGGACGGACGAGATTTTTTGCTCGAAATCGTCGGTTACTGGCGACCGGAGTATTTGAAGAAAAAGTTCGATCGGGTGCGGCGATCGGGATGCGATAATCTGATTCTGGCAATTTCCGATCGCCTGAACTTGGATAAAGCGGGGGTACGTCTGGCTGATATACCGGCTTCGGCGATCTGGTTTAAGGAAAAGTTGCAACCCAAAGCAGTGCTCGAGGTCTTGGAGGCCTCTTCTTGACAAGTAGCATACGCTGAACCTTCGATCGATCGATATCAGCTACTAGTGACTCTCAAGCGACGAATCATTTCTCGCACCACATCGGTTTTCGTTCGACCTCGTTCGATGCAGTAGCTTTCGAGGCGCTCCAACTCGCTGGCTGGCAGGCGGATGGTGAGAACTTTGTTGGAGGGTGGTTTGGTTCTTGTCATCAGATATTCGCGACTGCATACTTCCGATTTTGAGTTTGGGAGATATGCCGCGCCTCCATGTCGTTTTACTGTTCGGGTTTGAGTGTGAACGTTTGGAAATTCAATTTGTAAGGTGCGCTCGGCCCAGAACGCTACCCATTTTGAGTGTCGGGATCGCTCTTCCTCTCGCCCTCGATCGCACTAAGGTTTCTTGAAGCGATCCCCGCCTGACAATACGGGTCGATCGGTCAAAGCACCTTTGAAAGCTTCCGGGATTGCGTACCTCAAATATCGGACGCTGGTTACTATCAAGTCCACTTTATTAAAGATATATTATCCCGATCGGCTTGCGTCGATCGGCAGTAGAGCGATCGACAGGTCTTAACAACGTACTACTACTTTGGAACATTTCAACATAAAGTTTTGTTGAGATATACTTAGTACATTGTACTGGAACGCTCCAATGCACCACCAGATTATAACCCACAAGGTTTGTATTTTTGCCCGAAAACGTTAGATCTTCCCAGTTCTAGAGCCAAAGACTCAGATCGAGAACGATGTTCGGAGACTAAAATATGAGGTATAGAGTTAAGCTAGAGAGAAACCTAGGTTTAGTATCCGGTAATGAGCGATCGAAGTCCCTACGAACAGCTTGGGGTCAGCGAGGATTCTTCCTTTGATGAAATCCAAGACGCACGCAATCGCCTAATTGAAGAGAATGCAGGCGATCGCCAACTTTTAGAGAAAATTGAAACGGCCTACGACGCGCTGTTGATGGAGCGCTTGCGGCTGCGTCAGGAGGGAAAAATTAAAGTTCCAGAACGCATCCGATTTCCCGAACGCTTGACTCCCGATACTCCGCCCAATAAGACAACCGCACCAGTCAACCGCACTCCGGCTTGGCTGCAAAGTACCCTAGATACCCCCAGTCAGGCTGACATCCTGTGGCCGGGGGGTATCCTGCTCGTGCTGAGTATCATGAGTATCCAGTCGGGTTTAGCACCCGTGGCATTAGCCTTGGGGGTAGGAACGAGCCTGTACTTCCTCAACCGTAAAGAGAATCGTTTCGGTCGGGCCTTGCTGCTGACCGTTGCCACTTTACTGGTGGGATTGTTGGGTGGGGGTGCTTTGGCGGCATCAATTGCCCCTCAACTGGGCGTTGCCGTGGATGTGACCACCCTCACGGCTTGGATAACGTTTTTCCTACTGTGGCTGACCACGAGCTTTTTGAAATAGAAGCCAGAGCGACTCGGATGAGTTAAAGCGTTGGGAGTACATTACCCAACGGGTTGGATCGATTCGTCCAGAATCGATTCGACGGCTTCGGCTAGGTTATTGACAATTCGATCGGGCGCGTAAGCCTCGAGCCGAGAGCGATCGCGAATCCCCGAGAGAACGCCGATCGCTTTGATGCCGTGGGTTTTTGCCGCCACCAGATCTGCTTCCGTATCCCCCACCATCCAGATATCGGTCGCTGGGGGTAGCTCTTGTAAGGCGCGAGTCATCAACATCGGTTTGTCTCTCACATCGCCAGTTTTGACGTAATCGTTCCCCAGGCAGTATCGCCGCTCGGGATCGAACAACCATCCGAGACCGCAGCGATCGAGGGCTTCGTCGAGTTCTCGCGTCCGCCGCAGGGTCATCACGACGAGATCGATCCCCGCTTTTTTGATGCGATCGAGGGCTTCGACCGCGCCGGGGATGGGGGTATCGTGGTGCAGGTAGGGGGCAGTATGTACCGTACGCCCGCGCAACTTGGCAAATTCAATGGCGCGATCGGCATCTAAACCCGAAAGAATGCCGATTTGTCGTTCGGGAACCCGCGCTCGTTTGAGCTGCCAAAACTCCGCCTTGGATAGGCAACGCACCGACTGTTTCGGGTGGCGAGTTTGCTCGAGACAAAATTGATATACCTGGTAGTATCGCTCGGAAACATCCATAATGGGACCGTCGAAGTCGGTAATAAGTCTGAGCATGTGAGTGCGTTCCTATGACATTTGTCTGTTAACTTTTATAACAAAATAATTAAATAATCTCAAAGAGATGGGGATTCGTGGCGTTTATCTCCATCTCATGAATCGAGAGAAAGAAAGGACGCTCTCGAATTCGATCGGGCTTCCACGGTCTCCTAAACCTCCAAAACCGAATCCTATGAAGCGATCGCCACCCCTTGATAGGTATATCCGAGGACTTTAGGCAGTTTTTCGAGATAAAATCGCTCCAATCGCACCAGCTCAAACTGATTTTCGACCAATGCTTGAATGTTTCGGTTAAGGTGACAACCATCGCCGACAATTTTTTGGAGCGGGTTCAAGCGATTTTGCCAAACTCGAATGTGGGCCTCTTCACTTGCCCCATGTTCGAGGAAGAAGAAGCGACCCCCCGGCTTGAGGACGCGACGGATTTCTTGGAGCGCGCGATCGACTCGCGTAATGCTACACAACGTCCAGGTACTGACGACGCTATCAAAAGTATTATCGACCATCGGCAGCGATTCCCCGTTGAGAATGTAGGATTCAACTTCGATTTCCGAGGCTTGAATTCGCTTTTGGGCGAACTTCTTCGTACCGGGGTTGACATCGATCGTCGTAATTTTGCAGACGTTCTGGGGATAGTAGGGGAGATTTAGCCCGGTGCCAAAGCCAATTTCGAGGATTTCCCCGTCCACTTCCGCTAAGATGTCCCGACGATATCGCGCCAAGGCCGGATCGGACATGGAAAAGTCGAGCAGGCGGGGGAATAGAACTTGAGAATAGAAACCCATGCTGGCAATCGAAGCGTTAAACGTGGAAGTTATAGCGGTTTTCACAAAGATAGAACCCAGACAATTGTAGGTTAGTGGTTGATATAGCAGTAAGGGCGGGTTTAATTGGGTTAGGAGTCAAATCTTTCAAATGTTTTCCAAACAAACCCGCCCCGACTACCCTCACTGCGATCTAGTTTCAAAACCCGCCCTCATCCGGTGGGGTCAACCTCAACGAAAATTGCAATAAGTGTGGAATCGGTACGATCGCATTTTATCGCTCTATTTATCTAAGTCTCGATCGTCTGAGTCTTAGTGCAGCGCGCGGGTCGATCGACATCCTCCAGACAACAGGTTTTTTCTATTGTCCGTTCTTCTAGACAAGCACGACCCGATCGGCATCGCCAGCTCGACCTCTCACCCATTATCGACCAAATCCTCACAGTCGGCGCGATCGAGCCAAGGGTTACCAGGCAGACCTTCGCCTTCGGGTGCGACGGCAATTAACTCCACCTGTCCTCGGGCATTCATGACCCAATCCGTGGCTTCAACCAGAGGAGGCGCGGGTAAAGTTGGGGCGAGATCGCCCGCACGCGCTTCCAAGTCTAATTCCAATTGAGTCGAATCGATTTCTCCGAGGCGGGTATCTCGCCAGACCGTCCGTTCCCGAAAGAATTGGGTGGGATCTGCGGCGAGTCCGCCATTACCGATTAGGGTAAAGCGATTGTCGATCGCGGCCGCACAGCTATTTTGATTTTGGTGGCTGGTGTTGAGGGGGGTCGTGGTTAAAGCGACCAGTCTCGAACTCGGATCGACGCTTGGATTTTCGATCGAGACAATACCATCGAACCCAAACTGAGAACTGGCGGTAATTTGACTGTTGGGGGACAAAAAGA
Organism: Cyanobacteriota bacterium; assembly: GCA_034189805.1. GTDB lineage: Bacteria > Cyanobacteriota > Cyanobacteriia > Cyanobacteriales > Geitlerinemataceae > Zarconia. The sequence continues at coordinate 60,756 of JAXHUC010000015.1, forward strand.
GACCCCGAGCGGTAATCGCAATATTACCCCCCGTACCCGCAAAAGCGTTGGCATTAATTTGGCTGTTGTCGAGGAGGGAGATGGTCTCGGTATTGAGGGTCACATTACCGCCGTCACCCGTTCCGCCAGATTCAGATCCGATTCGAGCGCCGTTGCGAAGCTGCAACTCGGCAACGTTGAGGGTGAGGTTTCCGCCAACGCCCGATTGGGTCGAGGCGCTGATGCTGCCCCGATCGCTGAGTAAAATTGAGTCGGCATCGATCGTCAGTTTGCCCCCATCTCCCATCCCGTCGTTTCTGACGCTTACAGATGCTCCATCGGTCACTCTCAACTGGGGCGTATCGATCGTCAGGTTGCCCGACGCACCGGTGGGAAAGGGCGGTAAGTCTAAATTCGCGCGTAGGGACTCATCGAGTAGGTTGGCGCTAGAAACGAGCAAGCTGGGGTTAATCGAGCCGGGGACGGTGCCGCTAATTTCGACAAATTCCGATGCATTGACCGTGACGCTGCCCGCATCTCCAGCCGCAGCCGTTGAAGAATCCACCCGACCGCCATCGCGCACCACCAACCGTCCGGTATTGAGCGTGACATCTCCCGCATTTCCCTCATCGAGAGTTCCCGCACTGATGAGGCTGGCAATGAGACGTTCGGAAATGCCTAGAACTTCGATCGAGTCGGCATCCACGCGCACATCTCCACCGTCACCCCGACTAAAGCTCAGGGAGGACACCGACGACCCCCCTAACACCGTCAAATCCCCCGTGAAGATGTCGATATCTCCGGCTTTTCCCGTGCCACGGGCCGATGAATCTAGGTTGGTGGTATCTGAAGGATTGGCGGGGTCGGGTTGGAGTCGAACGGACTCGGAGGCGCGGACGATAATATTGCTCGCCGGGGCATCAAAACCACGGGAGACGATTCCTCCTCCTCCGGTGAGGGTGAGGCGAGAGGTCGAGATTTCGATACCGTCGATCGAGCCAGCGAGGGCATCGGTAACCACACCACTGCCAAGGCGGGATGTCGCATTCAATCCGATCGACTCGACGGACTCCGTTGCTTCGATAACGATGCCTCCCGAAGGAGTCATGCCTTGGTTTTGAATGACGATTTGTCCCCCATCAGTCAGGGAAACTTGCTCTGCTCGAATCCCGATCGACCCCCCGCCCGGAGCGATCGCCTCCACCAAACCGCCAACGATCCGAACCTCTCCAAATTCCAAGGCGCGATCGTACCCAAATTCCCATCCCCCAGCCACAGCGGTCAAACTCACCGTCCCGTCGGTGACGCTGCCGAGTTCGAGATTGCCACCCACCGTGCCGATGCGTCCCCCCTCGACAAAAACGTCACCGCCTAACAAGGCGATGGTATTACCTGGGGCGACCCGTAAATCGGCATCGCTGCGTGGGGAGAATAAGCGATCGTCGCCTCTGTCTAACGTATAGCCCGAGCCGATCGCCTGCACCGCACCGGAGTTGTTGTTAAACTGCAAGCCGATGGGAACGCTCACGGTGAGTAGCGAACTGTCCGTCTCGGGATCGGTGGCACTGAAGGTGCTGCCATCGGCAAATTCGATCGCGTTGGCAGTTGAACCGACAAACGATCCACCGATCTCCAACCGAGCATTCGGTCCGAATTGGATGCCGTTGGGATTGACGAGAAATAGGTTCGCCGTACCGTTGGCGCGAATCAACCCGTCGATATCGGAGAGGTTGCCCCCCGTAACGCGGGTGATGATATTGTCGATACTCGCGGCATTATTGAAGAAGGCCTCACTTCCAGTGGGGAGGTTAAATTCTTGGAAACTGTGGAAAAGATTGCTGCGGGCTTCGGTTCCCCCATCGATGGTGAAGAGATTGTCGTTGGGGGTGACAACTGAGTTATTCGGTAGCGTCTCGTCGGGGAGAATTTGCGATCGCGCTGGGAGACTCTCCCATCCGAAGGTGCAGAAAACAGCAACCGCTAGCGGTAAGTTAGATTGTAAGTTTAATTTGCTCATAAGCGTTTTTAAATTGAGTGACGCGGACGAAGCTAACAACAGTGAAAGTCGAAATTCTCATTCGATTTGTTCGATTTGAGAACTGCGACCCCAGCCGCGAGCCGTTCGCGATCGCACTTGTACTTACCACAACCCATTTTTTCGATTGTCCCTCAGATCGAATTCAGCGTACATATTTGGAGCGAAGGCTCTCAACTCTGAGTGCCGCATTGTTGGGGGAATGGTTTAGGATTTTGGGTGTGAGTCGTGGGGTGTCGAGCGATCGCCGGACAAAGTCTAGATTGAGGTCGTTGGCTAACTTGTAAAACGACACCTGGGACTTGACAAACGACCGTCAATTCTAACCTTTTACTCGTAACTCAGGGGTCTTGGAAATGGGGAACTCCACAACACTTAGAAGAAGTCACAGCAAAGTGAGAGGTTGAGCTTCTCACATATATTTCATACAGGTTAAGGTATCGTACACACATCAGTAAAAATTCAGAATAAATGCTCGTTTGTCAAGTCCTAGATTGAGTTTCATCAAAGGAGCGATCGCCTCTTTTTTGTCTTGATGGCAGCGACCCGACTCCGGACAATTATCTGAGTCGCAAATACTTATACTAGCTAATGTACCGATCGCCCACATCCTTGATACGACGCTGAGTGCGCGAACCGATCCAAAATGGGAATCCCCAATCGAATTGCCCGAAATCTGAAACTTCCGATTCCTCAAGCCGTTAACATCTCTCGACGATATCGCCTATTCTTTGCTCTTGTCTTCGGTATTGTCTTCGGAGTGCTGTTATTTGGGTTGTGGCTGCAACCCGCACTCACCCAAACCGAACCCGAAGCAATCGCCCAACCCGTTATCCTCGACGGGCAAAAGTTGTTTGAACTGGGAAGTTCCGAAACCTTCGATGCGAGCCAACGTGCGGAAATTGTCAATGCAGAACTCGAGCGGGCCGCGCGATCGACCGAACCGATCGAAGTTGAACTTGAAGAACGCAACGGTTTGCCCGTCATTTCCATTGGAGAGCGCCACCTGCTTACCGTTACCCAAAGCGATGTCGAACCCGAGGGTCGGCCTCCCCTCAAGCAAGCCAAACAATGGAGGCAGGAAATCCAAGATGCATTAAAAACGGCCCGCGACGAACGCAGTGCGGAGTTTATGCGCAGAACCCTCTTAGAAGCACTCGTGGTGGCGTGCGTTGCGGCTGCCGCATACAGGGGACTTGGCTGGGCGTGGAAAAACCATTTTGTTTGGGATGCGGTGGGAACTTGGTCGAAAGGCTGGCAGAAACTGCGGAAATTACTGTTACTGCTCGCTCGTTCGATCGTTGTTATTGTCGCGATACTTTACATTACAAATTTATTTCCTTGGACTCGGCAATGGACCTTTAATTTCATCAACACGATTTTTACGAGTTTGAGCGCTCCGTTGTTGACCACCGACGAGCGCAGTTATTCGCTCGTCAACTTGCTCGTTCTCATCTTGTTGATGATTGGATTGATGTTCGCGGCTAACTCCATTGCCTCTCAACTGCGAGGGCGGGTTTTACCGATGACGCGCCTGAATCGCAACGCTCAGGAAGTGGTTGCCACCGTGGTCAAATATACCTTTATCACCATCGGGACGGTGGTCATCCTCCAAGCTTGGGGACTTGACATTACCTCGCTGACTATCTTAGCCAGTGCTCTGAGCGTCGGGATCGGTTTTGGATTTCAGGACATTGCTAAAAATTTGGGCAGTGGTATCGTCCTGCTATTCGAGCGTCCCATTCAGGTAGGGGATTTCGTTCAAGTGGGGGACTTCAAAGGCACCATCGAACGGATCGGCAGTCGCAGCACCATCATTCGCACCCTCGATCGGGTTTCGATTATCGTCCCCAACTCCCGCTTCCTCGAAAGCGAAGTTCTCAACTGGAGTCACGAATGTCCGATGTCTCGAATTCGCTTGCCCGTCGGTGTCGCCTACGGTTCGGATATACAGATGGTGCGATCGACCTTACTCGAAGCCGCAAAATTAGAAGTCACAAAAAAGAACTCCGAGCTTCTCGATGTTCCCACTCCCCACGTTGTCTTCGTTGGGTTCGGCGATAGTTCCCTCGACTTCGAGCTGTGGGTTTGGTCGGAAAAACCCGCTCGACACCCGGCGATCGTCAGCGATTTGTACTTCCGCATCGAGGATCTTTTCCGAGAGCGCGATATCGAAATTCCCTTTCCCCAGCGAGATCTCCACGTTCGATCGGGGAATTTGCCCATCGAGCTGTCTCCCCCCCTCGAAGAGATGTTGTTGCAGCTTTTGAAAGTCTTGAAACACTGAGGAGAGAGGATCGATCTAGCAATCGCCATCGCAATTACGACGCTCGTGAAGGTGGGCAGGGGGGGCTTTGGGAGCAGGGGAGGCAAGGGAGGAAGGACTTCGATCGGATATTTTGAAAACCCGTTCGTCGCCGAGCGCTCATCACTCCACAAGTCCCCATTACCCGAACGTTAACTTTGAGATCTCAAGTCTCTCTCATCATCGAAAAAGGGTTCGTTTTGGGGGGGAACGAAAGTGGGGAAGGTATCTTCAAAGCGATCGCTCGCATCCAGGCAAGTATTCATCATTTCCGTGGGTGTAATCCGCAACCCATCGAGATTAATCTGGTCGCTAATCCCGACCACGCAGCTCGAAAAGCGTTCCGGTAAGAGGCTGCGGCGACAGCGATCGAGCACGATCGCCGTTTCGGGATCGTTGGTAAATTCATGAATGTCTACCACGCAGGTGGACAGTTCTAGAGGTCGCCGCACCTGCCGACAGTTTCTCAGGGCATCGAATGCCGAGGCTGGGGTGTCTAACTCAATATCGGCAACGCAGCTTCCCAACTCCTCGGGACGGAGAACGCTCGCACAGGACGGTGCGGCCAATTGCGGCTCGATTCCCGCCGCGAGTAAGTCTTCGGTACAAGAGTTATAGTCGTCGCGATCGACCCGAACGGCGCGGGAGAAGGCGGGAGCAATCGGGAAGGCGATCGCCAGCACGATCGGGGCGGCAACAGCGGCGATCGCCCGTCGGATAAATGGACGCTGGCCGTTCGACTCAGAAACAGAAAATGGATGCATGGTTTGGGAAAGTGCTAGAGAATTTATTCGACGATCCAACACTCGGGCTTGGAGGTTCGCAATCTCAAGCCGTATACTAGAATGTCTGTGCTAAATTTAACCACAAAAATCGAAAGGAAGTTATATGTCTAGATATCGAGGGCCTCGTCTGAGAGTCGTTCGTCGTCTGGGAGTTCTACCCGGCTTAACTCGTAAAGATCCCAAACGCGCCTATCCACCGGGTCAGCACGGTCAGGGACGGCGCAAACGTTCGGAATACGCCATTCGACTCGAAGAGAAGCAAAAACTCCGCTTCAACTACGGCGTGACCGAAAAACAACTACTCAGATACGTGAAAAAGGCCCGTCGCGTCACGGGTTCCACCGGACAGGTTTTGCTCCAGCTTCTGGAAATGCGCTTGGATAATACCGTGTTTCGCTTGGGAATGGCCCCGACGATTCCGGCCGCGCGCCAAGTGGTCAACCACGGTCACATCACGGTGAACGGTCGCGTGGTGGATATTGCCAGCTACAACTGCCGTCCTGGAGATATCATCGGCGTTCGCAACCGGGAACATTCCCGCGAGATGATTAAAGCAAACTTGCAATCACCGGGTTTGGCAAACGTTCCCAACCATTTGACATTCGATAAAGATAAGCTCGAAGGAACGGTGGGCAGTGTTATCGAACGGGAATGGGTGGCCTTGCAGATTAACGAACTGCTGGTGGTGGAATACTACTCGCGGCAAGCTTAAAAGATTTGCTGGCGATCGCCTCATAGAGACGGTCCTCTGGGAAAATTCAATACACAATGCGTCCGATCGAACCTTTGCCATTCAGTTGGCGATCGGACGCTTTCAATTTTTTGATTTACGTCGATCGCGAACGTTCTCAAACCTTGGCAAGGGAACGGGGAACGGGGAATGTGGAACAGCTTTAAAGAAGTCGCTTTGGGTCGATCGACCTAAAGCGACTGAATACCCAAAGATCGACTTTAATAATGCTGTTGCAATTCAAGTTGAGTCAGACCCATTAACATCAACTTTT